>JAPWUU010000167.1 GCA_028275365.1 Candidatus Caldatribacterium sp.
CCTATTTGTATGGCCCCTTGGTCCTATTTTGCCTCCTCCAGGAACCCCTCACGGAGGGCTAAAAAGATGACTTCCTGGCGGTCGGAAAGGCCGAGTTTCTGGAGGATGTTGCTCACGTGGTTCTTGACGGTTTTCTCGCTGATGAAGAGGAGCTCTCCAATCTCCCGGTTGCTCTTCCCCTGGGCAAGGAGCCGCACCACTTCCTGTTCCCGGGGAGAGAGTTTCTCCCGGATGGTCGACCTCCCCTGGGGGACCGCCCGCTTGACCAGATGGTGAATCCTGGAGTAGACGAGGTCGCTCAGGAGAACCTCGCCCGAGAGACAGGCCCGGATGCTGCGCAAAAGCCGCTCCGGCGAATCCTGCTTGAGGACGTATCCCCGGGCTCCCTCAAGAATCGCCTGGACGACAACCTTTTCATCCTCCTCCACCGTGAGCATGAGAAAGACCGTCCCCTTTTTGGCCTCACGGAGCTTCCGGAGAAGCTCAAGCCCGTTCCCCCCGGGGATGTTGAAGTCAAGGAGCACCAGGTCCACTTCAATGGGGAGAATTTTCGCCACCGCCTCCTCGAAGCTGTGGGCAAGCGCCACGACCTCAAAATCCCCTTCGGCTTCAAGGAGCTTCTTGAGCCCGGCCGCAAAAATGGGATGGTCGTCCACCAGGGCCACCCGCCACTTCGTCATCCCTGCTCCACCTCTTCCAGGGGAATGAGGGCCTCAACCTTCGTCCCCTTTCCGGGTGAGGAACTGATCCGCAACCGCCCCCGTACGGTCCGAAGCCGCAGACGCAGGTTCATAAGGCCGAA
Organism: Candidatus Caldatribacterium sp.; assembly: GCA_028275365.1. Lineage (GTDB taxonomy): Bacteria > Atribacterota > Atribacteria > Atribacterales > Caldatribacteriaceae > Caldatribacterium. The sequence continues at coordinate 803 of JAPWUU010000167.1, forward strand.
ATGCCCCTCACCGACTTCCCCCCGAGCAAAGCCCACCCCGTCGTCCTCCACAAGGAGGCGGAGTTTCGCCCCCTGCAGCGCCTCAAGCACCACCCGCACCTTCTTTGCCCGGGCATGTTTGGCGACGTTCGAGAGGGCCTCCTGGAGCACTGCCACCACCGTCCTGTACACCCGGAAGGCCAGAAGACCCGAAGGGAGGGCAAGGCTCTTCTCCACCGCAATTCCCGGGGGCAGGAAGCTCTCGATCACCTCCTCGACCTTCCGCCCGAGCTCAAGAGGGGACACCGGCCTTCCCTTGAGCTCCGAGAGGATGAAACGGGATTCCTCGATGGCAATGGTGTTGAGGTTCCGGACTTTCTCAAGAAGCTCCCGGGCAAGTTGCCGGTCTTTCCCCACTTCCTGGCTCAAAAAATGGAGGTAAATCTGCTCCGAGGCGAGCACCTGCGCCAGGCCGTCGTGCAGCTCCCGGGCCAAGCGGCTCCGCTCCGCTTCCCGGGTGAGTTTCTTGGTCTCCTCAAGGAGGCGCAGGTTCTCAAGGCAGGACTCTGCAAGAGCCGAAACCACAGAAAGAAGGAGGAAATCAAGGATATCTAAGGTGTCGTCACAGAAGGCAAAAAGCACGTAGTGCCTGGCTTTCTGCACTGCGAAAGGTAGAGCAAGGAGGGACCGGCTCTGGAACTCCAGGAAACGGGGTACTCTTTCCTCAAAAAGAAACGCCACCCTTTCCTGAAGGGGAGACAGAGCTCTCCAGGTGAGCTCCTTCGGCCAGCCCAGGGTAAAGACCCGCCACGACCTCCGGGGCGAAAAGCGGAAAATCGCCACCTGGGAGGCCCCGGTGAGGACCCGCACCGCATCGGAGAGCTTCGCAAAAGCCTCATTCTCTGAGGAAGCACAGGGCACCCGGCGGGCAAAAAGGGAGACAATCTCAGAAAGGGCGAAGATTCTCCGCTCATGCTGGCGCCGCAGGAGGTTCTCTGCAAGGAGAAGGCCGATGCTTTCCGCCAGCGCCGAAAGCCGGGGGAGCTCCTCACGGGGGAAGGAGGGAAGAAGCGCGTTGAGGTTGAGGACCCCGATGACGTTTCGGGCACTGTCGAAGACCGGAAGGGATACCGAGGCGTGTTTTCTCGTCTGGCGGCGGTCAGGATACGGGGAACCGGCGTCGATCACGATGGGTTCCCGGCGCTCAAAGACCAGTGCAGAGATACTCCCCTCTTCGTTCCCCACCCGCATCCCCAGGTACTCCCTGCGGATGCCTCGCCCGGCGGCAAGGTAAAGCTCACCCTTTCTGTCCCGAAGAATCAACGACCCGCTCTCTGCCTGGGCGACCTCTAAAGCCAGGTCGAGGATGTGGTCGAGAACCTTCTGCTCTTCTTCGGAAAGGACATACTCGGGAATACCCATCCCCCCTGGGGAGATTATACCACCTGTGCTTTTCTTTGAAAGATGTACTCTCCCCTGTGGACCATTGTGAAACTAATCTCCCACGCGGCACTACAGACCATAGGGATTCCGTCGGGGAAAGTAACCCTGTGAGACTGCTTCGCCCGCAACGGCCTCTTTGTGGGCCATTGCAAACTCGCTGTTTCGTTTGCGAAACAATCTTCTTGGGGCTTTCTTGTCGCTTCACAGTTCGGAATAACCGGCAAAAGGTGCCACCGCGAGGTCGATTTTTGCTTCCAAGCGATCCCATAGGCTCATTCGCTCCGCTTGCAGCGACTCCCCA
>JAPWUU010000168.1 GCA_028275365.1 Candidatus Caldatribacterium sp.
TGGCCTCTTTTCGGGCCATCACCAGGGTTCCGGCCTATGCTGCAGCGAAGGCCGCAGTGGCAAACTTCACCCAGTGGCTTGCCGTATACTTGGGGAAAACAGGGGTTCGGGTCAACGCCATCGCTCCGGGCTTTTTCCTCACCCAGCAGAATTACCGTCTCCTTGTGGCCGAAGACGGGTCGCTGACTCCCCGGGCGCAGAAGATTCTCGCCCACACCCCCATGGGGAGACTCGGGAAACCGGAAGAGCTCCTGGGAACGCTCCTGTGGCTCTGCGACGACGAGGCTTCCGGTTTTGTTACCGGTGCTGTTATTCCCGTGGATGGAGGGTTCCTGGCGTACGCCGGCGTGTGACGGTTGACATGAGTATGTATGTGTGGTAGTATACAATAAAGAGGGGGGAGAGTTGTGGAACTCCTTTCTGTACCCCGCGGGGGTTCTTCTGCCCGTGAATACGTGTATGAGGCGCTCAAAAAGAACATCATCCTGCTCCACTTAAAGCCCGGACAGAGCATTACAGAGCAGGAAATCGCCGAGAAGTTCTCTGTGAGCCGAACTCCAGTTCGAGAAGCTTTCATCCGGCTTGCTCAGGAGGGCCTTCTTGAGACCTTTCCCCAGCGGGGAACGGTGGTTTCCCTCATCGACCTTGAGCGGGTGGACGAAGCCCGCTTCATGCGCCGGACCCTGGAAAAGGCCGTTCTTCGCCTGGCCTGTGAGGCATTCCCTTCAGAGCTCGCCTTTGAGCTTCGCTCAAACCTCGCCCTCCAGGAGGTATGTCTTGAGGAGAAGAACTTCCTCCGCCTTTTCGAGTTGGATGAGGAATTCCATCGCCTCATTTACCGGGGGTGTAAAAAAGAGCGTATCTGGGACCTCATTTGCCAGATCAACGTGGACTTTCGACGAATCCGGGTGCTCAAGCTCTCTTCAGGGATTCGAGTTGGTGAAGTCGTGGAGCAGCACCGAAAAATCGCCGGAATAATCTTCGACCGTGATCCCGGGCGGGTTGAAGCAATCCTTGACGAGCACCTGCCGCAGAATGACCCGGATTTTGAACGCTTGCGTGAGGAATACCCTGAGTACTTCCGGCAGAGGGGGTGAGAAAGGGATACGCCTTTTGAGCTTGCGAGGAGAATTCCTTTGAAGTCATCCTGAGGAGGTGGAGGTATGCGACGTCGTTTAGTCTTTGGGGCCTTCGTGGGGGTGTTCCTCCTTTTCAGCCTGGTCGGTTCTGTGGTCGCTGCGGAGAAGACCTATGAGCTCAAGGTTTCCATGGTCATTACCCAGGATGACACCATCTACAAGGGTTATGAGAAGTTCAAAGAAGGGGTTGAGGCTCGCACCAACGGCAAAATTCAAGTAGAGCTCTATCCTGGAGGCGTTTTAGGGCGAGACGAGGAAATGCTTGAGCAGGCGGTGCTCGGGGCAGGAGTTTGTGTCAACACCGATGCAGGACGACTGGGTGTGTGGGTTCCGGAAATCGGTATTCTCCTTTGTCCTTACCTTGTGGACAGCGTCGAGGAGATGCAGAAGCTCTTGAAGTCCGACCTTCCGAAGGAATGGTTTGAGAAACTCCGCAAGGAACAGGGTCTTGTGGTTCTGGCCTTCAACTGGTACGCCGGGGCCCGCCATTTTCTGACGAAAAAGCCCATCCAGAAACCCGAGGACCTTGAAGGCCTGAAGATTCGTACCCCCGGTGCTCCTGTGTGGCAGGAAACCATAAGGGCGCTGGGAGCAACACCTGTGGCGCTCCCCTGGACTGAAGTGTATCCAGCACTGCAGCAGGGGGTCATCGACGGTGCGGAGGCTCAGCACCCGGCCACTTACGGTTCCAAGCTTTATGAAGTAGCGAAGTACATTACCCGCACCGGTCACATCCAGCTCTGGAATGCTCCGGTCGTGGGGGATAAATGGTTCAGCCAGCTTCCTGAGGAATACCAGAAAATCCTCTTTGAGGAGGCTGAAAAAGCGGGAGACTACGCCACCTCACTTCTCCTTGAGACGCTTGACGACCTTGAGGCAAAGATGGTTGCTGAGGGGGCTGTGATCAACGACGTCGACCTCGAACCCTTCAAGAAACGAGCCGAAGCGGTTTACGAGAAGCTCGGGTACCAGGAGCTCCGCAAAAAGATCCGGGAATTCCTGGGAAAAGAGTGAAAACTGGGGCGGCTTTTGCCGCCCCCTCCGGAGGGATGAAAGGTGCAGCGGGCTTTGGAGATCCTCGACCGGATTGAGGTTGCCTTCTGCCAGGGTTTGCTGCTTGTCATTGTCGGGTTGGTGTTCGTTTCCGCGGTGCTCCGCTATGTGGGATACCCCATCAACTGGACGAATGCCCTGGCCTCTGGGCTTTTTGTATGGCTCATCTACATTGGTGCTGACCGGGCCCTGCGCCGGAGCCGCCACATCGGGATGAGCTCACTTGTGGACCGCCTGCCCCAGGGAGTACGAGACGTCGTTGAACTTCTGACCGCCGTGCTCATCCTGGTTTTCCTCCTTATCATTGCTTTTCTTGGGGTGCGCATGGTTTT
>JAPWUU010000169.1 GCA_028275365.1 Candidatus Caldatribacterium sp.
TAAAAAAGAAAAGTGGAGCCTACGACCGGGATCGAACCGGTGACCTCACCCTTACCAAGGGTGCGCTCTACCACTGAGCTACGCAGGCTTCTATTCTGGTGGGGAGGGTAGGATTCGAACCTACGTAGGCTATTCAGCCGACGGATCTACAGTCCGCTCCTTTTGGCCACTCAGGCACCTCCCCACACACTGGAGCCGGTGATCCGACTCGAACGGACGACCTGCTGATTACAAGTCAGCTGCTCTACCAGCTGAGCTACACCGGCAAGAACGCCCTTTGCGCGAGCATAAATATACCCAAAGGACAAGGCAGTGTCAAGGGTTTTTTGGAATAAAGAATTCGGCCCATCAGCGAACGCTCCGAACTTTAACGACGAGCTCCACCTCAACCGGTGCCCCAAGCGGAAGTCCCTGCACTCCCACGGCAGAACGGGCGTGCTTCCCCCTCTCGCCAAAGAGCGCCAGGAGGAGGTCTGAAGCACCGTTGAGGACCCTGGGCTGCTCGGTGAACCCCTCACCCGAAGCCACGAATCCGGTGAGCTTTACAACCTGCTCTATTTCCTCCAAGGTTCCCACGATATCCTCCACCACGCTCAGGCAGTTGAGGACACAGAGCTTCGCCGCCTCATACCCCTCCGCAACTGTGAGTTCCTCCCCAAGCCTTCCCCGGTAACGGAGTTCTCCCTGCCAGAAAGGGAGCTGTCCTGAGGTCCATACGAATTCCCCCACAAGAAGGCCAGGAGCATACGCCCCCACGGGCCTTGGTGGAGGGGGCAAGATGTACCCAAGCTCAGCAAGCCGCTCTCGAATGCTCATTTCCACTTCTCCTTTCCTTTCTCCCTGCTCCCATATATAATAATCTCCAAAAAATCACCAGGAAAGGACCATGATGCAAGAAGAGCACCTCAAAACCCTTGCCTCAATATACGGAATCGCCACAGAGTACCGGAACATTCGGGGGGAGAGGATTCAAGTCCCCCAAAAAACCCTTGTGGCGCTTCTACGGGCAATAGGGGTTGAGGACTTCTCTCCAGAAGGACTGCGCGAGGCTGCTGCTTTAGCGAGAGCAAAAAAGAGCGCTCTTGATTTTGCGGTTCGCGTTCTGAGGAAGAGAACAGAAAAACTTCGGGTACCTCTTCCATCTGTCGGTGGGGAGGCACGCATCAGCAACGAGCAGGGAGAAGTGGTGTTCCGCTCACGCGTTACCTCCCCTGTCCTCTCTGTACTCCTCCCCCCGGAATGCCCATGGGGGTACTACAACCTCACCATCGCTTCTTCGAACGGAGAATTCTCGTCGCTGCTCATCTTCTCTCCCGTAAAGGCCTACCTTCCTCCTGAGAGAGTCTGGGGCATTCACGGAGCACTCTTTGCCCTGGCCACAGGGAGGAACCAGGGCATTGGGGATCTCAGGGATTTACGGGACCTTCAGGATCTTGTGGTACATTCTGGAGGACGCTTCCTGGGTCTTCTTCCTCTCCACCTTGTGCCCAAGGATGGTCCCCAGGGAATCAGTCCCTATTCTGCCTCCTCGCGGCGACTCTTTGACCCCATTTACCTCCCCCTTGATGAGGTCCTCTCGCTCTTTCCGGGGTTCTCCCTTCCCCTTCCTCCGGATCCCAACCCCTCGGGAAACCTCATCGACTACGAACTGGTCTGGCGGGAAAAAGACCGCTTCCTCCGGAAGGTTTTCCGGCACTTCTTTGAGAAGCGAACGGAAACCTTTGCCGCCCTCTGGGGAGAATTCCAGAGTTTCTTGGATCGCGAAAAAGACCGGGTGATCTGGGCATCGCTGTACCAGGCTATTGCCTCTGAAGCAGGGCTGGACTGGCGGAAGTGGTCCGCTCCCTTTCGGGAAAGGAACAAGAAAGCTCTAAGGGAATTTTTCCAGGCTCACGAGCAGGACGTCCTCTATTTTGCTTTCCTTGAATGGCTCATGGACCGCTTCCTGGAGCGCATCACAGAAAAACACCGTATCCTCTGTTTCGACATCCCGGTGGGTTGTGCACCATCAGGGATTGAGAGCTGGCTCTGCCAGGAAAGACTGGTCTTCCATTTCACCGTAGGAGCACCTCCTGACGACTTTTCTCCCGAGGGACAGAACTGGGGATTCCACCCCTTCTCTCCCTGGAAGATTCGAGAAAACCATTATGCCGATTTCATTGCTCTTCTCCGGGACAATATGCGCTTTGCCCGTTTTGTGCGCCTTGACCACATCATGGGGCTTAAGAGGCTTTTCTGGATTCCCGAAGATGGCAAACCTTCTGAGGGAACATACGTTCAGTATCCCTTCCGAGAGCTTCTCGCCATCCTTACCCTGGAAAGCGTGAAGAACGAGGTTGTGCTCATCGGTGAAGACCTGGGAACTGTCCCGCGTTTTTTGCGCAGTGCCCTGAGAAGGTCCTCCATCCTCTCAACCCGGGTGTTCTACTTTGAGCGGGAAGGTTCGTCACCACGCCACCCCCGGGAGTACCCCAGGGAGAGTTACGCCACCCTAAACACCCACGA
>JAPWUU010000011.1 GCA_028275365.1 Candidatus Caldatribacterium sp.
TGAGTGAGGGAAAGGAAGGTAGATCAGGAAATGAAACCATGGAGAGGGTTTTCAAAAATATCCCTACAATAAGTTGACGCTATCGTGGACCTATACAGGCCATTGACTGGGGAAAGAGAAAGCCTTATAATCTAAGGCGGTCAAAGTCCTATTCTCAGGGAGGTGAGAAGGGGAAAAGGAGAGGATTCGCTCGAGGGAGTTTGGGAGTTTTGTTCCTTCTTGGATTTTCTGTGAAATTTCTTTTCAGGGGGGATGTGCTCGATGGAATGGCGTAAGTCACTGGTGTTGCTCGTTTCGGTGGTTTTCGTTCTGGGATTTGTGTTCGGAGCGCTTGCTCAGGAAGGTGCATCGGAACTTGAAATTCAGACTGCTAACGCAGCCTTTGAAGCCGCAGACAAAGGAAACCCCGATCCAGCCTGGAAAGGGCAGAAACTCACCATCGCCGTGTACTCTGCAGGTCCCCGTGGCGCTATTTCTGGTCCTTTGTACTTCTGGCGTCCCTACTTTGAGAAGCTCACCGGTGCTACCTACGACATCGTTGAAATCCCCTTCGGAGAACTCCGGGAGAAGATTTTCACCGACCTCATGACCGGTACCGGCACCTACGACATCATCGTCGGTCCGAGCTGGTTCTATGGCGACTACATCATGAACGACTGGATTGTCCCCGCCCAGGAATTCTTCAACGATCCCCGCATGCCCAAATGGGAACCTGAGTCCATCGCCCTCCCGGTTCGGGAACTCTACATGTGGGGCGACAAACTCGTCGGATTCAATAACGACCACGATGGCCAGGTTATCTACTACCGCCGGGACATCCTGAGCGATCCGAAGTGGCAGGAAGAGTTCAAGAAGGAGAAGGGCAAGGATATGCCCACCCCACCATGGACCTGGGAAGAGGTCTACGAAATCTGCGACTTCTTCAACGGCAAGGACTGGAACGGTGATGGTGAGCCGGACTACGGCATCAGCATGCACCTCAAGGTCGGTGGGCAGGGCTTCTTCCACTTCATGGCGCTTTCTGCACCGTACGTTGTTTCCCCGGCTCCGGGAGATAATCCTGCCAAGGTGACCCGGTACCACAACGTGTACTGGTTTGACCCTGAAACCATGGAGCCCCTTGTGAATACCCCTGGATTCGTTGAGGCGCTGAACATGCTCATCAAGCTCTCCAAGACCGGACCTTCCGCGATGTTCGGCTGGAGCCTTGGTGAGGCGTGGGATGCGTTCCTGCGGGGTAAGGCCGTCATGTGCTGGTCCTGGGGCGACGTGGGCTCGCTGGCACAGCTCCCCGACCGTTCCAGCATCAAGGGCAAACTCGGTGTGGCACCTATTCCCGGAAGCGACAAGTACTATGACCTTGAGACCAAGCAGTGGGTGAACAAGAAGAACTTCGTGGCCAACACCGTGGGTGCCTCCTGGCACGGCGTGATTTCGAAGTACTGCAAGAACAAGGAACTCGCCGCCTACTTCCTCTCCTGGCAGGCCACACCGCAGATCAACCACTGGAACGTCGTTTGGGGCTGGACCGGTGTTGACCCTGGAACGAGCTACGACTTCCTGCAGCCGAGTGGAAAAGCAACGATCGAGGAATACGTGGCGACCGGCTACGATGCCGAGGATGCCCGCCAGTTCGTCACCGCCTATGAGGAAATGTGGACCAAGTACCCGCTGCGGCAGACCTACCTCCGTATTCCTGGGACTCCGGAGATGTGGGAGGTCTACGACATCCACCTCTCCGAGGCTGTGACCGGCCAGGTCTCCCCTGAGGAGGCCCTGAACCGCATTGCCGAGGAGTGGAAGGCCATCGTCGAACGCTATGGCAAGGACACGCTGAAGAAGATCTACCAGGAAGCCATTGGATACAAGCCCGAGTGATGAGTAGAACAAAAGAAGGGGAAGGGACGGAAAGTCCCTTCCCCTTCTTTTGTGTTCTGGGAAGGGAGAGTGGAAGATGCGACGGCGATTGCGGGAGAAGGGAAATGCTTTTGTCATCCCTGCAATTTTCTGGGTGCTCACCTTTACGATTTTCCCTCTGGTGTACTCCTTCCGGGTGAGTCTCTCCAAGGTGCTCTATGGAAAGCTTGCGGGATTCGCCGGGGCGAGTAACTACCTCCGGATGTTTGGGGACTACCGCTTCTGGGGGACACTCCGCTTCACGCTGATTCTTGTGCTCATCAGCGTCTGTGCCACAACGGCGATAGGACTTGGTCTTGCCGTTGTGTTCAATCGGAAGATGAAGGGGCTCCGGGTCTTCCGTTCCATCCTCACCATGCCGCTTTTCACCGCTCCGGTTGCCCTGGGATACCTTGGCGTCATGATGTTTTATGAGGAGAACGGGCCTATCAACGTCCTTTTGAAGTACCTCGGCATGGGGAAAGTCCCCTGGCTTTCCCATCCGCTCTGGGCGACCCTGGCGATATGTCTTGTGGATATCTGGCAGTGGACTCCTTTTGCCTTTATTATCCTCCTCGCGGGGCTCCAGTCGATTTCCGACGAAATTTACGAGGCCGCAGTGATCGATACCTCTTCAGGCTGGGCCATCTTCCGGCACATCACTTTGCCCTTGCTTTCTCCGGTCCTTGGCACGGTCATCATGCTCCGTATGGTTGACGCCTTCAAGGCCTTCGACATTCCCTTCAGCCTCACAAGCGGTGGACCGGGAACGGCCACCCGAACCCTCACCTTCTACATCTACACGCAAGGGTTGCGAAACTTCGACCTGGGGTACGCCAGTGCCATGGCCTATTTCCTCCTCGCCATCACCATGGTCATTGGGCTTCTGTTCTTCCGGAGATACCGGGAACTCTACGAGTAGGGGAGAGCAACGATGCGCAGAAGACGGAAAGGATCTGTCGTCACGGAAATCCTGACCTGGGTGGTTGTGGTCATTGCTATCCTGTGGGTGCTTTTCCCTTTCTACTGGACGGTTATCACCTCTTTCAAGAAGCCGGCTGACGTCTTCCGTTTAAGCAGCATCCCCTGGCTCCAGTTCACGCCCACCCTCAGCAACTGGCAGACCGAGTTTACCCAGCGGGGTCCGGAAATCCTGAGGGGCATCACCAACAGCATCATCATCGCCGTTTTCGCTTCTCTCCTTGCCGTGGCGTTGGGGACTCTTGCAGGGTATGGCCTTGCCCGGTACAGGTACGTGAAGTGGCGCAACCAGAGCATGGCCTTCTGGTTCCTCTCACAGCGTTTCCTTCCTCCTGCCGCAACGGTTATTCCCTTCTTCCTCCTCATGAAGTCTCTGGGTCTCCTCGACACACGGGTTGCCCTTATCCTCGTCAACACCACCTTCGCCATGCCTTTTGCAGTCCTCATTATGAAGGACATGTTCCGGGAGCTCCCGGTTGAGCTTGAAGAAGCGGCACTCGTGGACGGGTGTTCCCGCTGGGAGGCTTTCCTGAGGATTGCTCTGCCGCTCGCTGCGCCGGCGCTTGTGGCCACTGTCATCATCTGCTTCTCCTTTGCCTGGAACGAGTTCCTCTTCGCCCTTGTTCTGACCTACAAGAAGGCCACGCCCATGACCATCATCATTGCCGGAACGGAGCACACCCAGGGAGTACAGTTCTGGTACGTTTCAACGAGACTCCTTCTGGCCATCCTCCCTCCGACGCTCCTTGCCCTCACCGTCCAGCGCTACATCGTCCGTGGTCTCACCATGGGTGCGGTGAAGGGATAACGTCACGTGGGCCGCTTCGGCGGCCCGTCGAATCACCTTCACCGTGACGTGGAGGATTCTTCGAGGAGTTCCCCGATGGAGATGCTGCAGCTGTGCTCCGTTTTCACCCACCGTTTCTGGTTCCAGGAAAGGAAAAGCCCCAGGAAGACAATGGGTATCCAGCTCAGACCGTAGACCGTGTACAGGGCAAAGTACGGGAGGTACCGGAGGGTGAAACGACCTTCCTTCAGAGAGGGCCCGAGCACCACCTGGTAGGCGCTCTGGATGAAGGCTACCGGAATCCAGAGATAAAGATGTAGGATGAAGGGGACATTCCCGTGGGTTCCCCGCTCAACGGTCTCAAGGGCCACAAGGACCGTAGTGAGGACGATGCTCAGGGGGGTGAGGAGGTACAGGAAGTAGTCGAGGTACTGCAGGTGTCCGCTTGTGAGGAATTTCCTCAAAAGCTTCCATCCGTACCGCCAGAGGACAAAGCAGTGTCCCTGCATCCAGCGGGTTCGCTGGCGGTGGCTTGAAGCATAGCGGAGCGGCTTCTCATCATAGGTGATGGCCCACTCGTTCCAGTGAACTTTTCCCCCCTCGAGTACGACTTGAACGCTGAATTCAAGGTCCTCAGTGAGGCTTTTCAGGTTCCATCCCAAACGGGTAATACAGGACGTCCGTATGACCAATCCTGTACCTCCCAGGGTGGCCGACAATCCCCAGTTTGCCCGGGCAAGCTGCCAGAACTGGTTGGCATACCAGTACGCCAGGGCGTACATCCTGGTAAGCCAGGAATGGTCTGGGTTTTTGGTCTCCAGATACCCCTGAACGACCTCTGCATCTTCGTGGGCTTCGAGGTAGTCATTCATCCTGGCCAGGAACTCGGGATGCACAAGGTTATCAGCATCGAAGAGGGCTATGGCGTCGTAAGAGGCAAGGGGGATCTGGGTGAGGGCCCAGCCAACGTTGTACGTCTTTCCAGGACGCTGTGGGTCATTCCGCTCAAGAACGAAGGCTCCCTGGCTCAGAGCAATGTCTTTCGTTTTGTCGGTGCAGGCATCGCAGGCGACGTAGATGTCAAAGAGTTCTTTTGGGTACTCTTGTGCTCTCAGGCTCTCAAGGAGTGGTCCCAGGACTTTTTCCTCGTTATGGGCGGGAATGAGAACGGCGAATTTCCGGAACTTCTTGGCCTTCGGGAGGGGACGGGGGGGCTGGAATCCCCGAAGAGCGATGCAGGTCTGGTAAACCCAGAAACAGTAGAGGAGGAAAGCAAGGATTTTGAGCGGTTCAAAAGAGTGGTCGAACCATTCTTCAGGTGCAACAAACGACGGATAGACCACTTCGTCAACCTCCCTGGTCGGTACCTGCAAACTTGCAAGAAGCTCTCAAGAACGTAGCACGCCTTAAGAAGGAAGTCAAGGAGTGCCAGTTTTTGTAATTTTTTTAAGGAGCGTAATGATGTAGTCGCGCTCGGGGTGGAACACCACCTCCTCGAAGAGGCGGGTAAACCTGCCCCGCTCAAGGAAGAGGTCGTGGATGAGTTTCCCCGAAGGGTAGAAATGGACAAGAAGGAGGTACCCTCCATCGCGGAGATGGCGGAAGAATTTCTCCTCAAGAGGAAGGAGGACGTTCCTGCCTCCGAGGTAATAGAGCACCTCTGAGGCAAGAATAAGGTCGAAGGTACCCTCTGGCTCGTCCCGGACGATGTCGAGCTTCTCAAGCCTTACCTGGTCACCGTATGCCTCAAGCCTTGCCCTGGCTCGCTCAAGGGCGGTTCGGGAGATGTCAATGCCGAAGACCTTTTTCCCTCTTTGCAGGAGGAGTTCGGTGAAGACCCCTTCGCTTGTGCCGATTTCGAGGATGGTGTGAACATCCTGGGGGATGGCCTCGAGGGTCTTTTGGTACTTTTCCTGCTCGTAGGCACTTTCTGTGTAGTTCCAGGGGTCACGTTTTCTGCGGTACAGCCCTTCGAAATGGGCCTCGTTGAAGAACCAGGGGAGGAAGGGGAGCAGCGCCCTCCAGAGGAGATTGGCGAGGTACGAGACCATCCGCCGCTTCAGAACAGAGAGGCGCATCTTCAGGGACATCCTTTGGCGTTTCATGGTGTTGCCCATCCCGGGACTACAGTATAATACTTTCAGCTTCCCTTCAAGGGGGTGAGGGCATTGCGGTACAGGAAACTCGGCTGGACAGACCTTGAGCTTTCCGTGATCGGCTTTGGTTCCTGGGCTCTCGGTGGTGGAGGATGGCGGTACAGCTGGGGTCCTCAGGATGATCAGGAGTCCATCGAGGCGATTCACAGGGCTGTGGACCTTGGGGTGAACTGGATTGACACTGCGGCGGTGTACGGTCTTGGGCACTCGGAGGGGGTTGTGGGACGGGCAATCCGGGGACTAGCAAAGCGCCCCATCATTGCCACAAAGTGCGGGCTTGTCTGGGACGAAAAGGGGAACATTGCCAATTGCCTGAAGCGTGAGAGCATTCGCCGGGAGGTTGAGGCAAGCCTTCGCCGTCTGGGGGTGGACGTTATTGACCTCTACCAGATTCACTGGCCTGTGCCCGATGAGGACATCGAGGAAGCCTGGGAGGAGATGAGCCGTCTGGTAAAAGAGGGCAAGGTCCGCTACATCGGAGTGTCCAACTTCAGCGTGGCCCAGATGGAACGGATTGCCCCCATTCACCCCATTGCCTCCCTGCAGCCTCCCTACAGCATGCTCCGGCGGGATGTCGAGAAAGACATTCTGCCGTACTGTGCAGAGAAGAACATCGGGGTCGTCGTGTACAGTCCCATGCAGAAGGGGTTGCTCACCGGGAAGGTGACGAAAGAGTGGGTGGCCAGCCTTCCTCCCGATGACCACCGCCGCAACGATCCCATGTTCCAGGAACCAGAGCTCACCCTCAACATTGAGCTTGCTGAGAAACTCCGAAACATCGGGGCAAAGTACGGGAAAACCCCTGCCCAGGTTGCCGTGGCCTGGGTCCTGCGCCGGAAGGAAGTCACCTCGGCTATTGTGGGGATTCGCCGGCCATCGCAAATTGAGGAAATCGTCCCTGCTGGAGACTGGGACCTTCCTGAAGAGGAGGTGGCAAAGATAGAAGAATTCCTCAAAGAGCGAGAGGAGAAACTCAGGAGCCTGCAACGGTAGTTCTGGGGATAAGGCAGACCTCATCCCCGGAAAAAGTGCAAAGCATGCAGATCAAACGGTTTTCTCCTCCACCAGGTGTTCCAGGAACTCCCGGTAACGAAGAAAAGCCAGGCCAACGCAGCGGTCAGCGGCACCGTAGTACAGGCGAATTTCGTTCTTCTCTTCGTCAACGATGATGCCCGTGGGGAAAACCACTCCGGGAACGTCTCCCAGAAGCTCATACGGTTCCTGAGGGCTCATAATCCACTCTTCGGTTCGGCAGAGGACCCTTCGGGGGTCCTCGAGGTCAAGGAGGGCGGCCCCAACCCGGTACAGGCTCCCTGAGGCAGTATGGCGTACCCCGTGGTAGAAGATGAGCCAGCCGTAGGGTGTGGCTACTGGCGGAGTGCCAAGGCCCACCCGGTGCTGGTCCCACCACCCGGGACGGACTGGAAGGAGAATCTGGTGGTCTCCCCAGTGCCGGAGGTCTGGCGAAAAGGAAATCCAGATGTGGGCTTCTCCCCGGATGATGGGGCGGTGAATCAGGGCATATCGCTTCCCGCCATCTGCTCTGAAGCGGCGCGGGAAAAGGGCGGCGTCCTTGTCCTCGGGAGGCAAAAGCGGACCGTATTTCACAAACTCTTTGAAATTCTCTGTCAGCGCCAGGGAAACAAGGGGTCCACCCTTGCTGAAGGATACATAGGTTATGGCATAACACTTCTCCTCTTCAAGCCACACGATCCGGGGATCTTCCAGGCCCCACTGTTCTTCGGCAAACTGTTCTTCGGCCGCAAGGGAGGGAAAGGGATTGATCTCCCATTGCTCTTTGCCGTCTTCACTTGCGGCCACCGTAAGGTGAGAAAATCCCCGGCAGTCCTCCACCCGGACAAGGAGAAGCGTCCTCCCCTGGAATTGCACAGCTCCCGGGTTGAGAACAGCATTCACCCGGTAGGGCCATTTTTCAGGAGAGAGGATAGGATTGCGCTCATAGCGCTTGACAAGTTGCCTTAGTCCAGAGTGGTAGGCCGGTCTCATAGTCGTCCTTCTCCTCCGCGTTGTTTTCCTGCCACTGGACTTCCTGGGCTTCACAGTAGAACTTCTGCTGGTCTTCGGCAAAGTCAACCACCAGGGGGATCAGGCTTTGCTTTTCCATAAGCAATCGTGTGGTTACTTCTTCTGCAACTTTCACCACAATCCAGATGGCCTCTCGGCCGAAGCGCTGTTCGGATGAGGGAATCGAAATTTCCATCTCTCGACCTTCGGCGTCTCTTGAGCGCCAGAGGAATCCCACCTCAGGTTGCCCCTGGGTCACGCCGGCAAGGGAGAGGTACACACCCTGGGCAGCCATAATCGGCCCAAGGAGAGCGCCCAGAGAGGGGTGCATGAGGAGGGTGGAGAACAGGACCTCTTCCCGAGTTTCCCCCTGGGTGGTGAGGGTAGTAGAGAACTCTTCACCGTCGAGCTTGTAGTGGACGCTGATGCTCCAGTCTCCTCCCGAAGGGGTGAAAGCTATAGCGAGCGTCCCCTGTTGCACGCTCTGCCCTTGCCGTACCTCCACGCGATAGGTGAGCTTGGTCACGCCTTTCAGAGAAACGCAGGAGACCCCGAGTACTGCTGCCAGCGCCGTGGCCGCCACAAAGGCCCAGAATCTCTTCCGCACCGGCATCCCCTCCTTTGAGGACATTGTATCACGTCAGGGCACTCTCAAGAAGGAGGATGCTCAAAACCACAAAGAGGCAGGCCAGGGCGATCTTCGAGAAGAGGATGTTCTTTCTCCCAAACTCCACCAAGGCTTTCGACTGGCTACCGAAGAAGACGCTGAGGAACACGGCCACCAGGGGGATGATGAAGAAGGCATTGTAGAAGACGAGGTATCCGATGGCCTTTAGGCGGTAGTTCGCCATTTCCCTGGCGATGTACATGATGGTTGGGAGGTATACCTGGCCGGTGCAACCGGCTTCGAGGATTGACACGGCAAAACCGCTCACGATGGCGGCGGCAAAAAGCCTCCGTTTGGAGAAGCTCTCTTTGAGGTACTGGTTGATTTTCACTCGCAGGCCCTTGGGAAGGCCCAGGGTCATTCCGGTTTCTTTTCGCTCTTTTTTATAGGTGATGGCGTCCCGGACGCTGAGAACCGCAAAGACAAGGAGCACCACGGCCATTGCGCCGTACACAATTCGAGAGACGATACGGTAGACAGCCAGGGTCTGCCATACCTGGAAGATACCAAGGCCGAGGAGGAGGTAGGTGACGAACACGGCCAGAGTATAGGTGACGCCGATTTCGACCACCCGCTGGCGGGAGTGGCCGAGGACGAAAAGGAGGTTCACCATGAAGACGATGGTCGCAAAAGCACAGGGGTTTAATCCATCAAGGAATCCGGCTCCAGCCACGACCCAGGGGGTGAACCCCCGGAAGCGCGAAAAGATGAGCTCCTCGGCCCTCGGAGAGGGCCGAGGAGAGGGTGAAGTCTTTGGGCTTTTCAGGGTCTTTTCGATGAGCTCTTCAAGGAGGGCGTTGATGCGCTCCGGGTCTTCCGTTGCCACGTATCCAGCGTCGGAGAAAATCTCCACAGAGGTTTTTTCTTCCACCTTCCAGTGCTCCTCAAGGAGTACGAGTTTCTCGTAGTTTTTCGAGAGCGTGTAGTCAAGGTACACCACCTTGATTTTGTCGGCGTATTTTTCGAAAACCGGGGGGGTCACGCGCTCCTTGAGCTCCCGGCACACGGGGCATCGGGAGGAGTAGAAGAAGAGCACTACCGGTTTTTCCTCGATGGTTATTCGCTCCCTGAAGTTTCTGGGAAGCCCATCACGTTCGAGGAAACGTATCCGGTCTCTGAAAGGGGCGAACTGTTCCTCAAGAAATGCCCGGTTTCCTTTGGTTCCAGAGATGACGACAAGGTCAGGGTTTTTCTCCTGGAGTTCCTGGAGGAAACGGTCGAAGGAAGCGGTGGGGACGTCCTGAAGGAAGTTGAAGAACACCACGGTGTGGTAATTCTCGGTGAACGAAAAGGAATACGCAAAGTTCTCCAAAGCGTCAGAAACCACGACAGGGTATCCTTTCCGGGAGAGTTCGTTGAGGGTTTTTGAAGACCGGTTGAGGTCTTCTTTTGAGGGAAGGATGACCACCTTTTCCGGGGGAGGGAGGAGGTTCACCCAAGCTTCTGGGGAAAACCCATGGCCTCCCAGGTCTCCCAGAAGGAGGAACTCCTCCTGCGGTGGAGCGGGTTCTTCCTGGTTTCCCCACAGGAGGACGTCGTATCCTGATGCCAGAGAGGGGAAGCACATGAGCCACAACACCGCAAGCGGTAGCAACTTTTTCACCATCAGGCCTCCTTTCTCCAGGTTCAGCTCCCAGTGTACCATACCCCTCTTCGTATTACGAGCAGAGCACCCGACGGGTTTCCCATGGTATAATCCTTTCTGCCATGTCATCCGCAACACCAGTTGAGCTCAACAGAGAGTTCGTCCAGGCTCTGGAGCTCCTTGAGCAGGCAGGCCAGTCTGTCTTCATCACCGGGCGGGCAGGGACAGGGAAATCCACGCTTCTTCGGTATTTTCGAGAGCATACGAAGAAGAACATCGCCGTTCTTGCTCCCACAGGCGTCGCCGCTTTGAACGTCCAGGGGCAGACCATCCATTCTTTCTTCCGCTTCCGGCCCGATGTGACACCGGAGACTGCTCCGCGCGTCAAACCCGAAGACCCGAGCCTTTACAGGAGGCTCGATACCATTATCATTGACGAAATCTCCATGGTACGGGCAGACCTTCTGGACTGTGTTGACGCCTTTCTCCGTGTTTACGGACCTTCTCCCTCAGAACCTTTCGGAGGTGTGCAGATGGTCTTTGTTGGAGACCTCTACCAGCTTCCGCCGGTGGTGAAGCGAGCTGAACGGTTACTGTTTACCGAGTACTACGAGAGTCCCTATTTTTTCAGTGCCTTTGCCTTCCGGGAAATCCACCCTGTGGTTCTTGTCCTTAATAAAGTCTATCGCCAGAGTGACCCGAAGTTCGTTGAACTCTTAAACCGCATCCGGAATAACACCGCCACCGATGAGGACCTAGCCCTTCTGAATGCCCGTGTCTTCCCCGATTTCGTTCCTGGGGAGGGGGAGTTTGTGATTCACCTCACCACCACGAATGACCTTGCCCAAAGGGCGAATGAGGGGAGACTGGCGGGACTTCCAGGGAAAGAGTGGGTGTACAAGGGACAGATCCTGGGGGCGTTTTCTTCCGCGGATCTCCCCACGGATCCGGTACTACGCCTCAAAAGGGGTGCCCAGGTGATGCTGCTCACCAATGACCCCTACGGGCGGTGGGTCAACGGGACCATAGGGCAGGTCCAGGAGTGCACCGATGGCGCCGTCATTCTCCGGCTTGAAAGCGGAAACGAGGTGGAGGTCACGCCCCACGTATGGGACATGTTCGAGTTCTACTACGACCGGGAAGAAGGTCGGATCATGACACGGAGCATTGGCTCCTTTACCCAGTATCCTCTGCGGCTTGCCTGGGCGGTGACTATCCACAAGAGCCAGGGCCTTACCTTCGACCGAGTGGTCGTTGACCTTGGCCGCGGGACTTTTGCCCATGGTCAGGCGTATGTGGCCCTTTCCCGTTGCCGGACGCTTGAAGGCCTCATCCTGAAACGGCCACTCCTTCGCAAGGACATCACCATGGACTGGAGGGTGGTCCGTTTCCTCACCGAGTACCAGTATGCCGCTTCTGCGAAAAGCTTTCCTCTTGAAGAGCGGGTGCGCCTTCTTGAAGAGGCTAAAGAAGCACGAAAACTCCTGGAAATCGTATACCTCAGAGACAACGACGAGAAAACCTGCCGGATTGTCCTGCCTCTTGAGGTGGGGATGATGCGTTTTCAGGAGAAGGAGTTTCTCGGTCTTCGGGCCTTCTGTCTTCTGCGAAAAGAGGAACGGACCTTCCGTGTAGACCGCATCCTCTCCCTTCGTCCTGTGGAGGAATCCCCTCCCGGATTACTCTGAAGGAAGGGGCAGCTTGTCGATGTCCGGGACCGTACCGTCCTTCAGGAGGTAGAGCATTTCTCCAGCTCGGGGGACGACGAGAATCCCTTCCTCTTCCCGACCCCGGTAGGCGTCGATGTCGATGGTGCGGAAGTCCAGATACCCGAGGTTGATTTTCCGGCATACCTCTTCGGGGATACCCGTGGCGAGGACCACCTCTATCCGGGGGTATTCCCTGCCATTGGCATATCTTCCGATGCCCTTCACGTGGGTGGAGTGGGCGAGCACCCCCCAGGGGTAGTGCCGGTACTTCTCCCACTGGGCGAGGAAGAAGTCCCGAGTATGGTAGCCGATTTCAAGGAGGTACTTCCCGTGGGTTTTAGAGATTTCCCGGATGTGGGGAGCGTAGATGATGATTGTCCCTCCATCGGCCACCACGGGCTCGAGTTTGTACATGCATTTTCCTCCAACCCAGAGCTCGTTGTACATGGTGGGGGCAATGGAAAGGACTGTGTGGAAGGGCCGCTCGACATAGACGATGTTCACTCGGGCCGAGAGGTCAGCGGCCTGAGACCAGGCCTCTTTTGGGTCACCGAAGAAAATCCCACAGGGGTCCTTTTCCCGCATCACCAGGCACATGGCAAGAGTTGGTCTTGGGATGAACTGAGCTGCCCGGTTGAGGACTTCCCGAACCGGGGTGTCCTTGGTACCGATGATTTTGGGGTTGGTGATGAGGGCAGCGAGCCAGTGGAACTTGTCCGTGAGTTCCGATCCTGAGATTCCCGGGAAGAAGTACTTGTACCCTCCTGAGAATCCCACGACTTCATGGGGGAACACCGGGCCCATGATGAGGAGCTCATCGTACTCGAGAATCCGCCGGTTTATGGTAACCGGGACCTCTTCGGCAATGAGTCCCCGGGAGATGTGGTACATCTCCTCGCGGGAGATTGTCCCTATCTGGATCAACTCCTGGGGATCCTGGAAGTGGTGGTTGTACACGGAGATCCCCTGTTCTGCCGCTTCCTGGAAGGTGACGCCAAGGTGTGCTTTGAGCTCTTCATCGGTCATGGGAGGGTGTGTCCCCAGGGCGATGAGGAAATCGAGTTTCTTTGCCTTGGGCTTTAACTCCTCGAGGGTGGCCTCAAAGAAAAGCCGAACCGGAGCCGTGCGGGTGTTGTCGGGGATGATGGCGAGGATCCTTTTCCCCCGCCAGTCGTGCCGTGCCAGGGCTTCGCGGAAGTGCTCGCCCATCTTTTGCGGGGAGAAGGTGGTCTGCTCGTTCCCCAGGGCAAAGAGCATCATCCTGCCGTCACCTCCCACTCCGTGTGGAACGTTCCCTCCCGGTCGGTTCTCCGGTAGGTGTGGGCACCGAAGTAATCCCGCTGAGCCTGGATGAGGTTGGCCGGAAGCTTTTCCGAGCACCAGGCATCAAGGTACGCTAAAGCCGCGGAGAGAACCGGAGCCGGAATGCCGTGCTCTGCAGAGAGTATGCAGACCTTCCGGAGGGCCGGGAATTTCTCCTGCACCTCGCTACGGAACTCTCCGGTGGCGAAAAGTAGCGGTGCATCATGGAGCGCAAGGGCTTTCTGGATACGTCCAAGGAGGAGCGCCTTCAGAATGCATCCACCTTTCCAGATACGGGCGATTTCTGGGAGGTTCAGGTGGTAAGCGAAGACACGACTTGCCTCTTGGAGGAGATGAAAGCCTTCGGAGAATGCTGCGAGTTCCGCAAGGTAAAGAGCATCGGAGATGAGGAGAGAGATTTCCTCAGACCATGGGAGGGTTTGTTTGGGGATGGAGAAGCGGGAGGCAATTTGAGTGCGCTCGTTTTTAAACGATGAGAGACTGCGGGCGACGACCGACTGGGTAATGGTGGGAGTGGGAATTCCCAGGTCAAGCGCCACCTGGGAAGTCCACTTCCCCGTTCCTTTCTGCTCGGCGGCATCGAGAATGAGGTCCACAAGAGGTGTCTTCGTTTCCGGGTCCTCATAGGCGAGAACCCTTGCGGTGATGTCCACAAGGTATGAGTTGAGATGCGGCAACGTATTCCAATGGGCAAAAATTCTGGCGATTTCTGGCGCGCGGAGTCCAAAGATTTTTCGCAGGAGGTCGTACACTTCAGCAATGGCACCCATAAAGGCGTACTCAATGCCGTTGTGGACCATTTTCACAAAATGTCCGCATGACCCCGGTCCAAGGTAGGTGCAGCAGGGTCCATCTTCCACCTGGGCGGCTGCCTTTTCAAGGATATCCTGCACGAGCGCATAACCCTCTCTGTGTCCCCCCGGCATGAGCGAGGGACCGCGGAGTGCTCCATGTTCCCCACCACTTATCCCCATGCCGAGGTAGAGCAATCCCCGCCTTTCGGCCTCTACGATTCTCCGGTCGGTATCCCGGAAGAAGGAGTTCCCGCCATCGATCACGAGATCCCCTTCTTCTAAAAGGGGAAAGAGGGCTTTGAGGAATTCGTCAACTGCCTCACCCGCCTTCACCATAAGGAGGATTTTGCGCGGCCGCTTGAGGGAGGACACGAATTCCTGGAGGTCATATGCTGGACGAATGGGTTCTCCCTTCACCCTGGTTTCGAAGAACTCCTGTGTTTTTGCTGCGGTCCGGTTGAAGACCGCAACAGGGAACCCTTTGCGGGCAATGTTCAGCGCGAGATTCTGCCCCATGACGGCCATGCCGATGATGCCGATGGCACAAGTCCCTTCCACACCCACACCCCCTCTGTCCTTTTCGCTATTATACCGCGGTGGATTACAGGGGGAACCGGATGAAGCCAAGGAGGAAGAGGAGGCCGAGGATCACCGGCTGATGGAAGAGGTAAATGGTGAGGGAGTGGCGTCCCAGAAAGGCCAGTCCCCGAAAGGGAAAGGCAGGGATGTTTGGGGGGGTGAACCTCCTCTCCCCCCTGGGGTAGAGGAAGTTCCCTGCAAAGATTCCCAGAAGCACCACCCCGAACCAGGGAAAAAGGGGGAAGTAGTCGAGGGTGGAGAATCGTGGAGGCTTGAAGCCAAGGAAAAGGAGAAAGGAGAACGGGAAAATCCTTAAGGAGAGGAAGTATCCGGCCACAATACTCCCTATGCCCCCGAGAAAGCTCAGCCACGGTCGAGGAATAAAGGGATAGGCGAGGATGATCGACGTCCCTATGCAATGGAGGACGCCGAAGCGAACGTACGCTTCGGGGATGGCAAGGTAAGTAACGAGAGTGATGGCCATGCCATAGAAGAAGAGGAGAAGTCCTCTTTTCAGGTACTTCGAGAATGGAACGACGTTGCGGTGTTTCCGCTCCCGGGAAAAGCTCAAGGTCAGAGAGAGTCCTGCAAGGCCGATGAACAGCGAAGCGCCGAAGAGTACGTACCCTCGCCAGAAGGGCGAGAAGAGGTTCATCTTGAGATTGCCAAAGAACACGAGATCAAAGAGGGTGTGGTACAGAAGCATCATGACAATGGCGCAACCCCGGAGGGCGTCAACCTCGGGGAACCTGTTCTGTCCGCTCCTTTGCATGGTTTTCCTCTCCCTTCTTTCATTGTACCAGAAGTGCCCGTGGTATAATCTTGGAAAAGGCCAGGAGGCAAAATGCGGCGGACAAAGATTATCTGCACCCTTGGTCCTTCCTCGGTAGAATATGAGATTCTCCTTGAAATAGTTCGTGCCGGAATGGATGTGGCGCGGATCAACTTCTCCCATGGCGACCCTGCTTTTTACCATCGTGCAGTTGAACTTGTGCGGAGGGCTTCCCGGGAACTCCGAAAGCCTGTGGCTATCCTTGCTGACCTCCAGGGCATCAAAATCCGTATCGGGGAAGTGGAGCAGGGGGCTGTGGAGCTTGAGAAGGGTTCCTCGGTGGTTGTCCTCCCCGGAGAGGGTGTGACGACATCGCAAAAGCTGTACATCCGCTACGAACCCCTCCTTGAGGACCTGGAGGTGGGAGACGATATCCTCCTTGACGATGGTCTGATAAAGCTCGAGGTGCAGGAGAAATTCGCCGATCGCCTTCACGCGACGGTGCTTGAGGGTGGAGTGCTCCGTTCGCGAAAAGGTGTCCATTTTCCCCGCACGAATACCTCGGCCCGGACGTTCACGGAAAAGGACCAGAGGGACCTGGAAATGGCGGTGCACCTTGGGGTTGACTACGTTGCCCTCTCTTTTGTTCGGGATGGGGAAGATATCGCCAGAGTCCGGTCCTGGGGAAAGACAAGGGGGCTTCGCCTTCCTCCGCTTATCGCCAAGATCGAACGGAAAGAGGCCCTGCACGCTGCAGAAGAAATTGCCCAAGAAGCCGATGGTCTCATGGTGGCCCGGGGGGATCTGGGGGTTGAGGCTCCCATTGAGATGGTCCCAGTATACCAGAAAATGCTCGTGAAACTTGCGAAAGAGCGTGGGAAAATTGCCATCATCGCCACGCAAATGCTTGAGTCGATGCGAGAGTCCTCAAGCCCCACAAGGGCAGAGGTAACGGACATCGCCAATGCCGTCCTTGACGGTGCTGACGCCCTTATGCTTTCGGCGGAGACTGCAATCGGGAAGCATCCGGTACTTGCCACGCAGATGATGCACACAGTGATTGAAGCGACGGAGACTCATCTTGCCTCGCGCATCCCTTCTTTCTACCGGCCCCGGGGGATGCTCCCCGAGGCCATTGTTTTTGGAGCGTTGCAGACCGCCTGTAACGTCAATGCCCGGGCTCTTGTGGTGTTCACCCATTCCGGTTTCACCGCCCTGGTTCTGTCTTCCTTTCGACCAGGGATGCCCATCCTCGCCCTCACCCCTGAAGAGGGGACCGCTCGCCAGCTTGCCCTGGTGTGGGGGGTGTTGCCCGAGGTTCTCGATGTGCCTGAAGAAGCAGAGAGCATTACCCTTCTTCGCAGAGCCGAGGAAATGCTCCTCAAAAGGGAGCTCGCCCGGCCCGGTGACCCTGTGGTGTTTGTGGCAAGCTCCCCTTTTCTGGGGTACCGGAACCTCATCCGGCTGCACCGCCTGGGTGAGCCTTTCACCGACGAAGGAACTCCTCCCGGTACACCAGCCCCTGAGCCCACCGGATGAAGCGGTAAGGGTAGATTTCCGGTGGGGCGCTCACGGCATCAAGCAGAGCAACATCCTCTTCGGCAAGACGCCACCCTACGCACCCGAGGTTATCTTCGAGTTGTTCAAGAGTTCGAACGCCGAGGATGGGGATAACGTCTTTTCTCGTGAGCAACCAGTTGAGAGCAACCTGGGGGATCGTCTTCCCGTATTTCTCCGCGAGTTTCCCGACCGTCTCGAGAATCTGGAAGTTCTTCTCCGTTGCCCGGCGTTCCCAGGCTTCTTCCCAGTCCTTTTTCGCCTGGGCAATCCGCCCTTCTTTGGGTGGGGTATGGGGAGTGTACTTTCCAGAGAGGAATCCGCCTCCCAGAGGCCCCCAGGCCATGATGCTCAGTCCTCCGTCGTAGCAGGCAGGGATGACCTCGTACTCGATATTTCGCTCCACAAGGCTGTATTGCATCTGGGCGGAGATGGGACGGGGGAAATCGTACTTTTCGCAGAGGCTGACGACTTTCGTAATCTGCCACCCGGTGTAGTTAGAAACTCCGACGTAGCGAATGTGTCCCTGCTCAACGAGGTAGGCCAGCGTTTCGAAAGTTTCCTCAAGGGGGGTGAAGGCATCGAAGCAGTGAATCTGGTAGAGGTCGATGTAGTCCGTTTGCAGGCGCTTGAGGCTGTCAAAAACGGCCTTCAATATGTGTTTTCGGCTGGCTCCGCCATCATACGGTCCCTCGCCCATCCGGAAGAACACCTTGGTCGCCAGAACAATATTGTCTCTTTTTCCCCGGAGCGCCCGTCCGAGAATGCTCTCCGAAACACCCTGGCTGTAGACGTTGGCGGTGTCGATGAAGTTCCCTCCCGCATCGAGGTAACGGAAAAGGATGGCCACGGCCTCCTCTTCGGGTGTTTCTCGGCCGAAGGTCATGGTTCCCAGAGACACTTCGGAAACGTACAGACCACTTTTCCCCAGAGGTACATACCGCATGTTTATCCCTCCTTCGTGAAGTGTTTCACCGTTCCCCGCAGATGTTCTCGTTCGAGAAAGCCAAAGAGCGCATCCTTTTGGTCCTCAGGGATGGTGAAGGAAACCTCGCAGCACGTTCTCTCCAGCCTGAGGTGCTCTTTCGTTTTGAGGTGCTGCAGGAGGCGGTGGACGAAAAGCTCAAAGGCCTGTGGTTCGGTGGTAACGGTGATCCTCTCCTCCTGCACATAGGGAATGAGCTCAGAAGCTTTGAGGACTCCGGCGGCGGCATCTCCGTAGGCTTCAATGAGCCCCCGGATGCCCAGCTTCTTCCCCCCAAAGTACCGGGCAACCACCACCATGCTGTTCGTCACCGCAAAGCGTCGCAAAACCCCAAGAACCGGCCGGCCGGCACTGCCCTTTGGTTCCCCGCCGTCTGAGGCGTACTCCTTTTCTCCCTGGGGACCGAATCGAAAGGCGTAGACGTAGTGAGTGGCCTGGGGGCAGCACTCCATGGCCCTCTTGAGTTTCTCCCGGCTCTCCTCGGGGCGAAACAGGCGAAAGCTCATGGCCACGAAACGAGACTTCTCGCGGCTCAGTTCCCACAGGGCCTCGGTCTTTATGGTGAAGAGCGCTTTTCCGGACATAGCCCGAAGACTTTCCGGTGATTTGAGCTTCCAAAAACATCATACCATCGCCTTTTCGCAAAATGAAGCGTGGGGGAGAGGTTCTTCCCAGGGGTCTCAAGGGTCTGCAACTTTTTGATAGAAACACCCCATGGGGGGTTGACAGGGAGAGAACAGCTTTGCCATAATCATAGTAGCTCATGCTGAAAACGTTTTTATAAACACGATTCTCCACACCTCGAAAAGGAGGGGATGTTCTTGGGCAAGGCAAAAATTTCCATCGGAAGCTGGGCTTACGCCATCGGTCCCTACGCAAGCCACCCCGTGCCTCTCGATGAAGTGATCATGCGCCTTTCAGAACTCGGTTTTGACGGCATTGAACTCGGTGGTTTCAAACCCCACGCTCATCCTGACCTCTACCCCACAAAGGAGGACCGCAAGAAGCTCCTCGGGCTTCTTGAGAAGTACCGCCTCGGCGTCAGTGCCTACGTTGCGGACCTCTGGAGTTTCCCCTTTGCCAGCGGTGACCCAAAAATTGTCCAGGCCTATGAGGACATGTTTGACCGGTCGCTTGAGTTCTGCGTCGACTGTGGTTTCGACAAAATCCGCGTGGACACCGTAACCGGGACACCCTTCCCCAGGGACTGGGACTACAGGGAGACCTGGGATCGGGTTGTGGCGATGTTCCAGAAATGCGCGGATAAGGCCCGGGATGTAGGTGTCATGGTGGTGTGGGAATTTGAGCCCGGGTTCATTTTCAACAAGCCCAGCGAAATCAGGAAGATGCACGACGATGTGAATCGGGAGAACTTCAAGATCCTCCTTGATACGAGTCATGCCCAGATGTGTGCCGTGGTTGGGGCAAAGCAGACCGAGCCCAGGGAAACCCTTCCCGGGGGCATTCTGGAGCTCATTGACATGCTCCGGGGACGTATTGGGCACGTGCACCTCATCGACTCGGACAACACCCTCCACGACGACGAGACGAGTACCCACGCTCCTTTCGGGACCGGGTACATCGATTTTGAAAAGGTCATCCCGGCAATTGTGGCGAGTGGCTACACCTCGGACTGGTGGTGCATTGACCTCTGCTTCTGGCCCAATGCCTGGGATATTACGGCCGATTCCATCAGGTTCCTTCGAGACCTTTTCGCCAGGCTCGGCATGGCGTAAGGAGGGAGACCATGATTCCTGCGACGATGAAGGCCTGGGTATTCTACGAGCCGGAGGTTATGAAGTTTGAGGAAGTCCCGGTGCCGGACATTGCCGATGATGAACTCCTCATTCGGGTACGTGCCTGTGGCATCTGCGGGTCTGACGTTGCCTACTACTGGGGTCTTTCCCCTCTTGAAACACCAACGGGCAAAGGACCCCTTATTCTCGGGCACGAGTTTTCCGGGGAGGTCGTAAAAGTCGGGAAGGTTCCCGCAGAGCGCAAGCTCTTTTCCGTGGGTGATCGGGTCACGGTGAACCCGGTGCAGTACTGCAACGCCTGTGAGGTGTGTTACCGGGGGTTCGTGAACCTCTGCGAGAATAAAAAGGTCCTCGGGGTTTCGGCGAATGGTGCCTTCGCAGAATACGTGGTATCCCACTACACCCATGTGTACAGGCTTCCTGAGAATGTCTCTTTCAAGGCCGGAGCCTTTGTGGAACCCCTGGCCAATGCGGTGTACGGGGTGAAAAATCTCCAGGTTGGCCTTGGGGATACGGTGGTGGTTTTCGGTCCCGGGGCCATTGGGCTCTCTGTTGTGTCCCTCGTGAAGCGGAGTGGTGCAGGGAAAGTGATCCTTGTGGGAACTCAAGATTTCCGGCTTGAGGTGGGAAAGGCGATGGGGGCCGATGAACTTCTCAACGTCAGAGATGCTTCGTCGCCGTACTATGCGCCAAACGTCGTTGAGCGTATTTCGCAGCTCACCGGGGGACGCATGGCGGATCGGGTGATTGTGGTCACGGGGAGTAAAGAGGCCATGCAGCTTGCCCTTGAAGTCTCCGGGCGCCGTTCCAACATCGTGTACTTTGGACTTCCAGGGGCAAAGGACGTCATAGAGGTTCCTGCACTTTCTTCCATTTTCTGGGATAAGAACATTCGCTTCTCTTGGCTTGCGCCGTTCACCTGGGTTGAGGCCATCCAGAGCATCGCCGGAGGCCTTGTGGATGCCGAGCGTCTTGTGACCCATGTGTTCCCGCTTGAGAAGCTCATGGAAGGCTTCCAGGTGGCCCGGGAAAAGAAAGGCAATCCTTTGAAAGTGATGGTGGTGATGGAGTAGGGGGGTGAGAGCGAAAGGAAAGCACGCTTTTTGGACCATTGTGGTGCATGGAACCATGGGTCATACTTCTTCAAGGGGGGTTAGTACATGAAGCGCATTGTAGGTTTGGTTCTTGTTGTTCTGGTGTGTCTTTCCGGTATTGCCCTTGCCGAGGAGAAAGTGCTGAGCATTCTCTGCGGTGAGTACACCCCGGGTCACTGGATGTACGAACTTGCGCAGCAGGACTTCACCGCCAAAACCGGTATCCAGGTGAAATTCGACTTTGTCGCCTGGGCCCAGTACACCGATAAGATTCTCGTTACGCTTTCGGCTCACGACTCAAGTTACGACATCATCGTTGGGGATAGTCAGCTCCTTGGAGCGGCAGTCTCCGGTGGCCATTATGTGGAGCTCACGGATTGGCTGAAGGAGAACATTGCTTTCGATAAACTTGCTCCTCGCCCGCAGAAGCTCTACGGCGAGTACCCTCCGGATAGCGGCCGATACTATGGTGTTTCTGCGGTTCTTGATGTCCCTATTATTGCCTACCGGAAGGACCTCTTTGAGGACCCCAATGAGCAGGCGGCTTTCAAAGCAAAGTACGGATACGATTTGAAGGTTCCGGAAACCTGGGAAGAGTTCCGGGACATCGCCGAGTTCTTCACCCGCCCCGAGAAGAACTTCTACGGCCTTGCCTACTGGCCAGCAAAAACATTCGACGCGGTCACCATGGGGTTCCAGCCGGTACTCTGGAGCTTTGGCGCTGACTACCATGCTCCGGGGAGCTACGAGGTTGAAGGATACCTGAATAGCGATGCAGGAGTGAAGGCTCTTGAATTCTACGTTGGGCTCATGAAGTTCGCTCCTCCGGGTTCGGAGAACTACTACTGGAATGAGTGTACCCAGGCCTTCTCCCAGGGGCTTGTGGCCATGGCGTTTCAGTGGGGTTCCTGGGCGGAAGGATTCGTGAACCCGGCAACCAATCCGCAGTACTACGATAAAGTTGGGTTCTTCCCCTTCCCGGGGAAGCGTGCAGAGGACGGTACGCTTCGCCGTTTTGCCTCCCATGGTGGTCAGGGTCTCAATGTTGTCACCTACTCGAAGAACCTCGACGCTGCATATGAGTTCATCAAGTGGTGGTGTGATGAAGAGACCCAGAGAAAGTACATGGCCATGGGCGGTGTGCCCATTCTCACAGACCTCCTGAACTCTCCAGAGTTCCTGAACGCCAAGCCCTATAACCCGGCCATGGCTGAGTCGTTCCAGTACGTGAAGGACTTCTGGACCATTCCGGAGTACGCAGCACTCCTTGAGGTAACCCAGAAGTACTGGTCGGCTGCCTGCGCGGGAATGATGAGCCCGAAAGAGGCGATGGACGCAGTCGCAAAAGAGCATACGGCCATCCTGAAGGAGGCCGGATACCTGAAGTAGGAGGAAAACACCCGGGGGCCAGAAAGCCCCCGGGTGTCTGGGGGAATTGCCGGTGAAGGACGGGGGAAAGCTCTACCAGAAAGACATCAGTGAGTACCGGATGAAGCTTCTCTTCATCGGTCCGACCATACTCGTGCTCATCGTGATGAATGTCTTCCCCCTTATCTGGTCTCTGGGGTTGAGTTTCACGAACTACTCATCCCTGGTCAGCCGGAAGATTTCGTTCGTCGGCTTTGCCAATTACGCGAGGATTCTCTCCGACCCTCTGATCTGGAAGTACTTTCAGATTACAGCGCGCCTTGTGATCGTGGCAGTAGGGGTGGAGTTCCTCCTGGGGTTTGGACTGGCCCTGCTTTTGAAAGAACGCTTCAGGGGCTGGGGTCTTGTGACGACGCTCATGCTCATCCCCATGATGCTGTCCCCTGTGGTTGTGGGCCTTTTCTGGACCTTCATCATGGACGCAAACTTCGGGCTCTTGAATTTCCTTTTCTCCCTTTTTGGGTTTCGCCGGGTCCTGTGGCTCACGGATCCCAAAATCGCCCTCTACTCCATTGCTCTGGTGGACATCTGGATGTGGACACCGTTTGTTATGCTCATTTCCCTTACCGGGCTTCTTGCCATTCCCCAATCCCTCTACGAGGCTGCAGACATCGACATGGCCTCTTTCTGGTTCAAATTCCGGAGGATTACCCTGCCCCTTGTGTCACCCCTGCTCATTCTGGCGGTGCTTTTCCGGGTGATCGATGCCTTCAAGATGTTCGACCTCGTCTTCATTATGACCGGTGGGGGTCCTGGAGATGTTACGGAGACGATCTCCATGAGCCTGTACCGTCTGGCCTTCAACAAGTTCAAAACGGGGGAGTCCTGTGCCATGGCGTACATCATCCTCATTCTTGTCATTGCTTTGAGCAATCTCCTCATTCGCTGGATTCAGAGAACTCGAGCGTAAGGGGGAAGGACAGTGGTCTGGAAAGTCGCAAAAGGCATTCTCATTGCGCTTGCTCTTGTCTTTTTCCTCCTTCCCATTTACTGGATTGTGGCTACGTCCTTCAAACAGTGGCCGGATATCTTCGCCATACCTCCGAAGTTCGTTTTTCGAGGGACTCTCGTGCATTACCTCACCCTCTTCAACATCCGTCCCGAGGAAGCGGCGAAATTCGGGCAGGTGGGGAAATCGCTCTTCCCCCCAAGGTTTCTGAATAGTATAGTTATTGCCGGAGTGAGTACGGTGCTCTCTGTTGCTCTGGGGACGTTCTCCGCCTATGCCTTTTCTCGTTTTCGGGTGCGAGGCGAAAACGACCTCCTCTTTTTCATCCTCTCCACAAGAATGCTCCCCCCCATTGTGGTGGGGATTCCGTTCTTTGTGGTGTACCGTGCTTTGGGTCTTATCGATACCCACATAGGGCTTATTCTCCTCTACATGACCTTCAACCTTTCCTTTGCCGTGTGGCTCATGAAAGGTTTCATTGACGAGATTCCCAGGGAGTTTGAGGAGGCGGCGATGGTTGATGGCTACACAAGGTTTGAGGCGTTCTTCAAGGTTATCCTGCCTCAGGCGCTTTCGGGGATTGCCGCCACAGCGGTCTTCTGCCTCATCGCTGCCTGGAACGAGTTCTTCTTCGCCCTTATTCTCACCTCCGAGAAGGCCCGTACGGCTCCCCCGTCCATTGCCGCCATTCAGGGGACATCGGGGATCAACTGGGGACAGATTGCGGCCGGGGTCACCGTGTTCCTCCTGCCGGTTGTGGTTTTCACCTTCCTTGTGCGGAAGTACCTGGCTCGGGGGTTGACCTTTGGCGTCATCAAGAGGTAGAGGGAAGATATAATGGAAAGAGTGCGGCTGGAGGGTCTTTCGAAGCGATTCGGTGCTTTCGAGGCGGTGCAGGATGTCACCCTGAGCGTCTTTGAGGGGGAGTTTGTCGTCTTTCTGGGGCCTTCGGGGTGCGGGAAGACCACAACGCTTCGGATGATTGCCGGGCTTGAAAAGCCGACAAAAGGCGATATCTTTATTGCCGGAAAGCGGGTGACCCAGCTTCCTCCTGCCCGCCGCAACATCGCCTTTGTTTTCCAGAACTATGCGCTCTACCCCCACATGACGGCTTTTGAGAACATCGCTTTTCCCCTTGAGGCTCAGGGGGTTCCCCGTGAGGAGGTACAGCGAAGAGTTCGGGAGGTAGCAAAAATTCTCGGCCTTGAACATCTCCTTGCTCTTCGCCCGGCACAGCTCTCAAGCGGTGACATGCAGAAGGTGGCCCTGGGAAGGGCCATGGTCCGGAGACCCCAGGTGTTCCTCATGGATGAACCACTCAGCGGGCTCGATGCAAAGCTCAGGGAAGAGATGCGGGCAGAGCTCAAGAGGCTCCACATAGAAATCGGGGCGACCACGATATACGTGACTCACGACCAGATAGAAGCCATGAGCATGGCCGACCGTATTGTGGTGATGAACGAAGGGAGGATCCAGCAGGTGGGGTCACCGAAGGAGGTGTATCTCCACCCCGAGAACCTCTTCGTGGCGCATTTCATCGGGAGCCCCGGGATGAACTTCATCCCCTTGCTCTTTCTCGGGGAAGGTCGGGGATTTCGTCTTGAGAACGGGGAGAGCATCCGCTGCGAGGCGATGGAAAAACTCGCGATGCAGCGCGGTGTTCGGGAGTGCATTCTTGGTATTCGCCCCGAGTTCCTCTCTATCGCTGCATCTGGCGAGATCCGTGGGAGTGTTGTGAGTGTCGAGCCGTTGGGGTACAAGAATCTCTATGCGGTGGAAATAGCCCCGGGTCGCATCATCAGGGTGGAGGACATGCGTCGGGAACGGTTTTCCGGGAATGTGTCACTTGCGGTCCGCTGGGAGGCGGCCTGTCTCTTCGATCGCCAGACCGGTCAGAGCATTCGGTGAGACTATGGCTGAAGTCGTTTTGAGGGATGTGGAAAAGAGGTTTGGGAAGATCCAGGCTCTTCGAGGTATGACCCTTGAGGTTCGGGATGGAGAGTTTCTGGTGCTTCTTGGGCCAACCGGAGCTGGAAAAACAACCACGCTTCGAATCGTCAGCGGCCTGGAAGAACCCGATCGTGGCGATGTCTTCATCGATGGAGTTCGAATGAATGGCGTTGCACCAAGGGATCGGAACTGTGCTTTCGTCTTCCAGAATTACATCCTGTACCCGCACCTGACAGTTTATGACAATCTCGCCTTCCCCCTCCGTTCGAAGCTCTGGCGGACTGAAGAGGGTGAAATTCGAAAGAGAATCGAACACGTTGCCCGGGTGTTGAAGATTGAGCACCTTCTCCAGCGGAAGCCTGATAAGCTCAGTGGAGGAGAACAGCAGCGTGTGGCTCTGGGAAGGGCCATGGTCCGGAACCCCAGGATTTTCCTCATGGATGAACCACTCTCCAACCTCGATGCAAAGCTCAGGGAAGAGATGCGCGTGGAACTCAAAAGCCTTCAGAAGAATCTCGGAGCAACCTTTTTCTTCGTCACCCACGACCATGTGGAAGCGATGACGCTCGGCGACCGGGTGGCGGTGCTCAACCAGGGGGTCCTGCAGCAGGTGGGGACTCCCGAGGAGGTTTACGAGTACCCGGCGAATGTCTTCGTCGCCCGCTTTGTGGGGAACCCAGAAATGAATTTCCTTGAGGGATTCCCCGAGGGAGGAAAGCTCTACCTCGGGGATCTTGCTCTTGCCCTTGACCTTGAAAAAGTCTGGAAGGGGAGGGAGGTATTGCCCTCCCGGGTTCTTGTGGGGATACGGCCGGAGAACATTCTCCTCGGGCAGGGTGGAACCGTGGGAGAGGTTTACCTCGTGGAGGACCTCGGGGCGGATAAAATCGTTCGCCTGCGGGTGGGGGAGACCCTTCTTCGGGTACGGGTTCCAAAAGAAGCGGAGTTCTCTGTTGGAGAGAAAGTTCCATATCTTCTGGTGCACGAGAAACTCCTCTTCTTCGATCCGATTACGGAGAAGCGTCTTGGGTGAATGCCGTGAGGCGAGGGGTTCATCGGGTGACCATGAGAGATGTGGCGAAGGAAGCGGGAGTAGCCCTCTCGACCGTGTCGCACTTTCTGAACGGCACGGCTCCGGTTGCTCCGGAAACGAGGAAGAAAATCCTCGAAGCCATCGAGCGGCTCAACTACCGTCCTGACTTCACTGCTCGGAACCTCAAGCGACAGAAGACCAGTGCCCTGGGTCTCTTCATTCCGGACGTTACCAACCCCTTCTATGCTGAACTCGCTCAGGGTGTCACCGATGTGGCCCAGGGAGCTGGCTACAGTGTCATCCTCTACGCCACGTCCTATAAGGAGAAGCTCGAGGAGAGCTTTGTGAGTCTTGTGGAGCAGCACCAGGTTGATGGGGTGGTGATTGCCTACAGTTTCATCGCTGAGCGCCTCTGGGGTCGTCTTGCCTCAAGCGGTGTTCCTGCTGTTCTTGTGGACGTATACCCGACAAACGACCTCTGGCCTTCGGTAGTAGTGGACAACGAGAAGGGTGTTGAGAAAGCTCTGCGGTATCTTGTATCTTTAGGCCACACCGATATCGGGTACCTGAGCGAACCTCCGTATGTCCTGTCCTTGGTCAAAAGGCAGCGAGCCTTCCTCAGCTTCATGAAACGGAAGGGTCTGCCGCTTCGGGATGAATGGGTGCTTGTGGAGAAGACCCAGAGGAACCGGGTGGAGATTGGTTTCACTTTAGGGAAGAAGCTCCTTAAGGAGAAGAAGCGTCCCACGGCCGTTGTTGCAAGCTCGGACCTTGTGGCGGTGGGGGCGCTCAAGGCCTTTTTGAGCTCTGGAGTTCGTGTTCCCGAGGACATCTCCGTTGTAGGCTTTGACGATATTCTCCTCGCCTCCTACGTGCATCCGTCGCTCACCACAGTTCGCCAGCCCAAGTACGAGATGGGTAGAACCGGCGTGGAATTTTTGCTACAATTTCTCCAGGGGAAGAACGATTGTCCACCACTCACACTCATTGAACCCGTCCTCGTGGAACGTGACTCCTGTCAAGGGAGGGGGTGAGAGGAAGACCTGAAAAACTGAAGGAGCGTTTCCTGGTCTTGTGTTGCATGCCTTTTGCAGAGAAACCTTTGAAAGGGGGGTTTGTCGATGAAGAAACTCGGGTTGGGTGTGCTTGTGGTGTTCCTTCTGGGGATAGTCCTCGGGGGAGTAGCTCTGGCGGAAGAGGTAACCCTCACCATCACCTGGGCAGCCTGGGCGCCGATGGATGCCCTCATTGCCCTTGCGGAAGACTTCACCGCCAAAACCGGCATCAAGGTGAAAGGCGACCCGGTTCCCTGGCCGCAGTACCATGATAAGGTCTTCACTGAGTTTGCTTCAGGGAAAACGAGTTTTGACATCGTCCTTCCTGATTCCCAGTGGCTTGGTGAAGCAGTGGTCGGCGGACATCTCCTTGACATCACCGACTGGTTCAATGAACATGTGAAGAAGGAAGATTTCTACGATACCTTCATCAAGTCCTTCTGCGAGTATCCCGACGGGAGTGGCAGGTACTATGGTGTTCCGGCTCTGGGAGACTTCTTTGGAATGTGCTACCGGACTGACCTCTTCAACGATCCCGAGGAACAGAAAGCCTTCCAGGAGAAGTATGGCTATGCTCTGCAGGTTCCCGAAACCTGGAGCCAGCTCAAGGACATTGCCGAGTTCTTCACCCGTCCAGAAAAGAACCTCTACGGAGTGGCTTTGTGGCACGCCCCAATCCCAACGGCTGGACTCACCGATGAATTCCTCGCTGTGTTCTGGTCCTTTGGAGCAGAACTCTGGGATCCGGTGACCAAGCGTGTCAAGGGGTACCTGAATAGTGAAGAAGGTAAAGCCGCTGCCCGGTACTGGGTGGACATCTACAAGTACTGTCCTCCAGGTTCTGCCAACTACAGCATGGATGAAGCCAATACTGCCATGCAGCAGGGGCTTGTCGCCATGATGGGGACATACCTGGCATTCTATCCGGGCCTTGTGGATCCTAACCTCTCCCTGGTCTGGGATAAGGTTGACTTCTTCCCCACCCCGAAGGAGAAGGAGTGGTACGTCCAGCTCGGTGGGCAGGGTATGTCCATCTCGGCCTACACACCCCACAAGAAGGAAGCCCTCATGTTCCTCGAGTGGTGGCTCTCCCCCGAGACCCAGTGGAAATGGGCCCAGGCCGGGATGTTCAGCTGCATGAAGCCCATTGTTGAAGACGATAAATACCTTGAGTACGCACCGGTGAACAAGGTCGCCCGGGCGAGCTATCCGCACCTCAAGGACTACTGGGAGATCCCCGAGTACAACGAAATGGGTACGGTCATGGCAGAAATTCTCAATGCTGCCATCCTTGGGAAGTACACTCCTGAAGAGGCTATGGACCTCATTGCAGAAAAGCACGAGGAAATCCTTGAGCGTGCCGGTTACTACAAATGAGTGACGTTCAGGGGAAGCCCCAGAAGGGCTTCCCCTGAAATTTCTGGGGAGGGAGTGGAACTTGTCGGATATCCGGAATACCTGGGCCAATCGTGTGTCTGACCGGGGGATGCTCTATCTCTTTCTTCTTCCCACCTTTGGCTTTCTCCTTTTCCTCGTCATTTTCCCCCTTATCTGGTCACTGTATCTGAGCTTCTGCGAGTACTCGGCCAATGCTGCCAGGCCCCCGGTCTTTATCGGTATTGCGAACTACAGTTCCCTGTTTCGGGAAAA
This sequence comes from Candidatus Caldatribacterium sp., assembly GCA_028275365.1. Lineage (GTDB taxonomy): Bacteria > Atribacterota > Atribacteria > Atribacterales > Caldatribacteriaceae > Caldatribacterium. The sequence goes on from JAPWUU010000011.1 coordinate 28,733, forward strand.
AGAGGTGTGGGACCGGTTCGTCACCACGGGAAAGTTTGTCTTCCTTGCCGTGGCCATTGAATTTTTCCTTGGGTTTGGTATTGCCATGCTCCTCAACCGGGAGTTCTACGGTAAGGGGCTTTTGACGACGCTCTTCATTCTCCCCATGATGTTTTCTCCCGCGGTCATCGGGAAATTCTTCCGTTTCATGATGGACACGAACTGGGGGATTCTCAATTACATCCTGGGCCGGCTCTTTGGCATGCCGAAGATTGCCTGGACAACGAGTTACGAGTATGCCCTGTACTCTCTGGTCATCGCCGATGTCTGGATCTGGACGCCTTTCATCGTGCTTCTGAGTTTAGCCGGACTCTCGAGTGTCCCTAAGTACCTCTACGAAGCTGCAGATGTTGACCGGGCCTCGGGGTGGTTCAAATTCCGCTACATCACCCTTCCCTACGTCGCTCCTATCCTCATCCTTGCCGTCCTTTTCCGGACCATGGATGCTTTCCGTTTCTTCGACGTGGTGTATGTACTCACCGAAGGGGGACCGGGGTACGCTACCCAGATCGTCCCCTTCTACATCTATAAACTCGCCTTTTCGTTCTGGCGGACGGGGCGGTCCTGTGCCCTGGCGTACGTGCTCCTCATTATCATCATCGCCCTGAGTAATATCTACATCACGTACCTTAATCGCCTGCGGAGAGCGTGAGGAGTGGAAGCGATGAACGAATTCCAGCGAAGAGCAGTCAAGAACCGTATCATCGTGGTGATTCTTGTTGTGCTTCTTTGTGTCTATCTTTTCCCGCTTTACTGGATGTTCTCCACGGCCACCAAGAGCAAGGTGGACGCCTTTGCCCTTCCTCCCAAATGGGTCTGGCGTCCGCAAATCGACAACTTCCGGAACATTTTCTATGTCGGTGCCGGGGGAGCCCTTGGAACGGTTCGTGGCATTGAGGTAAAGCCGAAACCCTCGGCTTTCTTGCGACAGCTCAGTAACAGCATTGTGGTGTCCTTCGTGAGTACACTTCTTGCCACGTTCCTTGGGGCACTCTCCGGGTACGTCTTCTCGAGGATGCAGGTTCGGGGCAAAGATGACCTGCTCTTTGTTATCCTGAGTAGCCGCATGCTGCCGCCTGTGGTCATCGCCATTCCTCTTGTCATGATGTACCGGGCTTTAGGGCTTTTTGATACTCGTTTCGGGCTCATCATCATGTACACGGTGTTCAATCTCGCCTTTGCCGTCTGGATGATGCGGAGTTTCGTCGACGATATCCCCCGGGAATACGAGGAGGCAGCACTGGTCGACGGGTATTCCCGCTTCCAGGCCTTCTTCAAGTTTGTCTTCCCGGAGATGCGAGTGGGTATGGTGGCCACGGCCATTTTCAGCCTCATCATGACCTGGAACGAGTTTACTTTCTCGCTCCTTCTCACCGGGGAACGGGCTCGAACTGCGGTGCCCTCCATCGCCCACTCTCTCGGAACAGCAGGGGTGAACTGGGGGCACATTGCCGCAGGGTCATTCCTCATGGTTCTCCCTGTCGTTGTGTTCACTTTCCTTCTTGGCGGGAACCTTATCCGGGGTTTCACTTTTGGAGCGATAAAGGAGTAGATGGATATGAAATTCCTGGCGCGTATCAAAAAGTTCATGGAACCCCTCTCCATCGTGCTCATCGTCTTTGGTATTTTCAGCCTCTGCCAGCCCTTCGCCTTTTTCCTCTACCATTACGGTTTCGCCTTCCTTGGGGGAGGAACAGGGCTGTACATCCTCTTCTCCCACATTCCTCCCCTTGAGGAACTTGCCGGGGAGAAGGAGGCATAGCGATGTCCTCGGTGCGGGTTGAAAAGCTCTACAAGCGCTTCGGGCATGTGGAGGCGGTGAAGGGCATTTCTTTCGAGGTGAAGGAAGGAGAATTCACGGTTCTCCTTGGTCCCTCGGGTTGTGGAAAGACCACAACGCTCCGCTGCATTGCCGGACTGGAACAGCCAGACAGTGGGTGCATCTACTTCGACGACGAAGACGTGACCCCCTTGAGCCCGGCAGCTCGGAACATCGCCTTTGTGTTCCAGCTCTATGCTCTGTATCCCCATCTTACGGCGTACGACAACATCGCCTTCCCTTTGCGGGCAGAAGGACTGCCGAAGCAGGAAATCAGGCAACGGGTCGAAGAGGTTGTGCGACTTCTGCAGATTGAGGACATTCTCCACCTGAAACCCCGCAAGCTCACGAGTGGTCAGAAACAGCGGGTGGCTCTGGCTCGGGCAATCGTCCGTCGCCCCCGGGTTTTTCTCCTCGACGAACCCCTCTCGAACATCGACGCCAAACTCCGGGAAGTCACCCGGGCCGAGCTCAAGAAGCTCCAGAAGTCCCTCCGCGCCACGACGATTTACGTAACCCACGACCAGGTGGAGGCCATGACCATGGCGGATAAGATTGTGGTCATGAATTTCGGGGATATTCAGCAAATCGGTTCACCCCATGAAGTGTACCACTACCCGGCCAATCTCTTTGTTGCCCGTTTCATCGGTAGCCCCGGCATGAACTTCATCCCCGGAAAAGTGGAGGAGAGGGAGGGAAGTCTGGGCGTAGTGATCGATAGTTCGTACTTCCTCCCTCTTGGGGAAGAACAGCGCATGGCGCTGCAGCGTCTTTCCCCTCCGGTGCGCCAGGTCGTCCTTGGGGTGCGTCCGGAGAACATCCTTGTGGTCCAGGAAGCTGAAAAGGTCCTTGATGGAGAGGTCTACGTGTTCGAACCCCTGGGAGTTCAGAACGTGGTGACCTTCCGCGTTTTGGGGTATCTCCTCAAGGCCCTTCTCCCCGGGGATAGAGTTCTGAGAGTGGGGGAGCGGGTTGCCCTTGGGTTCAGGGAAGTCCGTGTTTTCAATGCAGAAACGGAAAGACTCATCGCGTAGGTGGCGCCTATGGCACGTCTTGTGATTGAAGGATTGACCAAGAGGTTTGGGAGAATTACCGCCGTTTCCGGGCTTTCCCTTGAGGCAGAAAGCGGGACCATCACGGTACTCCTTGGTCCAACCGGAGCGGGAAAGACAACCACCCTTCGCTGTGTGGCAGGGCTTGAGCGGCCTGATGGTGGCGTCATTCGCATTGGAGAGCAGGTGGTCAACGACCTTCCCCCTAAAGACCGGGATGTGGCCTTCGTTTTCCAGAACTTCTCTCTCTATCCGCGGTACACGGTCTTTGAGAACATCGCTTCGCCGCTGCGTATTCGGAATATCTCAAAAGAGGAAATTGAGCGGCGGGTGAAGGAAGTCGCCCGTTTCCTCCATATTGACCACCTCCTTTCCCGAAGGCCGATCCACATAAGCGGTGGGGAGATGCAGCGGGTGGCCATTGCCCGGGCACTGGTGCGAAACCCCAGGGTCTTCCTCCTTGACGAGCCCCTAACCAACCTCGACGCCAAAATCCGCGAGGAGATGCGTACCGAACTCAAGCGCCTGCAGAGCGAGACGGGTGCGACTTTCCTTTACGCCACCCCAGACCAGGCCGAGGCGCTCTCCATGGGAGACCGGATTGTCGTCATTCGCCAGGGACACGTCGTCCAGGTGGGGACACCACAGGAAATCTACCACTACCCCAGGAACGTTTTCGTTGCCGACTTTGTGGGAAGTCCTGGGATGAATTTCGTGCCGGCGATTTTTGAAGGGGAAAACCGTCTCAATGTAGGTCCGGGGTACTTCACGTTTACCCTTCCAGAGGATGCTGCCTCGATTTGCCGGAAGAATCTCAAAAACCCTGAGGTGATTTTTGGCATTCGCCCTGAAGACATCACGATCTCTCGGGAAAAGAAAGAAAGCCTTTACCCCGCGCAGGTTGAAGTGGTGGAGCCTCTTGGGGTTATCCAGATTGTGCGTCTGCGCCTTGATGGGCATGTTCTCCGGGTGCGGAGCGAAGAGGGAGCGCAGTTTGAGATTGGTGAGCGGGTCTTTTTCGGGTTTAAGAAGGAGAAAGTTCGCATTTTCGACCGCGTGACCGAAGAACGCATTTTCTGAAAGGGGGATACCGGATGTTTGGCGTGAATCTCTTTCTCTGGACTGCGGCGTACACAGATAGCGAGGCCCACCTCATCCCCATGGTGAAAGAGCTTGGCTTTGATTGTGTGGAAATTCCTCTTGACCTTCTTGACGCCATTTCTGTGGAGAAGACGAAAGCACTTCTTGAGGAAAACGGGCTTGCGGTGACCGGGTGTGCCGTGGTAGGGGAACGGAGGGACCTCGTGAGTGACAGCGCTGAAATTCGCAAAGAGGCACTTGCTTACTTCACCCGCTGTCTCCAGATGCTCTCCGCCTGGGGTGGAACGGTGCTCTGCGGTCCCTGCTACTCTGCAGTGGGCAAACTCACCGGGGAAGCACGGACGGCGGAGGAGTGGAAGCGAGCGGTGGCAGGCCTCAAGGAACTCGCCAAGGTTGCCGAGGACTGCAATGTGAGAATCGCCGTTGAGCCCCTCAATCGCTTCGAAACGTACTTTTTGAACACCGCGGAGGATGCCGTGCGCCTTGTGGAAGAGGTGGGGAGTCCTTACGTGGGGATTCACCTCGATACTTTCCATATGAATATTGAGGAGAAGAGCCTCTACCAGGCGATCAAAGTGGCAGGGAGGTACCTCTTCCATGTCCATACCTGCGAGAATGACCGGGGAACACCTGGAGAGGGCCACGTGGAGTGGGATGAAGTTTTCCAGGCACTTCGGGAAGTCAACTACCAGGGGGCACTGGTCATAGAGTCCTTTGTCCCTGGTGTGAAGGAGATTGCCCGTGCGGCTTCCATATGGCGCCCCCTTGCGCCAAGTAGCGAATACATCGCGCGAAAGGGCCTCGAGTTCCTGAAAAAACACTGGAATCCCTGAACCCTTTTCTCCCATGCTACAATGGAGGAAAGGGAGGTTTGCATCAGCTTCGAGGGATTTGACTGTAACTGGCTGTGCTTAACTATTCGCCCGGGTGTTTACGAAGAAGCAGGCCGACGCTGGAAACCTCGAGCGGCAGATGGAGAGACTGCGGGCATACGCACGGGAGAAGGGCTACCGTGTAGTGGCGGAGTATTCGGATGTGGCTTCGGGTTCAACCAGAACCGCTGGGGCCTGGAACGGGTGCTAAAAAGCGCCGAACGGGGTGAGTTCAGAAAGTTCCTCATCGAATACCCCGACAGGTTGGCCAGGTTCGGGTACGCCTATTTAGAGCGCCATGTAAAGTACTGCGGTGTAGAGATAGAAGTTACTTCGCGGAAAGAGCCCGAGGACGCGCATACGGAGCTGGTGCAAGATTTGTTAGCCATAGTGACTTCTTTTTCGGCCCGGCTGTATGGAGCGAGGGGTGGGAGGAAAATCCGGCAGGGCTTCCGGGAGCTGATAAGGGATGCCGGAGAGGCAAAAGAAGGACGAATTTAGGTTTACAGTATGCGGGGAGTTTTTTCCAGAGGTCTTCCCCGCCTCCCGGTCTCCAAGGTGGTACCGTGGCGGGGAAGACCCTCTTGAGACGGAGATGCGCCTTTTCTGCGCCTGCATGCGGTGGGCCTTCAACCGGCTCCTGGAAGGCGCTTCCCGCGATGAAATCAAAAAACTCGGCCAGGAGCTTTTCGGTCTCAACTCGCGGTATGCGGACGACGCCAGGCTTAAGGCACAAGGTGTGCTGGACTCCCAGAAAGAGCTCCTGCAACTGGAGATTGAGGAGACGGAAAAGAAGCTGGGCCGGGCAAGGCAAAAGCTCAGCCTGGCTATGAGGAAGCTGGCGGTGGCAGAGGAAAAAGGGGCTATACCAGAAGTTGTTGAAAAGCTTCATCTTACGGTCAAGGGACGGAGCAACCGGGTAGCGTCTTTAGAGAAGACGCTGGCCGAACTGGAGGCCCACCGGGAGAACGGGACCGTACCCAGGGTAGTGTTTGGCGGCAAGAAACTGTGGAAGAAGGTCTGCAAAGGCCGGGCCACGCGGGAGGAGTGGCGGGCCGCTCGCAAAAACCGCCTCTACTCCCGAGGGGACGAGACCAAAGGCGGCAACCCTAACATGAAGGTAACTTACCGGGAGGGGGAGTTCTCCCTGGCGGTGACCATCTCCCACCTCTCGGAGAAGGTAGGCGGGGACGCCCTGGGCCGTCCGAAGATGAGCCGCGCCCCGAGGGTGGAGGGCAGGTTGTGGCTGCCGGAGAAGCACCGGGACCTGGTGCGGGTATGGCTGGCCATGAAGCTACCCTATTCAGTAGAGCTGGTCCGCACCCTGGAGGGCCGCTATATAGTGCACCTGACGTTTGAACTGAGTAGAGTGCGGGAGCCCAACTTGGCTAAAGGTTGTTTAGCCTTGGACACGAACCCTGACGGAGTGGCCTTATGCAACATAAACGCTTCAGGCCAGCCGGAGCCGTGGCCGGAAGGTTTTAGTGTTTCATACCCAGGCAACCTGGGTAAATACGAAGGAGAGTTTCAGGTTACCACTTACCCTAACGGTTTTCTGTACATCAGGGTACCTGACTTGGCTTACGCTTCCGGCTTTCGGCGGGACTACCTGATAGGTGTCTTAGCCAAGGTAGTAGGAGACATAGCCTTCTTTCTGGGCAAGCCGGTTATCCTGGAAGACCTGGAGTTTGGGAAAGATAGGCTGGACACCAACAAGAAGTTCAACCGCATGACTTCAAACTTTCCCTTTGCGAAGATGGTGGAGGCGGTGTGCCGGAGGGCGGTCAAAGAGGGAGTATCTTTCAAGCTCGTGGCTGCTCGGTACACGTCCACTATAGGTTACTGGAAGTACATGGAGCGTTACGCCGTTCCGGTGCACTGCTCGGCGGCACTTGTTGTAGGCCGCCGGGCGATGGGCTTTAAGGAACGGGTAACGAAAGAAACGAAGCAACTGGTAGCCCGTATCAAGCAAAACCTGACCCAAAAGGTCAATCCTGATACACCGAGGGAAGGAGAAGGGATGACCCGCAGGGTCAGGGCCTGCTTGAGACGGCTGGAGGGGAGGCTCCCTGTGCACAACGGGTTTGCCCCGTGGCAGCAGGAAGCGTATTGCTCCGTCTGGCGCGACTTAAAGCTTTTGGCCCTGTCCTTGCGGTGACCCCGTTTAGCCGGTGTCGGACAAACCGGTAGGCGTCCTAACAGGACGCGGGAGGCGGGAGCAATTCCCCGCCGGAAGGTCCACACAGTCCGGCGGTCCGTGCCAGCTGTGCCCTTCCGGTGCAGCACTCCCGTCCGGGTGGGACTCCCGGGCCGAGGTCCCCTGTCGCCCTGCCCCTCGGAGGGCAAATCAAATATCCGGAAGGAGGCGAAAGCCTGGTCTGGGGGCCGGCTTGGCTGAAAATAGAAACAGTCAAGTTTTTGAACCAGGTCGAGGTGCATGCGAAACTTTGAGTACTGGAATCCTACGCGCCTCTTTTTTGGACGAGGGGAGACCGACCGGGTAGGGCAGGAATGCCGCAAGTACGGAGAACGGGTGCTCCTTGCTTATGGTGGAGGGAGTATCAAAAAGACTGGTCTTTATGACCGGATAGTGCGTCGCCTGCAGGAGGCAGGATGTTCGGTTACCGAACTCTCTGGTATCCAGCCCAATCCCCGAATCAGCAAGGTCCGGGAAGGAGTGGAAATCTGCCGGAAGGAAAAGGTCAACGTTGTTCTGGCGGTGGGTGGGGGCAGTGTTCTTGACGCAGCCAAGATTATTGCTGCTGGAGTGCTGTATGAGGGAGACCCCTGGGATTTCTTCACCGGAAAAGGTGCCATAAAGGGCAAAATCCCCCTGGGAACGGTGCTCACCCTTGCGGCCACGGGCTCGGAGATGAACCGCAATGCGGTCATCACCAACGAAGAGACGAAGGAAAAACTGGTGATCAAGAACCCCCACCTCTTTCCGGATTTCTCCATTCTCGACCCGGAGAACATTCTCACAGTTCCCAGGGAACACGCAGTCTATGGCATCGTGGACATGATTGCCCATGTCTTTGAACAGTATTTCCATCCTGTTCCTGA
>JAPWUU010000037.1 GCA_028275365.1 Candidatus Caldatribacterium sp.
GTCCACAAGGTCCGAGAGGGTGAACGTTGCTTTCGAAGAAAGATGCACAACAGCCTGGAAGATTCGCCGGTGCTCCGGCTTTTGAAAGTGGTCCCGATCAACAGCTTCCACAATCCTCCCCCGCAGCGCCGCATCATCGAAACACGCTCGAAGCAACATCTTCTCGGCCTGCACCCATCCGGGTTCTGAAACCCCGCGGGGGAGTGCACCTCCAGGCACTCCAAGGTCTTCCCTCCCAAGCACCCGCTCCACGAGGACCTCATCGACACCAACCCGTCCTGCGAGGAGTCTCACCCGCAGCGCCCGCTCCACCGGGTCTTTCGTCGCTTCAATAAACGGCGCCATACCCCGGATAACTCTGGCTTTTGACTCCAGAGAAGTATAACCACAGTTCTTCAGCAATAATTCCAGAGCGTACTCAAAAAATGGTCGCGCCCCCTTGAGGAGTTCCAGAAAAGCCTCCCTGCCGTTCTCCCGAAGGAAACTGTCGGGGTCATGTGGCGATGGCAGGGTCACAATGTCCACCGCAAGCCCCCGCTCATATAGCACCGCCATCCCCCGGGCCGTTGCCTGCTGTCCGGCCTGGTCGGCATCGTAACAGAGCACCACCCGCTCGGTATACCTCCGGAGGAGCCCGGCCTGTTCCCGGGTGAGCGCCGTTCCCATGGAGGCAACGCAATTCCTCACGCCGTTCTCAAAAAGCGTGAGGCAATCCATGTACCCCTCAACGAGGATGGCAAAGTGTTGCTTCACGATGGCGTCTTTCGTGGCGAAAAGCCCGTAGAGGGAGCGGCCTTTCGTGAAGAGAGGGGTATCGGTGCTGTTGACGTACTTGGGCTCTCCCTCCCCAAGAATCCTCCCCGCAAACCCGATGATTCTCCCCTGGGCGTCATGGAGCGCAAAGGTGATCCTTCCCCGGAAGCGGTCAAGGAGTTCACCCCGTTTTGTGACCACACCCAGCCCCGCACGGAGAATCTCCTGCCCTGAGAAACCCTCCCCAAGCAGCCGGGTGATGAGCCCCTTCCCCAAAGGCGGGGAAAACCCGAGAGAAAAGATTTCCCGAACTTCCTCACCCAGCCCCCGCCGCTTCACGAGGTACTCCCTGGCTCGGTACGCCTCCTCGTCCTTTCCTGCCTCAAGGCACTCCCGGTAATACCGGTTGGCGGACTCGAGCACCTGGAACAGCCGTTCCCGTTCCTTGAAGGACGACGACGTCCCCCGAAGGGCGGAAGGAAGCTCCACTCCACAGCGTTCCGCCAAAAACGCTACAGCTTCAGGAAAGGTCAAGCGCTCCATGCGCATGATGAAGGTGAAAATATTCCCCCCCGCACCACAGCCAAAGCAGTAGAAAATGCCTTTCTCCGGAGAAACGGTAAAGGAGGGTGTGCGCTCCTCATGAAACGGACAGAGGGCCCGGAAATTCCGGCCCGAGGGACGGAGCTCCACATACTGAGAGATGAGCTCCACGATATCCACACGGGCTTTAATTTCCTCCAGGTACTCCTCAGGGATGAACATACGCTCACCCTGTGTTGCCCCGGAGGGGCAGCTGCCCCTCCGGGTGAGGACTACCGCATAAAGAGGGGGGCAAAGACCAGTGCCACGATGGACATGAGCTTGATGAGGATGTTGAGGGAGGGTCCTGCAGTGTCCTTGAAGGGGTCTCCAACGGTATCGCCCACGACCGCTGCGGCATGCGTTGGCGTACCCTTGCCACCGAGATTCCCCGCCTCGATGTACTTTTTCGCGTTGTCCCAGGCACCACCGGCGTTGGCCATCATGATGGCGAGCATGAGCCCACTGATGATGGCCCCCGCCAGAAGCCCACCCAGAGCCTCACGGCCAAGCACAAGTCCCACAGCAAGGGGTACCACCACGGCCAGAACGCCAGGGAGAATCATCCGGGAAATGGCCCCGCGGGTGCTGATGTCCACGCACCGGGCGTAATCCGGGCGAGCCTTCCCTTCCATGAGCCCTTTGATTTCTCGGAACTGCCGGCGGACTTCCTCAACCATCTGGAACGCCGCCCTTCCCACCGCCTTCATGGCAAGGGCAGAGAAGAGGAAGGGCATCATACCACCGACAAAAAGACCCACCACAGTGTGGGGATGCAGGAGATCCATGGCTCGAAGCCCCACAGCCTGCCCGTAGGCAGCGAAAAGCCCCATGGCAGTGAGTGCTGCAGAGCCTATGGCAAAGCCCTTGCCGATGGCTGCAGTGGTGTTCCCAAGGGCATCCAGAGAATCGGTGATCTTTCGAACCTCATGACCCAGACCGGCCATTTCGGCAATACCTCCGGCGTTGTCGGCCACCGGCCCGTAGGCATCAACAGAGACAATGATACCGGTGATCGAAAGCATGCCGAGACCGGCAATGGCAATCCCGTACATTCCGGCTGCCCAGTAGGCCACAAGGATCGCACCACAGATGACAAGGAGCGGCAAAACCGCGCTCTCCATGCCCAGGGCAAGGCCGCTGATGATGGTGGTTGCCGCCCCCGTCTGCGACGCCTGGGCAAGTTCCCGGGTGGGTTTGAACTCGCTTGAAGTGTAGTACTCAGAGAGGAGCCCGATAGCCACACCGGCAACGAGTCCCGCAACCGTGGCCACAAACGGCCCCAGGCCCCGGAAAAGGAGAAGGGAGGCAATGAGGCTGAAGACCACGATGAGCCCACTGCTCACGTAGGTCCCCCGGTTCAGGGCCGCCGCAAGCCCTTTTTCGTCCTTAGCGCTCACGAAGAACGTCCCGACGATTGAAGCAATAACGCCAAGACCGGCCACAAGGAGTGGGTACAGGATACCAGCGACGTTCTGGGCTAAGGCGGTACCGAGAATCATCGCTGCGATGATAGACCCAACGTAGGACTCAAAGAGATCCGCTCCCATTCCAGCCACGTCTCCGACGTTATCCCCCACGTTATCGGCGATGACCGCAGGGTTCCGAGGGTCATCCTCGGGGATCCCCGCCTCAACTTTCCCCACAAGATCCGCCCCCACATCGGCAGCCTTGGTGTAAATCCCTCCACCAACGCGGGCGAAGAGAGCCACAGAACTTGCACCCAGGGCGAAGCCATTGATGATCTGGGCATCCCGGATAATGGCGTAGAGTATCCCAAGGCCCAGGAGCCCAAAACCCACCACGCACATCCCCATGACCGCTCCCGCCGAGAAGGCAACTCGCAAAGCAGGATTGGCCCCCTGAGTTGCGGCCTGAGCCGTCCGGGCGTTGCTGCGGGTGGCAATGCGCATGCCCACAAAGCCAGCCATGACGGAGCAGAAGGCGCCGACCACGAAACACCCTGCCGTCACCCAGCCACGGGCAAAACCCAAAACCACAAACATCACCGCAACGAACACCACGAGGAAGCTGTACTCCCGCTTCAGGAAAGCCATGGCGCCTTCCTGAATGGCCCGGGAAATCTCCTGCATTTTCTCATTCCCGGGACTGAAAGCGTTGATCCGGCGGATGAGCGTTACGGCAAAGAGCACAGCAATGAGACCGGCAATTGGGGTAAAGTACACGACTCCTCCCATACTGGACACCTCCCTTTAGCGAATTCTCCATCCCTCTTGCGGCCACGAAGAGGGGATGAAATACTTCCGGTAGATGTACAGGGCGTAACGGTCGGTCATCCCCGAGATGAAATCGCAGATGACCGTTCCCAGGTCTTCCTGCCTTTTCCGGGCAAAAGTATACTCTGCCTCGAGGACCTCGGGGTGCTCGGCAAAGAACTCATAGAGGTGCTTCACCAGGCGCTTGGCCTTCTCCCGTTCCTGCCATTGCTCAGGACCGAAGTACACCCGCTCGAAGAGGAAATTCCGGAGCGTTTCTGTGGCTTCCTGAACTTGCTCGCTCATGCGAACTTCCGGGCGATCGAAGCTCTCAACGACGATATCCCAAACCATGGTGTTGATGCGCTCTCTGTGGGTCTCCCCCAAAACGGCAATGGCGTTTTTTGGGAGTTCCTCAAAGCGGATGACCCGGGCCCGCAGGGCGTCATCGATATCATGGTTCACATAGGCGATGACGTCTGCCCAGCGCACCACCTGCCCCTCAAGAGTTGCCGGAAGGTCCTCAGGGGAAGCAGTGAGGCATGCAAGATGCGTTTTCGAGTGCTTCACAATCCCATCCCGTACCTCCCAGGTGAGGTTCAGACCCTCCCCATCCCGCTCAAGATAATCCACAACCCGGAGGCTCTGCTCGTTGTGCTTGAACCCTCCCGGGTGAATCTCATTCAGGGCTTCTTCTCCGGCATGGCCAAAAGGAGTGTGCCCGAGGTCATGCCCAAGGCTTATGGCCTCCACCAGGTCTTCATTGAGACGAAGCGCCCGGGCAATGGTGCGGGCAATCTGGGAGACCTCAAGGGTGTGGGTGAGACGGGTCCGGTAGTGGTCTCCTTCGGGACTCAAAAACACCTGGCTTTTGTGCTTGAGGCGACGGAAAGCCTTACTGTGGAGAATGCGATCCCGGTCCCGCTGGAAACAGGTCCGGAGCTCGCATTCTTTTTCTTCCTTTGCCCGACCCCGCGTTCTGGTGCTCAAGGTAGCAAAAGGAGAGAGTAGCTCTCTCTCCTTCTCTTCAAGGAAACGCTTGATACTCTGAACGTCCACCATAACCTCAAAGCAGGCGGGGTCACCCCCGCCTGCTCCCTCTCACAGATTGAACTTCGCTTCTTTCTCGACGTCTTCAAGCGCAGCATGAGCGGCAGCCAGCCGGGCAATGGGCACCCGGAAAGGCGAACAGCTCACGTAGTTCAGACCAATCTTGTGGCAGAAGGCCACGGACTTTGGCTCTCCACCATGTTCACCGCAGATGCCGCACTTGAGGTTTGGACGGGTCTTGCGGCCTTTCTCAACGGCCATCTGCATGAGCTGTCCCACACCCTCCTGGTCGAGAACCTGGAAGGGATCTTCAGGAAGGATGCCGTTCTCTTCGTAGAAGAAGAGGAACTTCCCTTCGGCGTCGTCACGGCTGTAGCCAAAAGTCATCTGAGTGAGGTCGTTGGTGCCAAAGGAGAAGAACTCAGCGTACTCGGCAATCTGGTCGGCGACAAGTGCTGCTCGGGGTACCTCGATCATGGTGCCGAAACTGTAGTTCACGGAAACACCCTGCTCTTGCAGGACCTTCTGGGCGACTTCATCAAGCTTCTCCTTGAGGATTTTGATTTCGTTCCTGTGGCCCACAAGCGGGATCATGATTTCGGGAATGACCTTGACACCCTCTTTGGTGAGCTCGCACGCTGCTTCCATGATGGCACGAACCTGCATCTCGGCGATCTCAGGATAAAGAATGACCAGACGGCACCCCCGAAGGCCCATCATGGGGTTAGCCTCATGGAGGTTCCGGACAACCTTCAGGAGTTTCTCTTTCTCCTCAAGCTCCGGTCCGGTGACGCCCTTGGCCCGGAGAGTGGCAACCTCCACGAGGAGGTCTTCGAGTCTTGGCAGGAACTCATGGAGCGGTGGGTCGATGAGCCGGATGGTGACCGGTTTCCCTTCCATGATGCGGAAGATTTCCTTGAAATCGCCCTTCTGCATGGGCTCAATGTGGGCAAGGGCTTCCTTCCGCTCCTCCAGGGTCTGGGCCATAATCATCTTCTGGACCCAAGGGAGACGGTCCGGAGCCATGAACATGTGCTCGGTCCGGCAAAGACCGATGCCTTCCGCGCCGAATTCCAGCGCCTTCTTCGCATCAGCGGGCGTGTCGGCGTTGGCCCGAACACCGAGCTTGCGGAACTTATCGGCCCAGGAAAGGAGCACCTTGAACTCTTCAGAAAGTTGGGGCGGAATGGTGCGGACCTGGCCAAGGATGACCTCGCCGGTGCTCCCGTCAATAGTGATGTACTCGCCTTCTTTCACCACCACGTCGCCGACGGTGAACTCCTTTCTTTCGAGGTCGATTTTAATGGCCTCGCATCCGGCCACGCAGGGTTTCCCCATACCCCGGGCCACGACGGCTGCATGGCTCGTCATGCCACCACGGCTCGTGAGGACACCCTGAGCCGCCACCACACCGTGGATGTCATCAGGGGTGGTCTCCGGACGAACAAGGATGACCTTCTCGCCGGCATTACCGAGTTTCTCTGCCTCATCGGCGTCAAAGACCACCTTTCCGGAAGCGGCACCGGGAGACGCAGGAAGCCCCTTGGCGAGGACCTTGAGAGGCTGGCTCCGGTCGATTTGCGGGTGGAGGAGCTGGTTGATCTGGTTCGGCTCAACACGTTTGACCGCGGTTTTCTCGTCGATGAGCCCTTCCCGCACCATGTCCACGGCAATCTTGATGGCCGCCTGAGCCGTACGCTTTCCGGTTCGGGTCTGGAGGAGATAGAGCTTACCGCGCTCGATAGTGAACTCGAAATCCTGCATATCCTTGTAGTGCTTCTCGAGAATCTCGTAGACCCTCTTGAGTTCCTCGAACGCCTGGGGGAGTTCCTTCTCCATTTCCTTGATGGGTTTCGGGGTTCGGATCCCGGCAACAACGTCTTCACCCTGGGCGTTTAAGAGGTACTCACCGTAGTACTCCTTTGCTCCTGTGGAGGGGTTCCGGGTGAAGCCAACGCCCGTTCCGGAGTCAAAGCCCATGTTGCCGAAAACCATCATCTGCACGTTGACGGCGGTCCCCCAGTCCTCAGGGATATTGTGGATTTTCCGGTAGGTAATGGCCCGCTTGTTGTTCCAGGAGAGGAACACCGCGTTGATCGCCCGCCGGAGCTGCTCCCATGGATCCTGGGGGAAGTCTTCACCAGTGCTCTCCTTGTAGAGCTTCTTGTACTTCTCGACGACCTTCTTCAGCGCCTCCGCATCGAGATCCGTGTCCTGCTTTGCCCCAACCTCTTCTTTCACCTCGTCGAGAATCGCCTCGAATTTCGAATGGTCCACACCCATGACGACGTTACCGAACATCTGGATGAAGCGGCGATAGCAGTCATAGGCGAAGCGCTCGTTGGAGGTCAAGCGGGCAAGACCCTTCACAACCTCGTCATTGAGCCCCAGGTTCAGGATGGTGTCCATCATCCCAGGCATGGATGCGGGAGCCCCGGACCGGACAGAAACGAGGAGGGGATTGCTGGGGTCGCCGAATTTCTTCCCGGTCTTCTCCTCGAGGGCCTTCAGGCTCTTCTTCACCTCTTCCTCGAGCCCCTCAGGCCAGGCCTGGTTATTCTTGTAGAAGTGCGAACACGCCTCCGTGGTGATGGTAAAGCCAGGAGGGACAGGAAGACCAATTCGGGTCATTTCCGCAAGGTTTGCTCCCTTCCCTCCAAGGAGGAGCTTCATCGAAGCGTCTCCTTCACCAAAGAAGTACACGTACTTCTTCATGCCTGTTCCTCCCTTTTCTTTTTGATTTGTTCAAAAATCTTTCCCACCACGTCGTGCACCGAAAGGCGGGTGATGTCGATGACCGGACAACGAAGACGCCGGTAAATTTCCCGGGCAAAGGCGAGTTCTTCCTCTACCCGTTCGAGGCTTGCTTTCTCCACGAGACAGTACAGCCCCAGTGCCCTGATCCGTTCAAGACGGAGCTCGCTCAGATACTGGGGGTCCATGTCGATACCCACAACGAGCGCTCTTGCGTTCCCCCCCACCACCTCCTCAAAGTTTATCGGAAGAGGGAGATTCGGGTCAAGCATAACATACCCACACTTGATGCCCTTTTCGGCCAGTCGCAGAATGCACTCATCCCGGTGCGGGTACCAGACGGTGAGCAGAATCACGTCGGCCTGGTCCAGATTCGACACACTGAACCCAGTGCTCTTTTCCATAGCATACTCGATGGCCTCAAGGCGTTCGGCCACGTTCTCTTCTCGCTGGAGAATCCCAGGAATTCCCCGAGGCTTCCGGAGGCTTACCCGCTTCAGCGCCTCCACAACTGGCCCAAGGACATCCAGGGCGATGACGCTGCGGTTCGCCGCCTCTGCTCGGAGCACCCGGGCAAGGTCCTCGTTGACCACCGTGTAGACCACGATGTCCTTTCCCACCCGCACCATGTCCATGATATTGTAGATTTCCTCTTCGCTCCGCACATGGGTAAACCGGAGGACGTTCACCCGGGGGAGCTCAAACTGCAAAAGTGCAGCCTGCACCACAGAAAAAGCGGTCTTTCCTGTCCCGTCGGAAATCACGAAAATGTTAAAGTCGTCGCTTGCTCCTTGGATCTCGTGGTCCTCGAACTCAGGCAACTCCTGCTCCCTCCTCCACCACGATGAGCGAAAGGTCAGCAAAATCGGCGAAGAGCTCGACGATACGCCGCATGAGCCCCAGGCGATTCCTCCGAAGGGCCTCGTCTTCACACATGACGAGAACCCTGTCGAAGAAGCGGTTCAGAAGGGGGATGATGCCCTGGAAAACCTCCACGGCCTTCCGGTACTCTCCCTGGACGAGCAACCTCTGCATCTCTCCCTCGATGTTCTGGAGCGCCCGGTACAGGTCCCTTTCAGCCCCCTCCACAAGAAGGGATTCCTGAACCTCCCGGCCCTCAAAGCCCCGGGAAATGTTGTACGCCCTGGTGAAACCGGTGACGATTTCGGCAAGGAGCGCCCGGTCCCTCTCGAAAAGCCCTTGCAGGAACTCAACGCGCCGTGCAAGTTCATACAGGTCATCGGTCTTTCCGGCGAACACCGCGTTCACCACCGAGTAGTGCTTCCCTCCCTCAAGGAGGAAGGAGCGCAACCGCTGGAGGAGGAAACGCTGCACCTCTTCTTCAGGATTGGGAATTCGGGGGGTGAATCCCTGGGCAGCAAGGAGTGCCAGGTTCCTGGCAATCCACTCCGGCAGGGGACAGTACCACTGGCGGACAAGCAGAATATCGACGATCCCTTGCCCCAGACGACGCAATCCCAGAGGATCCTGAGACCCTGTGGGGATTCTCCCGAGGGCGAAACTCGAAACGATGGTGTCCATCTTGTCGGCCAGGGCAAGGATGCTTCCCAGGGTCGTTTCGGGGAAACGACCATCGGATGAAGGGAGATAGCTCTCTTCAATGGCTAAAGCCACCTCTTCCCGTTCGCCCGAGAGCGCTGCGTACACCCGCCCCATGTACCCCTGAAGCTCTGGAAACTCCCGCACCATTGACGACACCAGATCAGCCTTGGAGAGGAAAGCCGCCCTCCTCAACAGGGCGATTTCTGCCTCACTGCGCTGCAGCACCTCCCCAAGATACGTCACGAGCTCCACAAGACGTTCGGTCTTCTCGTACATGCTCCCCAGGTCTTCCTGGAATACCACGCCCTTCAGGGCTTCCACCCGATCGGAAAGACGGTGTTTCTGGTCTTCCTCGAAGAAAAAGAGCGCATCCTCAAGGCGGGCCCGCAGAACTCGTTCATTCCCCTGGATGATTTTCTCCGACCCATCGCAGGGGCGATTGACCACCACGAAAAAGAAGGGACGGAGATTCCCGTCACTGTCGCAAGCGGCGAAATACCGCTGGTGGTGCTTCATGACGGTGATCAGAAGCCGGGGCGGCAGGGAGAGGTACTTCTCGCTGAAGTTGCCCACTAAAACGTCAGGGTACTCCACGAGGAAGTTCACTTCTTCAAGGAGTTCTTCGTCCCGTAACCAGTGCACACCGGCTTCCTGAGCACGCCGGGAGAGGGCTTCCTCTATGCGGGCTCGCCGTTTCTTCGGGTCCACCACGACCCAGGCCTCCTGGAGCACCTTTTCATACGCCCGCGCCTCGGGAACAGGTAGCGGTGCAGGAGCCAGGAAGCGATGTCCCCGAGTCTTGCGGGAAGCCACAACCCCTGCAATGGAGAGGGGGATTTCCTCCCTACCAAGGAGTGCCACAAGCCACCGGATAGGACGAACAAAGCGGAAATGCCCTTCTCCCCAGAGCATGGACCGGGAAAACTCCAAGGAGGCGACAAAACTCGAAAGTGCCTCGGGAAGCACTTCTCGCACAGGCCGTCCTTCCTCAAACCTCCGGCCGAAAATATACGTCCCCCGATCGGTCTCCCGGACAAAAAGGTTCTCCAAAGCAATACCCTGGGTCCGGGCAAAAGCCAGCGCCGGGGGCAACCAGGTGCCGTCCTCGGCTATGCCCACTTTCTTCGCCGGGCCCTTGATTTCCCGAACGATCGGCTCCTGGGAGAGCCCCACACCCCAGGCGTACACGGCAATCCTCCGGGGGGTTCCCCATACCTGGAACCCCTCACAGGGGATGCGGAACTTCTTAAGCATCTCCCCGAATTTCTCCTCGACCTCGGGAAAAATCTCCTGGATGAGGCTTGTGGGAAGTTCCTCAACACCGATTTCAAACAGGAGGTCTTCTCTATCCATGAGTCACCGTCACCGCCATTTTCTGACACCACGGGAATCCCAGAGCCTCTCGCTTTTTGAGGTAAAGCTGGGCACATCGGTTGGCGAGCTGCCGAATCCTCCCCATGTACTGGCTCCGTTCAAGGACGCTCATTCCCCCCCGGGCATCGAGGAGGTTAAAGGTGTGGGAGCATTTGAGAATATAGTCATAGGCAGGAAGCACGAGTTCCCGCGCAAGGAGTCGCTGGGCCTCTTTCTCGTAGAACTCAAAGAGGGCAAAAAGCGTCTCAGGATCGCTTTCTTCGAAGCTGTATATGGAATGTTCCCGTTCCTCTTCAAGGCGAATGTCCCCGTAGGTCAGATGCGCATTCCACTGAACCTCGAAGACATTATCCTTCCCCTGGAGGTACATGGCGATGCGCTCAAGGCCGTAGGTGATCTCAACCGAAATCGGCTTGAGGTCTATGCCTCCAGCCTGCTGGAAATAGGTGAACTGGGTGATTTCCATACCATCAAGCCACACCTCCCACCCAAGTCCCCAGGCTCCCAAGGTCGGCGATTCCCAGTTATCCTCCACAAAGCGGATATCGTGTTCTCTGGGGTCGATACCGAGGGCAAAGAGGCTCTCGAGGTAGAGATCCTGAATGTCGTCAGGGGAGGGTTTGATGATGACCTGGAACTGGTAGTGCTCATAGAGGCGGTTGGGATTCTCCCCATACCGACCGTCGGTAGGACGGCGAGAGGGCTCGCAGTAGGCTACCCTCCAGGGCTCGGGACCGAGAACCCGGAGGAAGGTGGCAGGGTTCATGGTTCCCGCACCGACTTCAATGTCGTACGGCTGCGCAATGATACACCCCCGCCGCTTCCAGTAGTCGCTCAAAGCGAGAATGATATCCTGAAAATACACAACACTCCCCCCAGCTCCATCAGAGGAACACTATATCAGGGAGTGGATTATCTGTCAACTCAGCGAAGACTTCGGATAGCGTCAACTTATTGTAGGGATCTTTTTGAAAACCCTCCCATGGTTTCATTTCCTGATCTCCCTTCCTTTCCCTCACCCATCCAGATTACAGTCCCTCATATCACAGGAACCCAGGACGTACTCTGGGTCAGGGCCTTGAGGGTCATACGGAGAGTACTCACTGCTTTGCGCATCACCGGGGTGGTGTTATAGACTTCCCGGAACACCTCTTTCCCCCTCTCCTGCTCTCTCTTGATGGGTTCAGGGGAAAGGGTGAAGGGAGGGAGCTTTGCTCTTTGGGTTCTCAGGAAGTCGTGCCGCACTGAGCACCCATTGAACTGCAAAGCTCGGAAGATATCCGCGGTCTACCCCTTTCCTCCCGAAGCCCATGGGACGATGGGAGAGTAAGCTTAGAGGAGAGGCTTCCATGGGCTTTGGCACTGACTGCAACCTGGGAGTTTCTGGCATTCTGGATTCCCTCTCGAGTTTCCAGGAGAGGTAGATGGAGAGGTTTCCAAGGCCTCTTTGGTCTCTGGAATTCTTCCCCCGGGAGAGGGCCTTGAGGAGCAAGGCTTCGACTTCCTCCCAGGAACCCTCCTCGATAGCCTTCCAGAGTTCCCCTCTTTTATGAGGTTC
>JAPWUU010000012.1 GCA_028275365.1 Candidatus Caldatribacterium sp.
TGTGTTTTGGCGTTGATGACAATTCGCTCAGCCATGTCGAGGTCCGCAGCGTCATCCACGTAAACGTGGCAATTCCCAATGCCCGTTTCGATAACTGGAACACGGGAGTTTTCGATAACCGTTCGAATGAGGTCTGCTCCACCTCTTGGAATGGCCACATCGATGTACTCCCGGAGGGCAAGGAGAACCTTCACGTCTTCGTGGCTCTCGCTTTCAACGAGTCCCACACACTCCTCGGGGATACCGCATTCTCGGAGCGCTTCGTGGACAATCTTTACCAAAGCTTTGTTAGAAGAGAGGGCAGAACTGCTCCCCCGCAAAACCACGGCATTTCCAGCCTTAAGACACAACCCCACGCTATCGATCGTCACGTTGGGTCGCGCCTCGTAAATGATAGCCACAACCCCCAGGGGGACACGGACTCTTGTCACAAGAAGGCCGTTGGGTCTTTTTGTGCCATCGATGACCTCTCCAACCGGATCTGGTAGAGCCGCAATATCCCTGAGGCTAGAAACCATGGCTTCAATGCGTTTTTCATTGAGAGCCAGGCGATCAAGCAGCGCCTGTTTCATTCCCGAAGCCTTTCCCCGCTCAAGGTCTAAGGCGTTCGCCTCAAGAATTTGGCGCTTGCGTTCCAGGAGCTTCTCCGCAAGATGTAGCAGGAAGCGGTTTTTCACTCCCGAAGAGAGACCAGCAAGAACCGAAGCAGCCTCCTTAGCCTTTCTGGCAATTTCTCGGATGTTCTCCATCACACTTCCCTCCCAGGAACACGAAATCATCGGCGTGGATGACCTCCTCACTCCAGTCTCCCTGCCCCAGGATCTCCTCTATTTTTGTACTCCGCAGCCCCCGAATTTTCCCCAGTTCCTCCGAGGAGTAATTCACAATACCCCTCCCGATGAGCTCACCATCCTCACTCACAACCTCCACACAGTCCCCTGCCCCGAATCGTCCCAGAACACTCACCACTCCTGCGGGAAGAAGGCTCTTCTTCTCAAAGAGTGCTCTCTTTGCGCCCTCATCCACCACAATCTGCCCCTGGGGAATCATGCCAAAGGCAATCCACCGTTTCTTCCCGCGCAGGGAATGCTCTGCAGGATAGAAGAACGTCCCCAAAGCTTCTCCCGTAAGAAGACGGGGGAGAATACCAAAATCCCTCCCCGAGGCAACAATGACTCCAATTCCCGAGAGAGTGGCGATTCTCGCCGCAAGGATTTTGCTGCGCATACCTCCGGTAGCAAGAGCAGTCCCTTCTTTCTTCGCCATTCGCTCGATCTCCTCATTGATGAACCGAACCTCAGGAATAAGTTCCGCCTGAGGAGACCGGCGTGGATCATCGGTGTACAGACCCTCAACATCAGAAAGGATGACCAAAAGATCAGCATCAACAATCGAGGCCACAAGGGCTGAAAGGCGATCATTATCGCCGAACTTGATTTCCTCCACCGCCACGGTATCGTTTTCGTTCACAATGGGGACGATTCCCAACCGCAGGAGGGCTTCAAAAGTGTTCCGGGCATTCAGGTATTTTGAACGGTTGTGGACATCCTCGGGAGCCAGAAGAATCTGCGCAACCTTCACGCCAAACTCCGCAAAGACAGAACAGTAGTGCTGCATGAGTATTCCCTGACCCACCGCCGCCATTGCCTGCTTGAAGGGAATGTCGCTGCGCCGTCGGATAATGCCAAGAGCGCTCATGCCACAGGCAACCGCTCCCGAGGAGACCAGGACCACCTCTTTCCCCTGCGTTCTGACCTCCACAACGTTCTTGGCCAGACTCCACAACCTCTCCCGAGAGAGGGAAAACCCATCGACAAGAAGCGAAGAACCCACCTTAACCACAAGACGATGAGCACTCGTTACGATTGTCTTCCGTTCCATCATCGCGAGAGCACAAGCCCTTTCCCCGTCCAGACGAACCGATAAGACCCAATCTCCACCGTACTTCCCGGGGGCAAGGCCCCAAGGTACCGGAGAAAACCTGATCTCTCGAGTTCCCCATGGAAGGAAGCCTCGTCCTTTTCAGGGGGATACTCTTTGAGAAGCTTTTCCAGAAAACGCGAGGCGAAACGGTACACCCGCGGGGAACGCTCCTGCACACCCCTCTCCCCCAGGGAGGAAGGAAGGGAAATTTCTTCCTTTTCCTCAAGCCTCAAAAGTTCCACCACCCTGTCCAGAAGTTCAGAGAGACCGAAGTGGGTCACTGCTGAGATGCCAACCCCAATCATGCCTTCCTGAGCCAGCCCCTGGGCAAAGTGTTCCCACCTTTTTTGAGCTTCAGGAAGGTCGAGTTTTGTTCCCACAACAATGAAGGGCTTCTCAAGAAGCGATGCGCTGTATTGGGAGAATTCCCGGCGGAGAATAGAAAAATCTTTCCACGGGTCACCGGAGTACGGAAACGCCATATCAACAAGACAGAGGATGACCCGCACCCGCTCCACATGCCGCAGGAATTCCAGACCCAGTCCCGCTCCCTGGCTTGCCCCCTCGATGATTCCAGGGATGTCGACCATGATGAAGCGTTCATCCCGGTGTTGCACCACACCCAGAGTGGGATAGAGCGTCGAGAAAGGGTAGGGAGCAATGCGTGGCCGGGCATCGCTCACCACAGAAAGCAGAGTGGACTTCCCCGCGTTAGGAAGGCCCGCAAGCCCGACATCAGCAATGAGCTTGAGCTCAAGACGAAGCTTTCTCGCTTCCCCTTCTTCCCCCCGCAAAGCAACACGAGGTGCCTGATTCGTCGCAGTGGCGAACGATGCATTTCCCCGTCCTCCCCGACCGCCTCGGGCAACAAGCACCTCCATACCGTCCATCACAAGGTCGGCAAGGAGTTCCCCCGTCTCGGCATCAAAAACCTGAGTCCCCACGGGAACCTCGATGATGACGTCTTTCCCTTTTGCGCCGTGCTTCTTCTTCCCCTGCCCTGGCTCTCCAGGGGATGCCTGGTACAGGGGCTGCAGGGCTACATCGTAAAGGGTCTTCTTTCGGGAGGAAGCACGCAAAAAAACGCTCCCCCCATCACCCCCATCGCCCCCATCTGGACCACCACGGGGGACGTATTTCTCCCGGCGAAAGTGAATCGCCCCATCCCCTCCTTTGCCACCCCGAACCTCTATGAACGCACGGTCAATGAACATGAACTACACAGGGACCTGGGAGAGTACTGAAACCCACTTCCGCCCCTTTTTTGTCTCGAAGACCACGTAACCATCCTTCAGGGCGAAAAGCGTGTAGTCCCGTCCAACCCCCACGTTCTTTCCCGGTTTGATATGAGTTCCCCGTTGCCGGACGATGATGCTCCCGGCCCGAACGAATTGCCCTCCATAAGCCTTCACTCCAAGGTACTTAGGGTTGCTGTCCCGGCCGTTTCTCGCGCTCCCACCACTTTTCTTATGCGCCATACCCCATCATACCCCCTTGATCTCTATCTTCTCAATCCGCACAATGGTTACCGGCTGACGATGCCCCTTCTTGCGCCGGTAATTCACCTTGGGTTTGTACTTGAAAACAATGACCTTTTTCCCTTTTCCCACACTGAGGACCCGCCCCCTGACCCGCACATTCTCAAGATAAGGCCGACCTACGAGGATTTCTCCATCCTTCCGAGCCAGAAGCACCCGGTCAAAAGCCACTTCCTCATTCACTGGGGCCAGCACGCAATCCACCTGAAGCAGTGAACCCTCAGTAACCTTGTATTGCTTTCCTGCTGCTTCCACAATAGCAAACACAGCGTTTCACCTCCCAAGGACGGATGGTAATTTACCACAGATGCTTCTTCCCGTCAAACAGTCATGAGATTTCCTGCATCCGTGCCCGGACTTCCTCGTCACCCACCCCGACGATGCTGTACCTCCGAGGCGGCAAGTTTCTACTCACCTTCCAGAGGATTTCCTTTCCATAGAGTTTCCGAAGATTCTGCAGGAATCGTTCACCTTCTGAGGCAAGATACCCCCCAAGCTCCTCCCCAACCGCAAAGCCAAGAACCGAAGAAGACGTGTGACGGCAGATTTCTTCAACCTTGCGCAGGAAATTCACAGCTACGGTTTCAAGCGAAAGCACTCTCCCCTCCCCCTCGCAGAAAGGGCATGGCTCACGGAGGAGCGAGTCAAGGCTTTTCCGAACACGCTTTCTCGTCATCTCCACAAGGCCAAGTTCGCTCATATCCACGACCGTGCATCTTGTTCGGTCCCGGCTCAGGAATTCCTCAAGGGCACGGACGACCTGCCGGCGGTGTTCCTTTTTCTCCATGTCAATGAAGTCGATAAGGATAATCCCCCCGATATCCCGCAGGCGAACCTGCCGGGCGATTTCCTCTGCAGCCTCAAGGTTGGTCCTCAGAATGGTCTCCTGGAGGTCTTTCTTGCCCACAAACTTCCCGGTGTTCACATCGATGACTGTCATAGCCTCAGTCCGATCGAACACAAGGTATCCGCCGCTGCGAAGCCAGACCTTTCGACTCAGAGCTCGCTCAATTTCCTTCTGGAGACCGAAATGTTCAAAGATGTTCTCTCGACCTTCAAAGAAACGAACCCGCTCTGCAAGATGGGGAACCAGAGACTCCATGAAGTCTCTGAGTTTCTGGTACCCGAAAAAGGAGTTGATCCAGATATTCTCCACGCTCTCATCCACAATATCGCGCACTAAAGCGTAGATGAGACTCGCCTCCTGGTAAAGCAAAGCAGGGGCCGTGGTGATTTCAGCCTTCTTCTTTATACGATGCCAGAGACGGACCAGGGATTCAATGTCCTCTCGAATTTCTTCGACGCTTTTCCCCTCCGCAGCAGTCCGAACGATGATCCCGGAACCGTTGGGGCGTATCCGCTCCACAATCCTCTTCAACCTCTCCCGTTCCTCGCCCGAGGCTATGCGGTGCGACACTCCCACAACGTCCATGCCAGGCATGAAGACCACGTACCTTCCGGGAAGGGTGATCTTTGTGGAGACCCGGGCACCCTTCGTCCCCATGGGCTCCTTGGCCACCTGAACGATGATTTCCTCCCCAACCCGGATGAGGCTCTCAATCTTGACGTCTTTCCGCTTCTCGTCAAGGAGCATGTCACCGATAAAGAGAAAGGCGTTCTTGTCAAGACCAATGTTCACAAAAGCCGACTGAATCCCAGGAAGGACGTTCTCCACAACGCCCTTGTAAATATTCCCCGCAAGGCGTAACTCTACCGCCCGCTCGAAAAAGAACTCCACGACTTTTCCATCCTCAAGGAGCGCCGCCCGCGTTTCAACTTCAGACATGTCAATGACGATATCTCTCCGCAAACCTCATCCTCCATTCCTTTCCCAAAGAAGCAGCCTTTCCCTCACGATTCTTCTGGGAAAAGGACAGCCAGAATTCGTCTCAAGGAAAGCAGCAAGCTTCAGGGGATTCCACAGCACCTTCTCCCCTTTAAAGAGAAATGATACCACAGGAGAGGACCCCACCAAAGGGCATACCGTGATGTCCTCAGGGAGCGCCCACTCTTCTTTGGGACTCCAGGACGCAGGAAAAAAGAAAACGTACACAATGCCCCGGAGAATCTTCTGCAGCGGGGGATCAAAGGATGCAAGAGCCTGGACCTGCGTCACAGCCAGTTCCTCAGGAACTTCCCGATTCAGCCGCTCTTGGAGCTCCCAGGGTGGGAGTGGTTCTCCACAGAGCACCTCAAAACACTCCGTTGTACTTTCAACCCCCAAAGGAGTCGCAAAAGGGAAGGAGAAGAGCGGACGAGGGTTAAAGCCCTGGGAGTACAGCACCGGTATCGCTGCGCGGCGGAAAGCTCGTTCCCACATCCGATACACGTCAAGATGGGCCAGAAGATGGAATGGAGCAAGTTTACAATGCTGTACCCGATAGCGAAACTTCTCCATTGCCACACACCCCACACCATGTGCAGTTTTTCAGCGAGCACGGGGGACTGGAAAGACCCTGGCACGCCCTCTGGTACTCTTCCCAGAGAAAAGCTTTACTCACCCCACAGGATATGTGTTCCCAAGGGAAAACCTCGCTAAAGGATCGACTCCGGTAGAGATACCAGGAAAGGTCAAGACCCTCCTCTTCAAGCGCCTTCTCCCATCGCTGCATCAAGAAGTGCTCCTGCCATCCCTCGAGAATCCCCCCCCTGTGGTACACCCGCAAGAGCACATCGGCGAGCCTACGGTCTCCCCGGGCAAGCAGAGCTTCAATCTGGCTCATCTCAAAGGAAGACCAGTGGTAACGGACCCGGGATCGTAAAGGTCGGAAGCAATCCCTCAAGAGGCGAATCTTTTCCTCAAGCACTTCCTTGTGATCCTGAGGAACCCACTGGAAAGGCGTGTGGGGTTTCGGGACAAAAGCTGCAATGCTCAGGTGGACTCCCACGTTCTTTTTCAGGCTCTCTCCAACTCTGAGGATTTCCCCGACGAGGCGACCAATTCCCCGGATATCCTCCTCTTCCTCAAAGGGTAGCCCAATCATGAAGTACAGCTTGATCTCCCGCCACGACGCAGAAAAGGCGCTCTCTGCAGCTTTGAGGATTTCCTCATCCTGCAATCCTTTGTTGATAATGTTCCGCAACCTCTCGGTCCCTGCCTCAGGTGCGAAGGTCAGGGTGCTCTTCCGGACCCTCCGCAGACTCTGCGCAAGGCGCACACTAAAGGTATCCATGCGAAGGGACGGCAAGGAAACGCTAACCCGGTAAGGTTCAAGAAGGCGGGAAAGCCTGTCCACAAGCTCCTCAATCCGTGAGTAGTCATTACTGCTCAAAGAGAGGAGCGAAACCTCCCCATAGCCACTGCTTCGGAGGAGCTCCAGAGCAAGCTCAATCACCCGCTCAGGCGTCCGCTCTCGCTTCGGCCGATAAATCATGCCTGCCTGACAGAAGCGACATCCCCGTGTGCATCCCCTGGCGATTTCCACAGCCACGCGATCGTGGACGATTTCAACATAGGGGACCACCGTCTTTGAGGGGAAAAAGGCATGTTCGAGGTCCTTCACAACCTGGCGCCGAACAGGTTGCTTTGGAGGGAGCGAGGGAACGTAAACCCCAGGGAAACGGGAAAGCTCTTCAAGGAGAATGTCCTTCCTCTGCCCTTTCATCTCCGCAAGGGCCATAACGATATCCCCCAGAACCTCCTCCGCTTCCCCGATGAAAAACGCGTCGAAGAAAGGCGCAAGGGGCTCCGGGTTTACCGCGCATGGTCCTCCTCCAAGAACGAGGGGAAATCGTTCATCCCGCTCGCTCTGGAGCAACGGTATCCCCGCAAGATCAAGGAGGTACAGGACACTGGTGTAGCTCAGCTCGTGTTGTAGGCTGATACCCAGAAGGTCAAAGGAAGCCACCGGTTTCTTCCGCTCGAGGGAGAACAGAGGAATGCCCATCTCCTTCATTTTCCTCCCCATATCAGGCCAGGGAACGAATACTCTTTCCGCCTGAACTCCAGGCAGGGCGTTCAGTAGCCCATAGAGAATGCGGAGCCCGAGATGGGACATTCCCACCTCATACACATCGGGGAAGGCCAAAGCCACTGTGTACCGGATATCCTGCTCGGGTTTGATGGTAACATTCCATTCCCGCCCCAGATACCTCCCGGGTCGCTCCACTGAAAGGAGCGTTGTGTCATAGAAAAGCTGACGTTCTATATCCATCGTTCTCTTTCCTCCTGCTCCGTTCTCCAGATCAGGCGGGCGATCATTCCAGCGCCTGCAAGGTGGACGAGGAGAGAACTCCCCCCATAGCTCACAAAGGGGAGGGGAATACCCGTCACCGGGGCAATCCCGAGGTTCATCCCCACGTTGATGCCAACCTGAAAGAGGAAAAGAATGCCGAAAAGGGAGGCGAAAAACCGCTCCTCCAGATTTCCCACTCGCTGCGCCGTCTCAAGAACAATCCAGAAAAAGAGGATGAAAAGGGTCAAAAGAACCATGCCTCCGACAAAACCGAACTGCTCGCAGAAAGCGGCAAAGATGAAGTCGGTGTACCGGGCAGGTAAGAACCGAAGCTGGGTCTGTTTCCCCGAAAGCCACCCTTGACCCAGAACCCCCCCAGAACCAATGGCAATCTGGGATTGCACGACATTGTACCCGCTCCCCAGGGGGTCCTGCCAGGGATCAAGGAAAGCAAGAACCCGTTTCCTCTGGTAATCTTTCATGATGAACCAGGAAAGGGGCGAAAGACCGGCAACAAGACCAAGGAGAAGACCGAGTTTCCGCCTGTGCCATCCCCCGAGAAAGAGCGCCCCAAACCATAGCACCCCAAGCACCAGGGCCGTTCCAAGATCCGGCTGCAGGAAAACGAGAAGTGCAGGAACGGCGGCAAAGAACGCACTTTTGACCAGAAGACTCCAAAAGTCCAGCTCGTCCCGGTTGGTGCTTAGATACGAGCTCAAAAAGAAAAGCAAGGCGAGTTTGGCAAACTCCGAAGGCTGGACCGATCGCGAAAAGAGCCACCGTTTTGCCCCCGTCTCGTCACTCTCCCCGAAAACGAGCACTGCCCCCAGCGAAAACACCGAAAGGAGATACCACAACCAGCTTCGCCGGAAAAGCCACTGGAAGTCGAAAAAACGGAAGAGAAGAAAAAGTGCCCATCCCACAACGTTCCAGAGAATCTGCCTTCCAAAGAAGCTCTTCGGCCCAAACCCCTCATCCCTCAGCGGATCCACGCTGTACACAGCAACGATACCCAAGATGCATAAACATAAGGTCACGAGCACAAAAAGGTATTCCCGTCGCATCATACTCCCCGATTCTGAAGAATCCACTCAACGACCTTTCGTGCCACCAGGGCAGCCTCACCGCTGCCGTCCCCTCCGTGCTCAACAAGGACAAGGAAAACAAACTTCGGACGATCGGAAGGGAAGAACCCTCCAAACCAGGAATGCTCTTTCCCATGAGGGTTCTGGGCCGTACCAGTTTTGGCTGCAAGCTTCACTGGTAACCCCCGGCAGTTAAACCCCGTTCCTTGGGTCACAACCTTCTCCATACCCCGAATAACAGTATCCCAGGTTTGAGAACGAAGCGCAATAGTCCTTCTGAGGGAGGGTTTCACTTCCCTCACGACCCTTCCGTTTTCATCAAGGACTCTCCAGAGCACATGGGGGTCGTAAACCTTTCCCCGGTTGGCCACCGCGCAAAGGAAAAGGTACATTTCCAGAGGAGTAACGAGGAGGTACCCCTGACCGATGGAGAGATTCACGGTGTCTCCCGGATACCATGCCTCCTTCAGGGCCTCCCGCTTCCACTCAGGTGTGGGGAAAAAGCCGGTTTTCACTCCCGGGAGGTCGAGGTGAGCATCCTGCCCAAAACCAAACATCCTCGCATAGCGGGCAATCCGCTCTGGACCCAGCCGCAATCCCAGAGTGTAGAAGACCACATTGCACGACTCGGCAATGGCCTCTTCAAAGGTCACCCTCCCATGACCTCCCCTTCTCCAGCAGAGGTACTTCCTGTCCCCGTACTCCAGGTAACCAGGGCAGAAAAACGATTCCCGTGAAGTCACCACCTGTTCCTCCAAAGCTGCAAGGGCGATGAGAATCTTAAAAAGCGAGCCAGGAGGATAGAGCGCCTGAGTAGGACGAGCCAGAAGAGGATTGGATTTCTGCTCAAGAAGGTCCAGCCATTCCTTCAGGCTCAGACCACGGCTGAAGAGGTTGGGGTCAAAGCTTGGTTTACTCACAAACGCAAGGATTTCTCCAGTTGCCGGATCCCCCACAAGCACCACACCGTTTCGCCTCCCTAAAGCTTCGTAACAGGCCTTCTGGAGTTCCCAATCGAGGGCGAGTTGCAGGGAATACCGGAAACGGGGAGATCGGAAATCGAGAACCTGCACAACCCTTCCCAAGGCGTCAACCTCAACACGCCGGTATCCTTCCTCACCCCGAAGGAGGCTCTCATAGAAGGACTCCACCCCGCTTTTCCCTATCCGGTCCTCGTTCCGGTACCCCATTTTGCCAAGGGCCTTCAACTCCTCAGAGCTCACCTTCCCCACATACCCAAGGAGCGAGGCCGCAATCTCTCCGTCTCTGTACTTTCGAGCAGGGTACACTTCAACGAGGACTCCGGGGAGACGCTCCGAGTTCTCCTCGATTTTCACTACATCCTCAAGGGGAAGGTCTTCAAGGAGCACGAGCTCTCCCGGGGCACGTTCACGAAGGGAAAAGGCGATGTCCCTCCCCAGAACTTCCCGAACCCGTTTCATGACAAGTTCTTCCTCGCTGCTTCCCACAAGGAAAACAAGGCGGAACCTGGGAACATCCTCTGCAAGGCAAACGCCACGGCGATCGTAGATATTCCCCCGGAGGGCTTCAAGAAAGACAACTCGAACCCTGTTTCGCTCCGATCGTTCCCGAAACCATTCCCCCCGCAGGACCGAAAGATACCAAAGCCGAGCCGAGAGAACAACAAAAAGGGCAATCCCTATCCAGAGTGCCGTTGCCACTCTCTGGCGAATCCTTTCTTCCATCCGCTCATTCCACATGGTGGTCCCTCCAGCCCAGCCAGAGGGAAAGGAGAAAGACTCCGGCGACAGCGCTCATGAGCTTCCCAAGAAGCATCCCCAGAAGAGGAAAAACGCTAAAGCCCATGACAGGGAGTATCAGGCGTTCCAGGAAGAGTTCCAGAAAGGGGTACGTCACAACGAACACCGTAAGGGATACCAAACCCCGGGAGAACATCTCTACCCAGAGGAAAGCACTTCCCAAGAGCATGGCGATCCGGAAAAACCACAGACCAAAGGGGGCAAAGGAAAAGACCTCAAGCAGAAAGGCCATACCAAAGAGCAGAGCAAGACGAAAGAGGAAACGTTCCCCTGTAAGGAGGAACAGCACTCCCACGGGAATGAGGACATTGATATAGTACAGAGGAGGAAATCCCAGGGCAAAGAAGGAAATACACAGAAGCTCAAGAAGCACTGCAAAAGAACTCACGAAGACATCGTCCCAGACGGTCATCGGATAACGAACACTTTCCCCAAAGCCGAAAAGTCACAGGCTGGTTCCACCACAACCTCTTTGAAGAGATCACCACTCCGCTCCCGCACTTCGCGAATCTTCCCCACCACCACGCCTCGAGGAATTTTCCCTCCAAGGCCTGAGGTAATGACCAGATCCCCCTCCTTGACCTGAGAGGTCCGGGAGATGTACTTGACAAGACATAGTCCTCTCCCATCCCCAACAAGGACGCCCAGGTCCCTCGTCCGCTGCACAAGAACCCCCAAAGCGAAAGAAGGACTGAGGAGCATACGAACCTCAGCATAACGGGGATAAGCCTGTTCCACCCGCCCCACCATACCCTGGTACGTAACAACGGCAAGGCCCTCGGTCACTCCATCCTCCCTCCCCCGGTCAATGACTATGCTTCCGAGCCAGTCGTAAGGATCCCGACCAATGACCTGGGCCGGTACGACTTCGAAGGAGAGGCGCCGTTCAATCTGCGCTGCCTCGATTTCCATCCGGAGACGCTCCACTTCTTCCCGCAGAAGGACATTCTCACTCCGAAGCATACCAAGCTCCCTTTTCAGGCGTTCATTCTCTGCAAGGAGGGCTTCCTTTTCCCGGAGAAGCTGCGAAAAGGAATGGAATACCCGGTACACGACAAGCTCACCCCGATACAGAGGAAGAGCAAGGACGCGGATTGCCCGGACTTCCCTTCCTCTTGGGGAATGGGCAAGAAACACCATGGTCTGGAGAACACCAAAAAAGAGCACGAGGAAGAACACCACTTTACGGTTCACGGTCACCCTCAAAGATTTTCTGCATCTTTGGAGAAAGGAAAACCTCTCCGTCCTTCCGCACCGCAAGAACTGCAACATCGGGAAATTCCTGGAGAATCTGAGCGAGAAAGGATTCATCCCCAGCCATAAGAGCTGTCGAAAGGACATCGGCCACCGTTCCTTTCGAGGCAACAACGGTTACACTGACGAACGTCGACCCGGGATAGCCGCTTTGAGGATCGAGAATATGATGGTATCGCTTCCCACCCACCTCAAAGAACCGGAAGGTGTCTGCTGAAGTGGACACACAGAGTCCGTTCACGGCAATCCTCCCCAGAAGTCCCGCCCTTCGAGGATGGAGAACACCTACCTTCCATACCCTGCCCAGACCAGAGACCGTTCCCCCCGCATTGATCAGGAAACTCCCAACATTTCGCTCTCTGAGAAACTGAGCAAGGAGGTCCACAAAATACCCCTTGGCAATGCCCCCAAGGTCAAGCTGGGCTTCCCCTCTTCGGAGGACCGCTCTTTCTCGCTCGTCAAACATTATAGTACTTTCGCGAATCACCTGGAGTTCTCTTGCTATCTCCCAGGGTTCAGGGACGCGGGGAGTTCGGGAAAATCCCCAGAGATCCACAAGTCCTCCGATAAGGGGGCAGAACATGCCGTGGGTTTTCTGCGAAAGCGCAAAAGCCTCCTTCAGGAGGTTAAATGTTTCCTCGTCAAGGGGAATCCAGGAAGAGGAAGTGTTGATTCGGTGCACAAGGCTCTGAGAAGAGAAGCGATTCCAGAGGGCATCGTAACGGCGGACAAGGGCGTCGATTTCGGAAAAAAGAAAGGCGTATCGCCGCGGGAGAGTAACCTCGATAAAGGTGTCAAAGCCAAGGAAGGTTTCCCGCACAAAGGCATCACGGAAGAACAGGGGGGGAAACAACGCCACTCCCCCAAGGAGGGGGAGTGCCCACCTCACGAAAGCACGAAGGGAAGCTCGTTTCCACAGAAACGGCATCGTGGCCCATCAAGACCCACAACCTGGACGTTGTACCCCCGCCGGACCACCACCACATTCCCGCAGGAAGGGCAAAACGTCGAGTTCTTCGCCTCATCCCATACATTACCGAGGTACACAAAGGGGAGCTTCTCCCGGGCAATCTGGAACGCCCTCTCCAGAAAGGCAACGGAGGTCGGCGGATGAGAGAGTTGATACGCCGGGAAATACCGGGAAATATGGAGAGGGATAAGGGGAGAAAGGGTGGCAACCCAGTCAACAAGGTTTCGAAACTTCTCCAGGTCGTCATTGAGACCAGTCACCACAAGATGGGTGAGCTCCACGTGAACACCAGCTTCAAGTGCCTGCTCAATCGTTGCAAGCACCGGAGCTAAATGCGCCCGACAGTACCTGCGATAGAAGTCCTCATCGAAAGCTTTCAGGTCGATATTCATGGCATCGATGAAAGGCAGGAGTTCCTGCAGGGGTTCCCTCTCCACATAGCCGTTGGTCACGAGAACGTTTTTCAAGCCTCGGTTCCGAAAGAGCACCGCCACGTCGTACACGAATTCCCACCAGATGAAGGGTTCATTGTAAGTAAAGGAAATCCCCAAGGACGCCCTTTCTTCCGCAAGATGCAGCAACTCTTCCGGGGTGACATCATGGAGAGGGTATTCTTCTGGGCTCACCTGGGAAATATGCCAGTTCTGGCAAAATGGACACCGGAAGTTGCAGCCCACACTCCCCACGGAGAGGATATCCCGGCCGGGGTAGAAGTGGTACAGGGGCTTCTTCTCTACAGGGTCAAGGGCGACGGATGTGACCTTCCCGTAGGTGAGAGCGTAAAGGGTTCCACGGATGTTCTTCCGAACACGGCACACCCCGCTTTTCCCTTCGCCGAGGCGGCAGCGATGGGGACAGAGGCCACATTGAATTTCCTGGGCTTCACCTTTTTGGAAAAACTTCGCTTCCTTCATTTCCTCTCCCTGTACCGCTCAACCGTGAAGCGGTATACGGTCACAGACTCCCAAGGAGCAATGCCCGCCTTTGCCGAAGCAATACGAATCTGCTCCTCCACCGTTTCAACTCCCTCAATATCGGGCAAAAGCAGCCCCCTCTTCCACCCACTTTCCACAATGACGCCGTACTTCTTGGGGTCCAGGGTGCGGTAGTCCTGCACCGCCTCAGGGGGACTCAGAATATCGACCGAGATGGTGAGTTCGTCCAGTTCCCGGAGCGTCACCGGTGGGAATCGGGGATCATGGATTGCGGCGCTCACTGCATTCCGAACAATCTCTTCGGCGAGATTCGCACACTGGGGGAGGTACGTGCCAATGCACCCCCGGAGCGCCTTGCCCTTTTTCAGGGAGACGAAAACCCCTCGGCGCTCCTCGTAGAGACGGGGATGCAGGTGCGCAGGAACGGGGAGGTACTCTCCTGTCCTCAGATAGTGAGCAATAGCCTCGCGGGCAAGCCAAACCACGTCTTCACGGAAGCGTTCTTCCTCGTTCATGGGACTTTCCGCACCCCTTTAGGAATCTCCGGCCAATCACCACGGCCTGCCAGTCATCAAGGCTCCGGGAAGAGCAGAGGGATATAAAGAATGCCAGAAGACGCTTCCATCCCCTTCCAAAGCACTCCTCAAGGTACAGTCTCCGGGCCTCCTCAGAGCTTCCTCGTTCATCCACACGGTGGACAAGCACCCCCAGGCCCTCAAGGAGGGGGAGCACCAGGGTACTGCCCGTGCTCCCCCCCAAAACGGCCGTGTCGAAGGCATACTCCGTACGGAGCTTCCAGAGCACCTCCTGCACACCCTCAAGGGGGAAAACCCCCCGAAAGGCCACACTGCCATCCTCTCCAAGAACCGCTACTCCCACCTTTTCCCGCCCGGGATCAAGAGCCAGAAAGAACCTACATTCGCTCCCGCGGGACATAGTGCGTGTGGAGCAGGTGGTGGGCCCTTTCTCCGTTGGGCTCGCCCAAGAACTCTTCGTAGAGACGTTGAACAGCCGGGTTCTCATGAGATTTCCGTAAAGGCAGGCTCCGGTCGACCTGATAAATGGCTTCAATCCGTTTCATGCGGATTTCAAGGTTTGTGGGAATGGGCTGTCCGCCACCACCAATGCACCCTCCAGGACAGGCCATGATCTCGATGAAGTGGTACTTGGAACGACCTGCCTTCACCTGGTCAAGAACTTTTCGGGCGTTCCCCAGACCATGGGCAACCGCCACGTGGACTTCCATGCCGTTAATGTCCACCGTGGCCTCTTTCACCCCATCCATGCCCCGGACGCTATAGAAGTCGAGTCTCTCTAAGGTCTTTCCCGTGAGGATTTCATACACCGAACGCAAAGCAGCCTCCATGACCCCTCCGGTAGCTCCAAAGACCGCCGCGGCTCCAGTCGATATGCCCAGGGGATCATCAAAGTCCTCCTCGGGCATCTCCTTGAGGTCGATGCCTTTCTCCTTCAGCATGCGCGCAGCCTCACGGGTGGTGAGGGAGAAATCCACGTCCCGGAACCCGCTGGCGCACATCTCATCACGTTGACACTCGAACTTCTTCGCCGTGCAGGGCATGATGGAAACAACGACCATGTCTTTCGGATCAATGCCAAGCTTCTGCGCATAGTACGTCTTTGCTACTGCGCCGAACATCTGCTGAGGGGACTTACAGGTCGAAACATTTTCCATGAGCTCGGGGTAGAAATGCTCCATGAACTTAATCCATCCAGGGCTACAGGAGGTGATGAGAGGGAGCTTCCCACCCTGCTTCAAGCGGGCAATGAACTCATGGCCTTCTTCGATAATGGTGAGGTCCGCAGCAAAGTTCGTATCGAACACCCGGTCAAAGCCAAGACGACGAAAGGCCGCAACCATCTTCCCTGTGGTTACGGTTCCAGGAGGAAGTCCAAAGGGTTCACCAATGCTGACGCGAATTGCAGGAGCGGTCTGGAGGATAACGAATTTCTCCGGGTCGTTGATGGCCTCCCAGACCATCTCCACGTGGCTCACTTCAGAAAGCGCTCCCGTGGGGCAGGCAAGAATGCACTGACCACAGTTCACGCACACGCTCTCCCCAAGGGGTAAGCCCAAAGAAGGACTGATGACAGTGTCAAATCCCCGATTGGCAAAATCAATGGCACAGACAGTCTGAATCTCCCGGCAGGTTCGCACGCAGCGGCCGCACAGAATACAGCGGTTCGGGTCTCTTTTCACCGAGGGGCTGCTCTGGTCAACCTCGTAGACCTTCCGCTCCCCTTGGAAACGGATTTCCCGAACTCCGAACTGATACGCCAGTTCCTGCAACTCACAGGAACCGTTGCGGTCACAGAGCTGGCAATCCAGGGGGTGGTTGGAGAGGAGTAACTCGAGATTTGTCTTGCGAGCCTCCCGAACCTTTTTGGAGGAGGTCCAGATTTTCATCCCCTCTCGAACCGGGGTTACGCATGAGGCAACAAGATTAGGTTGCCCTTCAACCTCGACCATACAGATACGGCAACCACCCCAGGCGCTCAGACCCTCGAGGTAACACAGTGTGGGAACGTGAATGCCCTCCATGCGGCACGCTTCAAGGATTGTCACTCCCTCGGGAACCCGAACTTCCCGACCATCAATGGTGACGGTCACAAGAGATACCGCCTGGGCCTTCTCGGCAACTTCTCTGAGTGTTTTGGCCATCGACTGTTCACTCCCCCATCACACACGTACAGTTTTTTTCGGCTGTGGTTTCGGTCTCATCGTGCAAACACCTTGAGGACAGCACTTTTCTCGCACGTGGACCTCAAACTCTTCCCTGAAGAACTCCAGACACCGCAGGAGAGGATTCGGAGCAGCCTGCCCGAGGCCACAGAAGGCCGTGGCCTTCATATGTTGACCGAGGTAACGCAGCTTTTCCAGATCCTCCGGTGATCCTGCTCCCGCACTGATACGCTCAAGGATGTCAACAATGCGCTTCCCACCCACCCGGCAGGGAGTGCATTTCCCGCAGGACTCGTGGAGGAAAAACTCGGCAAAGTTCTTCACGATGTCCACAATGCAGTGGGTATCGTCGATGACCGTGAGGGCCCCTGAACCCAAAGCCGAATTGTATCGCGGCAAGGTATCAAAGGCCATGGGGACATCGAGGAGATCCGGCGTCATCGTCCCTCCCGAGGGACCGCCAGTCTGCACCAGCTTGAGACCATGCCCTCCCCGGATACCTCCTCCAATCTCGAAAACAAGCTCCCTCAGGGTAATCCCCATGGGGACCTCCACAAGGCCGAGATTATTCACATTTCCAGTAAGGGTGAAGACCTTCGTCCCAGGGCAGGTTGGGGTACCAATACTCCGGAACCAGTCAGGCCCATTGAGAATGATGGGTGGAATGTTGGCTAAGGTTTCAACATTGTTGATGACCGTCGGTTTTCCCCACAGTCCTTTTTGAGGAGGATAGGGAGGCTTTACGCGTGGTTCCCCGCGTTTGCCCTCAATGGATTCAAGCAGTGCGGTTTCTTCACCACAAACGTATGCACCGGCCCCCCTTCGGATTTTCACATCGAAGGAGAAGGAAGTCCCAAGGATCCTCTCCCCAAGAAGTCCCCGTTCTTTGGCCTGGGCAATGGCAACCTCAAGGTGCCTGATGCTCTGGGGGTATTCGGCCCGGACATAGATGTACCCCTGGTTCGCCCCCACCGCGTATCCTGCAATGGCCATGGCTTCAAGCACCGAGTGAGGGTCACCTTCGAGGATCAGGCGGTCCTTAAAGGTCCCCGGCTCTCCTTCATCGGCGTTGCATACGATGTACTTCTCCTCCCCCTCCGCCTTCCGGGTGAACTCCCACTTGAGCCCTGTGGGGAAGCCTGCTCCTCCTCGACCCTGAAGGCCTGAGCGTTTCACCACCTCGATGACCTCTTCAGGGGTCATCTCGGTGAGCACCTTGGCCAGAGCAAGGTACCCATCCCGGGCGATGTACTCTTCGATGTTCAGGGGATCGATGAGACCACTATTGCGCAGGACAACCCGTTTTTCTTTTTTCAAGGGAGAAGGTGGGATGAAGGTGGCGACCCCACCACCCCGCTCACCGGCAAAGAGAAGTTCCCTCACAACTCTCCCTTTGAGGAGGTGTTCCTCAACGATTCTTCGAACATCCCGGACACTCACAGGGGCATAGATAACGTTATCCGGGTACACCACCACAAAGGGAGAAGGGAGAGCAGCTCCAAAACTCCCTGTCTCAAGAACTTTCACCTCATTCCCAAGCCCGGCTCTGGCGATCTCCCGCTCGAGCTGCTCCTTTACCTGAGCCGCTCCTAAGGCTACTGAACTACTCGTCATCTCCACAAGGACATGAGCGCGGTAAAACATCCCCCTACCTCCCTCACTCCCGATAAAGCGCCAGGATTTCCCGAATACGTTCCTCCGTGAGGTTCCCATAGGTGACGTCGTTGACCATCATCGCCGGGGCAACACCACAAACGCCGAGGCAACTCGTAACCTCCAGCGTGAACTTTCCATCCTTGGTCGTTTCTCCCTCACGGATACCAAGTTCTCTTTTGAGAGCCTCAAGGACATCTGTGGCTCCCCTCACATGACACGGGGTGCTCTTGCACACCCGGATGACGTACTTCCCGACCGGACGGACCTCGAGAAAAGCATAGAAGGTCGCAACCCCGTAAACGGTGCTCGAGGGAATGCCCAGGCGCCTGGCAACGTACCCCAGAACGTCACGGGGGAGATACCCCCACTTCTCCTGGATGTCCTCAAGGATACACAGCAAGGGCGTTTCTTCTTTCTCGTACCGTGAAAGAATCTCCTCAATATCCTGATACACAAAAGGCGTGTTCATCAACTTCCCTCCTCTGCTGCCAGTGCTTCCTGATACCGCTTGAGGATCTTCTCAAGGTCGCACCGGAGGCAGCGTCCTGCTTCACGGCGCACATCATCCTCATCAAGGGTAAGCTTCACCTCTGCAAAACCCTTGACCCGCTCTGCGACGGGGACCTCCGGCGGGTGTACCCGTGGGATCTCCTGCACAACCGGAGGTTCTTCGAGGATTCTCGGCCGCTCTGGACGGACAACGAGTTCCTCCTCTTCCTGGAGTTTCCTGCGAAGGTAATCGTGAATGCTGTACGCAGCTTTCTTGCCAAGTGCCATGGCATGCACCACCGTTGCCTCCTGACCGACAGCGTCTCCTCCCGCAAAGACTCCCTCAAGAGACGTTGCAAGGGTGTACCGATCCACTGCAATGTTCCCCCACGCATCAAGAGCAAGGCCTTCCGCAATTCCTGAAATGTCCGGCTTCTGACCCACCGCACTGATGACAAGGTCGCACTCCAAAAAGAGCTCCGCACCCTCAATCGGCACAGGCCGCCTCCGGCCACTTCGGTCGAATTCCCCAAGGCGCATTCTCTGGAAACGAATCCCCCGAACGCTGCCGTTCTCTCCCACGATTTCCAGAGGAGCCACAAGGAAGTGGAAAATGACGCCTTCCTTTTCCGCGTCTTCAATTTCTTCAGGGATGGCCGGCATCTCGCCCCTTGTGCGGCGATAGGCAACGTGAACCTCGGCCCCAAGACGAAGGAGCGTTCGTGCTGCATCCATCGCAGCGTTTCCTCCTCCGACAACCACTGCCCGTTTTGGTCGAGGAACATCCTGACCAAGGTTGATCGCCTTCAGGAACTCCAGAGCTGGAACAACACCCTTAAGTTCTTCTCCGGGCACACCCAGAGGAACGCTCTTCCAGGCTCCAATGCCGAGGAAAACAGCGTCGAACTTCTCACGAAGCTCGGAAAGAGTAACATCGCGACCCAGAGCCGTATTGCACTGGATGCGAACCCCCATCGCCCGTATCTGGGCAAGGTCATACTCCAGAGCCTCCCTGGGAAGGCGGTACGCCGGGATACCAGCTGCCAGCATACCCCCCGCCACGGGAAGGGCTTCAAAAACAGTGACATCATACCCAAACCGGGCAAGATAGTAGGCACAGGTCAGACCTGCTGGACCAGAGCCAACTACGGCCACAGAGGCATTACGTTTCTTCTCAAGGACAACTGGGAGAACGATACGGTTCTTCCGAGCGTAATCTGCAACGAATCGCTTGATGTCATCGATAGCCACAGGTTCATCGAGCTGTCCCCGACGGCATTTTGACTCACAGGGCCGGTGACACACTCTGCCGCACACCGAGGGGAGAGGGTTGTCCTCCCGAATGACCTGGAGCGCCCCGATGTAGTCCCCGTCCTTCACCAGGGAAACGTAGGCAGGAATGTCAATCCCCAGAGGGCAAGCATGCTGGCAGGGAGCCCGAAAGAGCCCCCGGCAGACAACCGCAGGGCAACGCTTTTCCCGGATGTGCGCTTCGTACTCATCACGGAAATACCGCAACGTGCTGAGAACAGGATTGGGAGCAGTCTGCCCCAGACCACAGAGTGCCGTGGATTTGATCTGCTCGGCAAGGTCCTCAAGGAGCTCAATATCTCCCTCCTGCCCCTCTCCTGCCACGATGCGCTCGAGAATCTCGAGCATCCTCTTGGTCCCAATACGACAGGGTGTACACTTCCCGCAGGACTCGTCCTGAACAAACTCAAGGAAGAAGCGGGCAAGGTCCACCATGCAGGTGTCTTCGTCCATCACGATGAGCCCACCAGACCCCATGATGGCTCCGAGTTCCTTCAGAGAGTCATAGTCAATCTGCACGTTCAGGTGCTCAACCGGAATGCATCCTCCAGAGGGCCCACCAATCTGGACGGCCTTGAGTTTTTTTCCATCCCGAATACCTCCACCGAGATCGTACACGATCTCCCCCAGGGTGATGCCCATGGGAACCTCCACAAGCCCGGTGTTCACCACATCTCCAGCAAGAGCAAAAACCTTCGTTCCCTTGCTACCCTCTGTGCCAATGCTTCGGAACCACTCAGGCCCGTTGAGGATGATGGGTGGGATGTTCGCATAGGTCTCAACGTTGTTGATTACTGTAGGCTTGCCCCAGAGACCCTGCTGGGCGGGGAAAGGGGGTTTGGGACGGGGCATGCCCCGTTTCCCCTCAACAGAAGCAATGAGTGCCGTCTCTTCTCCGCAGACAAAGGCTCCTGCTCCGATACGAATCTCCACATCAAACGAAAAACCATTCCCCAGGATGTTCTTCCCCAGAAGGCCATATTCCCTTGCCTGTTCGATGGCATGTTCAAGACGCTCCACCGCAAGGGGGTATTCGGCCCGGACATAGATGTACCCCTGGTTCGCCCCCACCGCGTATCCTGCAATGGCCATGGCTTCAAGCACCGAGTGAGGGTCACCTTCGAGAATACTCCGGTCCATAAACGCTCCCGGATCGCCTTCATCAGCATTGCAGATGACGTACTTTGGCTCCCCCTTTGCCTTCCGGGTGAACTCCCACTTGAGCCCTGTGGGGAAGCCTGCTCCTCCTCGACCCCGAAGGCCTGAGCGTTTCACCACCTCGATGACCTCTTCAGGGGTCATCTCGGTGAGCACCTTGGCCAGAGCAAGGTACCCATCCCGGGCGATGTACTCTTCGATGTTCAGGGGATCGATGAGACCACAGTTTCGAAGAGCAATCTTTTTTTGCTTCTCAAAGAACGCGATCTCCCGGAGGAACTTCTTGCGCTCTTCCTGAGGAGGCTGGTAAAGGAGTCGTTCCACCACCCGGCCCTTCAGGAGGTGTTCCTCAACAATCTCACGCGCATCCTCTGGAGTGAGCCTCTGGTAGAACACACCCTCAGGGTAGATGATAGCCAGAGGACCGAGGTTACACGGACCAACGCAACCGGTTTCAATCAGCCGCACCTCTCCCTCCAGGCCGTTTCTCTGCATCTCTCGAAGCAAGGCCTCTTTGACCCGAAGAGCACCCGAGGAAATGCACGCTGCTCCCGCACAGAGAAGTACCTGGCTCCGTTCAACGCCAGCCATATTCTACCTCCTCGCTTCAGCGTTCAGTATGAACAACCCAGTCCCCCACGATCTGCCCGTTGACGATATGTGAGGCTACGAGTTGACGGGCTTTCTCGGGAGTGAGATCTCCGTAGAGCACACGCTCTGTTCCTTTCTCGATGCTCACCAGGGGCTCACGATCGCAGAGCCCGATACATCCTGCCTGGGTTACCAGGACGTTCGTCAGGTTCCGCTTTGCGATCTCATCAAGAATCGCAGCCATTACCTGTCTTGCCCCTGCGGCGATTCCACATGTACCCATGTGCACCGTGATTTTGTACTCCGCCTTCCCTTCCCGGAGGAGCGCCCTTTTCTGGGCCTCTTCCTTAATCCTCTTCAAATCCTCAAGACTTGTAATCTTCATCCGTCTGTCCCTCCCTCAGGGTGTTTTCGTGATAGGCAATCCAGTCCCTCAGAGCGGAGAGGAGCACAGGATTTCCCCCGGGGTTTTCCGTCCCCAGCGCTCTGAAAACCTCACGACTATTGAAAGAAAAACGACGCCCATCCACCTCATGGGAAAAGACGAATTCAACCTCAGGATGAGAGGCAAGGAGGACGAAAAGGGTTTCCGCAAGGTTCCCCAAAGGGGGTAAATCAATATGGCTTCGGCGAAAGGTTGCTTTCACCCTGGTTCCCTTGCCTTCCTCCGAGGCGATCTCAAGGCTTCCTCCACACTGCTTGCTCAGTTGAGCAATAAGGGGAAGACCCAGACCGACTTTCTTCCCTTTCGTGGAGAAGAAGGGGTTCAAGGCCTGTTGCCGTGTTTTCTCGTCCATCCCTTTTCCATCATCCTCAACGACCATCTCCAGGAGGTCCCTTGCCGAGTCCTCAAGAAGGGAGATAGTGATTCTTCGAGCCCCCGCCCGGAGAGCGTTTTCCACAAGGTCGAGAACATGGAGCGAGAGCTCCTTCATTCCTCACTGGTAATCCTTGAGGATGTCCATAACCTGGGACGGGTTCACCCGTTTATGGACATCGTTATCGACACGCATGACCGGTGCCAGCCCACACGCTCCCGCACAGCGCATGACCTCAAGAGAGAACAAACCGTCCTGCGTAACGCCTCCAATCTCCACCTGGAGCTCTTTCCGCAAGCGATCGAGGATTTCCTGCCCTCCCCGGACGTAGCACGCTGTTCCAAGACACACCTGAATTACGTGCTTCCCTCTGGGCTTCATGGAAAAGAAGTGGTAGAAAGTCACCACGCCATAGACCTCACTCAGGGGAACGTCAAGCACCTGGGAGACCTTCTTCAGCACCCAGGGAGGAAGGTACCCGATGAGGTTCTGGGCTCTGTGGAGGGCCTGGATGAGCATTCCGGGTTTTTCCCGAAACTCCTCGAGAGCTTGTTCCAGAAGTTCTTCCTGTTCTCTCGACCCGTGCTCTGCTACTGCCTGAGCCATTTGGTTCTCCTCCCGCTGGAACGTGAGTTTTTCAATATTATAAACGAACGTACAGTGCATCTCAACAGGACCAGGCACCTCTACGAATCCTCACACACCGATGGTTTCCCGCGCTTCAAGGCGACGAAGCTTCAGGACCCCTTCTTCCACGTACACTTCAATGGTATCTCCAGGCTGGAACGTCCCCCGAATGAGCTCTGCAGAAAGCGGGCTTTCAATGGCCCGCTGGATAAGCCGTCGCAGGGGACGGGCCCCGAAATCCGGATCGTAACCCCTCTCGGCAAGGTACGCCCGCGCCTCGTCGGTGAGGACGATATCCATATTCTGTTCCCTGAGGCGTTTCCGAAGCCGCAAGATGAGAAGGTCCACAATGGCCTGGATTTCCTTCCTGGTCAGAGGATGGAAGACGATGATTTCATCAATACGGTTAATGAACTCGGGCTTAAAGTACCGGTGGACTTCCCCAAGAACCCGCTCCTTCACCTTCCGCACCGCATCTTTGTCCTCGGGGTCAATGCCCCGGAAGTATTGGCTCCCCAGGTTCGAGGTCATGATGATTACCGTGTTGGAAAAGTCCACCGTTCTTCCCTGGCCATCGGTCAGACGAGCATCGTCGAGAATCTGGAGGAAAATGTTGAACACATCGGGATGGGCCTTTTCCACTTCGTCAAAAAGAATAACCTGGTAGGGTCTCCGCCGGACGACCTCCGTGAGCTGTCCTCCTTCCTCGTATCCCACATATCCCGGAGGAGCACCAATGAGACGGGAAACGGCGTGTTTCTCCATGTACTCGGACATGTCAAGGCGCAGGAGCGCTCCTTCATCACCAAACAGAAACTCAGC
This sequence comes from Candidatus Caldatribacterium sp., assembly GCA_028275365.1. GTDB lineage: Bacteria > Atribacterota > Atribacteria > Atribacterales > Caldatribacteriaceae > Caldatribacterium. Next base: position 23,835 of record JAPWUU010000012.1, read on the forward strand.
CAGAGCTTTGGCCAGTTCAGTCTTCCCGACTCCTGTGGGCCCAAGGAAAAGGAAGGAGCCAATGGGTCGCCGTCCTTCAGATATGCCAGCCCGAGAACGACGAATAGCTTCTGCCACCGCGTGAACCGCCTCTTCCTGGTTCACTACTCTCTTGTGGAGCTCTTCCTCCATGTTCAGGAGCTTTTTGCGCTCCTCCTCAAGGAGCTTTGACACCGGGATACCAGTCCAGCTTGAAACAATCTGGGCAATGTCCTCCTCGGTAACCACCTCATTGAGCGATCTCTGCCTGAGCCACTTCTCTTTCTCCTCCTGGTAACGCTTTTGGAGTGCTTCAGCTTCATCCCTCAAACGTGCAGCCTTCTCGTACTCCTGCGCCTGCACCGCAGCCATGCCCTCTTTTGCCAGTTGCTGCAACCGCTCCTCCATCTCGCGCAATTCTTGGGGAATGCTCTCCAGCTCAATCCGCTTTTTACTGGCCGCCTCATCCATGAGGTCAATGGCTTTGTCCGGCAGGAACCGGTCAGTGATGTATTTGCTCGCCAGCTCACAGGCAGCACAGATTGCTTCATCGCTGATTTTCACCTTATGGTGGGCCTCGTACCGGTCCCGCAACCCCCGGAGAATTTCCTTGGTTTCCTCAACGCTTGGTTCCCCGACATAGACCGGCTGGAATCGCCGTTCCAAAGCTGGGTCCTTCTCGATGTGCTTCCGGTACTCATCGAGCGTCGTTGCTCCGATACAGCGGAGTTCTCCTCTTGCCAGGGCGGGCTTTAAGAGATTGGCCGCGTCAATGGCTCCTTCTGCCGCTCCTGCTCCCACCACCGTATGGAGCTCGTCGATGAAGAGGATAATCTTCCCTTCGGACTTCTGGACCTCTTCAAGTACTGCCTTCAGCCGCTCCTCAAACTCTCCGCGGAACTTTGCCCCGGCAAGCAGTGCCCCCATGTCCAGCGCAACGATCCGTTTGTTCTTGAGGCTCTCTGGGACCTCACCCCGAACGATTTTCTGGGCAAGGCCCTCGACAATGGCGGTTTTCCCAACACCTGGATCCCCAATGAGGACAGGGTTATTCTTGGTCTTCCGGCTCAAAATCTGGATTACCCGTCGTATTTCTTCCTCTCGACCGATGACCGGGTCGAGTTTCCCTTCCCTGGCAAGCTGCGTGAGATCCCTTCCGTACCGCTCGAGGGCCATGTATTTCCCCTCGGCGTGTGGGTCTTCCACCCGTCGGTGTCCGCGGATTTCCCGGAGGGCCCGGTAGATTTTCTCAACCTCAATACCATGGGCACGAAGCAAACGGTAACTTGTGCCCGTTTCCTCCCGAGCAATGGCGATGAGGAGATGTTCCACGCCCACGTATTCGTCCTTCAAACGCTTGGCCTCTTCCTCTGCCCCGGTGAGAACCGACTTTGCCCGGGGAGTGATGTACATCTGCATCTCCTGGGAACCCTGGTAGTAAATCTTGGGGTACCGCTCGAGGGCCTCCTCAAGCTCTCGCTCCAGAACCTGCGGATGGACCCCACATCGCTCAAGGATTTGCGGTGCCAGGCCATCAGGTTGCTTCAAAAGCGCAAGAAGGAGATGCTCCACATCGAGCTGATTGTGATGGTACTCAAGGAGTAGGTCCTGCGCAAGAGCAATGGCCTCCTTGGCCTTTTCGGTGAACTGGTCAAACCGCATCGGTTTTCTCCTCCTTCCCCTTCCGTTCAAGCTCCTCCTTTTCACGCCGGAGCCTTTCAAGCTGATCGCTCAGCCGCAAAATAATCTCCACTCCCGCCAGATTCACCCCCATATCCTGGGTCAGCACCTTGATGCGCCGAATTCTCTCCACATCGCTCTGGGTGTAGAAACGCACATTTCCCCTACCCCGCTTGGGCGTGATGAGGCCCACCCGCTCGTAATAGCGCAGAGTCTGGGGATGAACCTGGGTCATCTCTGCCACAACTCCAATGGTCAGGTATTCCGTCTCTCCCTGAAATTTCTTCCTCATGCTTTTCGCCTCCTCATGCACTGAGGAGATGTTTCCTCGGGTTCTCCTTGCGAAGTGCAGCAAACTCCCGGAGGAGCTCCCGCTCCCTCTCGGTGAGTCCCTGGGGAACCACAACATGAACTTTCACCAACTGATCCCCCCGACCACTATTCCCTCGCTTTGGGAACCCTAAGCCCCGAAGGCGGAATACCGTTCCGTTCTGCGTCTCGGGGGGAACCTTCATCCGAACTCTCCCCGAAAGCGTTGGAACCTCAATCTCCGTCCCCAGCGCTGCCTCAGGGAAAGTCAGGGGAAGGTCCAAAAGCACGTCGTCCCCATCACGCCTGAAGAAGGCGTGGGGTCGTACCCGAACCTGGAGATACAGATCTCTCCCACCTGCAACCCCGGGTACCCGGAGTTTCGTCCCATCGCTTACCCCTGCGGGAATGGTCACACTGACGGTTTTGCTCCTTCTCTCCACTCCCGTTCCGTCACAGACACGGCACCTTCCACCTCTCCGCTCCTCCCCCGTTCCGCCACAGGAAGAGCAGATTTCCTCGTACTCCACGCGGATATTCCGAGAAGTGCCTTGGAAACTCTCCTCGAAGGAAATCTCCACATCCTGGACGATATCCCGTCTTTCCCTCTCTGTGGTGGCGAAACCACTCTCAGGAGATGTAAAGAAACGGAAAGTCGTTGCTCTTCGAGAACGAAGGCGTTCACCCAAGAGGTCTCCAAAGAACGTCTTGAAGAAATCGCTGAAATCCCCAAATTCAAAGTCCGTGGTGAATTCTGATGAGGAGGTTCTCGCCGACTGACCGTACCGGCGGTAGAAGTCCTGCCAGAACGCTTCGGTATCCCTGTGGCCATAGGTCGCCCAGGCTGCCCCAAGCTCGTCGTAGCGCTTCCGTTTCTCGGGATCGCTCAGCACCTCGTAGGCCTCGTTGATTTCCTTGAACTTCCTCTCTGCTTCCTTGTCTCCCGGGTTGAGGTCCGGGTGGTATTTTCTGGCAAGACGCCGGTAAGCCTTCTTGATTTCCTTTTCGTCGGCATTCCTTGGTACACCAAGGATGGCGTAGTAGTCTTTGAATTCCATGTCTCGTTCACCTCCAGGGGGAGAGAGGCCCCCTCCCCCTGCTCTCAGCTTTCCTGAATGACAATCCGTCTTGCCCTCTGTTCCTCAACCTTGGGAAGGTGAATCTCCAGAACACCATTCCGGTAGGTTGCGGTAACCCGATCGACGTCCACAGGAACCCGAAGGGCAAATGTCCTGGAAAAGGGACCATAAACCCTCTCCTGGCGGAGAAAGCGAGTCTCCCCATCAAGGGGTTTGCGCTCTCCTTTTACCGTAATCTGGTCACCAGAAACACTGATCTCGACGTCCTTCTGATCCACCCCAGGGAGGTCAAAGAACACCACAATCTCTTTCTCATTCTCCACGACATCAGCCGGAGGAACCCACACTTCCCTCTTGCGCTCGTAAGTGGGGAAACTCTCCTCTAAGAGCCTTGCCACACGCTCCTGAAGGTCCGCAATGTCTCGCCAGAGATCAAACCGGGGAATCACCATGGCCATCACCTCTCTTTTACCTTCTTTGACTTTTCAGGGAACATTATACGAGCTTGCCAGGGATTTGTCAAGATTCGTCAGGAATTGTCAAAGAGGGGGAGGATGTCAGAGCTCTAAGACCTCTGCCTGCTCCTGCATGGCCCCAAGCGCAATACTCAGAAATTCCTCAAGGGGAAGACCAAGGGCTTCGCAGGAAAGTATCTGCTCCCGTTTCGCCCCACGGGCAAAGCTCTTCTCTCGAAACCGGGAGAGCAGAAAGGCAACGTCCACATCCCGTATGCTCCTTTGGGGATGGATGAGCACACAGGCAACGATGAAACCACTCGTTGGGTCAACAGCCCAGAGCGCCTTCTCCATACGTCTTTCCGGCTGGTACCCCGTCATCTCATTGTGGGCACGAACGGCCAAGACGATGGCCTCTGAAAATCCGGCTTCTTTAAGAAGCTGTGCCCCAAGAAGGCCGTGCTTTTCAGGCTCTTCTCTGGTGAGCTCGTAGTCGATGTCGTGGAGAAGACCCGCCATGGCCCACTCTGTCCGGTCTTCGCCGAAAACCTGGGCCAGGCGCCCCATAATGGCCTCGCAGGCGAGGCTGTGCTTTATGAGATTTCGATGGGTAAGATACTTTTGCAGAAAAGCAAGGGCTTCTTCCCGGGTCATGATTTCACCGCCTCAAAAACTCGAGGGGATCTACCGGGCGACCGTTCCGGCGCATCTCGAAGTGGAGATGAGGACAGGTGGCATTTCCCGTTGAACCCACCCGGGCAATGGGATCCCCTTTATTCACCCGCTGCCCTTCCCGCACAAGATTAACCGAGTTGTGGGCGTACACGGTTTGCAACCCCGAGGCATGGGTGATGATCACCACACGCCCGTATCCGCTCATCCATCCGCTGTAGCTCACCACCCCGCTTTCGGCCGCCCGCACAACAGTCCCCACAGGAGCAATAATATCTACCCCGTAATGGAATCCCCTGCCTCGGGGGCCGAAACGGGAGGAAATTCTCCCATTCACCGGCCAGATGAATCCCTGCTGCGCTCTCTGAGGCGCAGAAGGAACACCACCCCGCGAGGGAACTCGAAGCACCTGACCGATCTGAAGGACGCTCGTTTCTCGAAGACCATTGGCTTGCAGAAGTTCCTTCAGAGGGATACCAAAGCGCCGGGAAATGTTCCAGAGCGTGTCTCCCTCCTTCACCGTGTACGTCCCCCAGGAGGTAGCAGAAGAAGATGATGCAACAGCAGTCCTTCCTGTCTCTTTAGGAATAACGAGGCGCATGCCCACCTGGAGGATACTCGTTTCGGTAAGGCCGTTGGCTTTCATGAGCGACCTTATGTCCACACCGTATTGTCGGGAAATCCGCCAAAGAGAGTCACCTTGACGGACAGTGTGGACCTGCGGTTGCGTTGTTCCCTGAGTGCTTGTCCTCTCCGAGGCCTTCAGGCGACCATCGCCCGAGAGTGGGATCACGAGTTTCTGCCCCACTCGGAGGATGCTCTTCTCGGTGAGGTTGTTCGCCTCGAGGAGCAAACGGACCGGAATCTGAAACTCCCGGGCAATACCCCAGGGAGTGTCTCCTTGCTTCACCTCGTACAGGAGGCTACCGCTTTGAGCATCCCGCTCACCCTCGATGAGAATCTTCATACCCGGCTGGAGGATACTCTGTTCCGAGAGACCGTTGAGCTCAAGGAGCGTCTTGAGAGCCACACCATACCGGCGAGAAATCACCCAAAGGTTTTCCCCTGCCTGGACCTCGTGGTAAGTCGCACTTTCTGCCCTTCCCCGATTCCCCAAAAGGAGCAGAATCCCGAGGAACAACATCCCCAGAGCTCGCTTTCCGTCCCTCATACCAGCCTCCTCAGACCCAAGAGAATTTTCCTGCCGTCAAGATGGAACTCTCTCACCGCACTCTCGCCGCAGAGCACCGACCCCACAGAGACCTCCTGGGCCAGGACCTCCTCCTCGATGAGTTCCCGGTACCGTTCCACCACCCCAAGAAGGTATGGATCCGAATCTTCCGAGAGCAGGAGGACGATGCGTTCCTCGACATCAAGGCCGAGTTCTTTCCGCCACATCTGGATGCTGTGGACAAAGTCACGAACAAGCCCCTCTTCCCTCAGGGTCTCATCGAGAGTAGTGTCGAGAATGATAGCGTATTGACCTTCGCTTTCCACAGAAAGATGACCGCTGGCCTCAAGAACAACCTCCACCTCATCCAGACACAACGTCACTTCCGTTCCGGCCAGAGAGAGCACAAGTCGCCCTTTCTGGAGGAAGCGGCGGGCCACATCCTGCGGGCAGGATGCCAGGGCTTTAGCAATTTCCTTGACCTTTTCGCCGTAGCGGGGGCCAAGGATGGCAAAACGCGGTTTCAGGCGTACGGCAACAGTGTCTGGGAGTTCTTCAGCCCACTCAATATCCTTTACGTTGAGCTCATCCTGGACAAGCCCGGCAAAGGGTCGAACACGGGATTCATCCGTTCTGGGGAGCACAAGGATGGCCTTCCTTAAAGGCTGGCGGAGTTTCACACCGACCTTATTACGCACGGCCCGCCCAAGGCTCACGAGTTTTCGCGCCACATCCATGGACTGCAGAAGCTCCCAGTCAACGAGTTCCTCCTGGACTTCGGGGTAATCCTCAAGGTGCACGCTTTCCTTCCGGGAGGGCAAAGGAGCCGCGAGGGTCTGGTACAGGAGTTCCGCAGTGAAGGGAACGAAGGGGGCAAGGAGTTTCGTAAGTCCAATGAGCACTGCGTAAAGGGTGCGATAGGCCCCTGCTTTCTCCCCATCCCACTGGGATTTCCAGAAGCGCCTTCGGGAACGGCGAATGTACCAGTTACTTAGGTCCTCGACAACGAATTCCTCAAGAGACTTCGCCGCCTTTGAAATCTCGAAACGGTCCAGCGCTTCCCGGACCTCTTTCACGAGCTTCCTGAAGGCACTCGCCAGCCAGCGATCCAGAAGATGCTCCGGTTCCCCAAACAAGGAATCCGGGGGAACGTAGCGGTCAATGTTGGCATAGAGGATGAAAAAGTTTGCAACGTTCCAGAGGGTGTCGAAGAACTTGCTGAGGACCTCCCGCAGGCCTGATTTCCCGAAACGCTTCGGTACCCAAGGAGGAGAAACGGAAAAGACATACCAGCGAAGCACATCAGCGCCATAAGCCTCGATGAGATCCCAGGGGTTCACGACGTTGCCGATGTGCTTGCTCATTTTCTGTCCTTTCTCATCAAGGCCGAGTTCAGTCACAAGGCAGTGCAGAAAGGCAGGGCTTCTGAAAAGCATGCTTCCCAGAACATGGAGACTGTAGAACCATCCCCGGGTTTGATCAATGGCCTCGCAGATAAAATCGGCGGGGAAACTCTGGGCAAACTCTTCCTGGTTCTCAAAGGGATAGTGGTGCTGAGCCACGAACATGGCCCCTGAGTCAAACCAGCAGTCGATGACCTCGGGAACCCTCCGCATTACCCCACCACACTGGGGACAGGAGAGTAGCACCCGGTCTACGTATGGCCTATGCAGTTCAATGTCGCCGATGGGAGAAAGAGAACGGGAACGCAGTTCTTCCAGGGACCCCACAGCGTCGGTAAACCTACAAGCGTCGCATTTCCAGATATTCAGGGGAGTCCCCCAGTACCGTTCTCGAGAGAGTGCCCAGTCGACCACATTCTCCAGAAAATCTCCAAAACGCCCATCCCGGATATGCTCCGGGACCCAGTGAATCTTCCGGTTGTTCTCCAGAAGAAGCTCACGAAACGCGGTGGTCCTGATGAACCAGCTCTCCTTCGCGTAGTAGAGCAGAGGGGTGTCACATCGCCAACAAAAAGGATAGGAATGTCGGTAGGTTTCCTTGCGGAAAAGCTTTCCATCTTTCCGGAGATAGTCGATGATGAGCGGGTCAGCGTCTTTCACCCACAAACCCTTCCACGGCTCAACACTGCTATCGTACGTTCCATCGGGCAGCACTGGCTGAAGGACAGGGAGACCCTCCCTCTGCGCCAGACGCATGTCGTCCTCTCCGAAGGCTGGTGCGATATGGACAATACCAGTACCTTCCTCCATGGAAACAAAATCGCCAGCGAAAACCCTGTATCCTCTCTCGGCCCGGACAAAGGGAAGAAGGGGTTCGTACTCAAGACCAACAAGGTCCTCGCCTTTCATCTCCCGGAGAACCCGGAAAGTTTCCTCCCGGAAGAGCTTCCCCAGGCTCTCCTTCCCCAGGATGAACCGGGAACCGTCTTCACTTTCTATCTCCACATACGGCAGGTCTTTCCCCACCGCTAAAGCCACATTGGCCACCAGCGTCCAGGGAGTGGTCGTCCACACCAGGAAAAAGGTTCTCGTTTCCCCCCTGACGGCGAATTTCACGTATACCGAAGGGTCGTCAGTTTCCCGGTACCCCAGGGCAACCTCGTGACTTGAGAGGGAAGTACCGCAACGAGGGCAGTACGGGAGGACCTTGTACCCCTGGTACAGCAATCCCTGTTTCCAGAGTTCTTTGAGGATCCACCAGAGGCTCTCGATGTACTCGTTGGTGCAGGTGATATAAGGGTGTTCGAGGTCCATCCAGATGCCCAGACGTTCCGTCAGTTTCTCCCACTCCCGGATGTACCGGAAAACGCTTTCCTTGCACCGGGCATTGAAGGCTTCAACCCCAAACCGTTCGATATCCTGCTTGCCTTTTATGCCGAGTTCCTTCTCAACCTCAAGTTCTACAGGAAGACCATGGGTGTCCCAGCCCGCTTTCCGGGGGACGAAAAAGCCACACATCGTCTTGTAGCGGGGGATGAGGTCTTTAATGCTTCTCCCGATAACATGCCCCGCATGAGGGTAGCCATTCGCCGTTGGGGGACCTTCGTAAAACGTGAAACGAGGGCATCCCTCTCGTAACCTGAGACTCTTCTGGAAAATCTGCTGCTCTTTCCAGAAGGAGAGGATACGTTCTTCCTCCTTCGGGAGATGATTCAGTTTTGGAAGCGACTGGAACAAGGTCCTTCACCTTCCTTGCGTTCAACTTGCAGCATTCACCTGGATGGGCTCAACGAGAATATAGGGGGCAAGGATACTCCCCTGCACCCACCGGCAGTCCCGGGAAAGTTCTCTAATGTTTTTCAGGGCTTCATAGGCGTTGCCGCTAATCATAACGTTTTTAACGCGCCCCTGGATTTCGCCACCTTTCACGTAAAAGCCGAGCTGCACACCACAGGAGAAAAACCCCGAGGCAATGTTGCTCTGGCCAAGCCCAAGAAGACTATCCACCACGAGGCCCTCCTCAAGCTCCTCCACGAGGGTCTCGCGATCTCGCAGCCCGTTTTTGATTTTCAGGACGCTAAAGCCTGGCTCTGGCATGTCCCATGGAGAACGACGGAAGCCACTGGCCGTGGTCTTCCGACCGGTCCTTGCCGCACTCCAGAGGTCCCAGAAACCGTCTTCCACCTTTCCACTCTCCACGAGGACACGTTCCTCTGGAGTCAGTATCCCCTCGTCATCGAACGGGCACGAACCTAAAGCCCAGGGCTCCTGAGGGACTTCAACGAGGGAGAACAGCGAGGAAAAGAGGACTTTACCAAGTTTGTCCTGGAGCGGAGACTTCCCGAAAGCGATGTTACGACCGTTCAATCCATACAGCAGGGGGTAGAGAAGGACCATGCACCCTGAAGGAGTAAAAAGCACCGGATACTGCCCGCTCTGGACGGAAACCATCCGTTCTGAAAGGTCAAGCCTGAGCTTAACCTCTTTCAGAAGGTCGTCGACGTCAATGTCCCGATTGCCCCAGCTCCTCTCCACGTACACGGTCAGAATGTCATCATCCTTTACCCGGGTAGCCTCAATCGAGATTTCAAAGAAAGTTCGGGCAAAGCGAATCTCCTCTTCATGGTGGTTGAAGAGCTCCCGTTCTTCTCTTCCCGCAGCAATACGAACATTCGTCAGAACTCCGGGATGAGTTGCCTTCAACTGCCCCACAAGGTATTCCCCAATCTCCACCATTTCCCGAACGCTCAGTCCCTCAAGGCGAGGATCGACGAAATCCTTCCATTCGGTGGTGGAAGGATAGGAGGGAATAGTGAAATCGACCGCGTCACCGAAAGCGCTCACCTCTAGAGCCTGCTCTACTGCCTCCGAAGGGGCACAGGGAAGGGTGAAAGCGTAAAACCCCAGGCGTCTGTCAGAGCGAATTACTCTCAACCCACACCCAGTATGTTCTCTCGCCACATACCCCCGAAACACCCCGGCTTCGTACTCTATGCTCTTCTCCCAGACTTTCCGCACAAAGAGGTCCGCCTGAATCCCTCTGGCCTTCGCAATGCTCACAACCTCACGCATGGCGCTGTCCCCCCACAAGGACCTCCCGCAGTCGAACATGTGGACTTCCCGTTGGTGTGGGAAGGCCCATCTGCTCGCCCTTCCCACACCAGCCCACCTCAGTCCAGCGGAAATCATTCGCCACCGCGTCTATTTTACCAAGAGTCTGGAAGAGATTTCCACTGAGGACAATGTCCTTCACCATCTCCCCAATCTTCCCCCCTTCAATGAGGTACCCGTAGGCCGGGGAGAAAGTGAAGAGCTCAAGAGCGGTATTCCCACCAACGTACTCCACCGCGTACACACCCCGTTCGATGTCAGCAAAGAGGTCCTGAGGAGATACCGTTCCCGGCTCAATCCCCGTGTTGGTCATCCGCACAATGGGCGGGAAGCGATATGAAATGGTGCGGGCATTCCCTGTAGGGGACTCACCGAGGAGAAATGCCGTCTCCCGCGAGTGCAGCCTTCCAGAGAGATAACCCTCCCGAATGAGGTATGTCCGTTGTGTCCGCGTACCCTCATCATCGTAGGGAGAAGAGCCCCTGAGGTTTTCAAGGCTTCCGTCATCAAATACCGAGAGTACCGGGGAAGCAATCGGCTTCCCCAGCACCATGAGTTTTTGAAGGCGCTCATTCCGGGAAAGAAAATCTGCCTCACTGAGATGCCCGAACGCCTCGTGAATGAAAACCCCCGCAAGGACCGGGTCCAGAACCACATCGTACACTCCACCTGGGAAAGGTCGGGCAAAGAGTAACGCTTCTGCCTGTTTCCCCACCCGATGGGCAAGCTCCTCCAAACCCCTCACAAGCTCAAATCCCGCTTTCCCAGCCACTCCATCACGATAGACCTCAATCTGGTCTCCTTTCCGGGCTGTTGCCACAAAGCTCAGCGAGATGTCAGGCTTTTCCCAGAAGATTACCGACCCATCGGAGTTAGCAAAGTACACGGTGCGCCACTCGTCGCGGTACTCCACAACCGCACTGACCACAAAGGGGGAGGCCTCCCGGAGCATCCGGGCATAGGCAAAAAGGAGCTGGACTTTCTCTCCAAGAGGTTTTCCCCGAAAATCCTCTCTTGGGGAGAAACGAATCTCCTCTTCGGTACCCTCTCCCCGAATAACACCAGTTCCGCTTTGCGGAAGGAGGACGACCGAGCGCAGACCAAAGGCAACGTGTTCCTCTAAGTCATCCCATCCCTGGAAACTTGCAAACCACCAGCCCGTTTTCGGATGGAGAATGCGGAGGGAACCACCCCGCTCTTCCGTAACTTTGAGCCTCTCCACAGTAGCATTGTGGATGCGAATACTTGTGGTCACAGTGTGCTCAAGGCGGATTTCCAGGTATTCCCCATTTTGAGGCCTTCGCGCAAGGTCACGCAGGGTCTCTCTCATGGAGACGGTGACCCACCTTCTTGGACCTTTTCGGCGTTGCTTTTTGAGGGGAGATTTTCCTCTATTATGGCAATTTCGGCCTTGCTTTTCAACTCCTCAATCCATTTCTCAAACGCCTCCTGCTGCTTCTGGGGGGTGAGACGGGCGATGATTTCCTCACGGACTTCCGAGAGCTCCCTAAGGCGGGGCTTCAGATGTTCCTCCACGAGGAAAATGTGGAACCCATCGTTGATCTCCACGATATCGCTGTAGTTCCCCGGGGCGAGTTCGAAGAGAACTTTCTCGATTTCAGGGTCAAGGTCTCCCCGCTTGATGTACCCCATTGCCCCGCCGCTCAAGGCATCAGGCGATTCGGATTTCTCCCGTGCCACCTCCTCAAAAGGTCGCCCAGCCTGCAGTTCTGCGAGAATAGCCTCTGCCTTCTCCCGAGAACTCGTCATGATATGCCGTGCCTTCACCTGTTCGGGCTCGGTATAGAGCGTGGGGTTGGCGTTGTATTCTCTCTGGATTTCTTCGTCGCTTACCTGGACCTTGTCGATGATTTCCCTTCTGATGATTTCCCGAATGAGAACCTGCTTCTTGAGCTCCTCAACCTGCTTCACCACTTCAGGGTCCGATTCAAG
>JAPWUU010000039.1 GCA_028275365.1 Candidatus Caldatribacterium sp.
AAGCGAAGCAGTCTCACGAGATTGCTTCGCAGACGAGACTACGAGCTCGCAATGACCGCCCAAAAAGGCAAAAAATGAAGCTCGCAATGACCTCTGGCAGTCGAGACTGCTTTGGAAACGAAACTACGACCTTGCAGTGACACTTCTCCTTTGTCACTGCGAGGAGCGAAGCGACGAAGCAGTCCCAGAATTTTCCTTGACGGAAGGAAACTTTTGGATTAGAATTTCCCTGTCATGATGAAAGATACCCTGAAGTCCATCATCTACGAGTTCCATACTGGGAAACTGCCGGACCTCATAGAGCGAGACCTGAAGCTGCCCTTTGAGTCTGGGAAAATCGTTTCCGTGGTGGGGCCGAGGAGGGTGGGGAAGACCTATCTCCTCTTCCAGCATGTCAGGGACCTTCAAAGAAGGGGTGTTGACGTGCGGCGGGTGCTCTACCTGAACTTCGAGGACGAGCGGATGGACCTTGACGTTCACTCACTCGACCTCATCCTTCAGGCCTACCGGGAGTTCTACCCGGACCTTGACCTGGCAGGTTGCTACTTTTTCCTCGACGAGGTCCAGAACGTTGCCGGGTGGGAAAGGTTCGTGCGCCGTCTCTACGACAGCGTGAGCCGGAACGTCTTCATCACCGGCTCAAACTCAAGGCTCCTCTCCCGGGAGATCGCCACGGCACTCCGGGGAAGAACTGTCAACTACGAACTTTTGCCCTTAAGTTTTGGGGAATTCCTGCGGTTTAAAGGGTTCGATTTTGACCCGGAACGGGACTTCTACAGTTCCCCAAGAAGAGCCAGGGTGATACAGCTTTTCCGGGAGTACTTAGAATTTGGAGGATTTCCAGAGGTGGCCCTGCTCAAGGAGGAGCTGAAAATACGGACCCTCCAGGAGTACTTTGAAGTGATGCTCTATCGGGATATCGCCGAACGGTACCAGGTCCGGGACACTCTGGTGCTCAAGTATTTCCTGAAGCGGGTGGCGGAGAACTCCGGGAAATTCCTTTCGGTGCACAGGATTTACAATGAGCTCAGGTCCCAGGGCATCAGGGTGGGCAAGGACACCCTCTATGCGTACCTCGATTTTGCCGAAAGCGCCTACTTCGTGAAGCTCCTCCGGAAGCACTACCGGTCTTTAGTGAAATCCGAGCTTGCGGAGAAGAAGGTCTACCTCATCGATACTGGACTTTTGCGAGGGATACGCTTTCTCCAGGAAAGTGCGGGGGTCCTCCTGGAAAACGCCGTTTTCCTCGAACTTCTGAGGTCCTCCCGGGAGCTTGTGTGCTTCAAGGAGCAAAAAGAGTGCGACTTCATCCTCGATGGGAAAGTCGCTATCCAGGTGTGCTTCTCTCTGGGGAACGAGGAAGTCACAAAGAGGGAACTTGCAGGTCTCAGAGAAGCCTGCCGGGCTCTGGGGCTCAAGGAGGGGTACGTCCTCTCCTTCGACGAGCGGGGAGAGCTCAGGCTGGACGGCGACATCGCCGTGAAGATCGTCCCCGCCTGTGAGTTCTTCCTGCGGGGGTTACCCTGAGTCTGAAGCGGTGTGGCCTGGTGGTACGTTCCCGCACCGTGAGGACGTATCTTGCCCGGGCTTTTTCCTTCAGGCGTTGCAGGGATGCTCTTGTCCGTCATGCAGTGGTTCCCTTTGCCTCGGGTTGTGGGGTGGCGGGAGACCTCGTTTTCTTTGAGGGAAGAGACTGCTTCGGAAGCGAAACAACGACCTCGCAGTGACCCTCTCTTCTATCACTGCGAGGAGCGAAGCGACAAAGCAGCCTCGTGTTTCTGGAGGGCTTTTGAGATTGCTTCGCCAAACGAAAAAACGAGGCTCGCAATGACTGGGTGGAGAAAGTGGGACTGCTTCGGAGACGATACTACGACCCCGCAGTGACTCCCTCTCCCATCATTGCGAGGGCCGAAGGCCCGAGGCAACCCGACGGACGTTTTCTCCGTTGTTGCGAGCGAAGCGAAGCAACCTCGTACTCCTGGGTAAGGGTTTTTGAGACTGCTTCGGAGGCAAAAACAACGACCTCGCGGTGACTCTTGTTGTCGGTCATTGCGAGGGGCAAAGCCCCGAAGCAATCCCGTACTCCCACAGGGTGGAGGAAGAGATTGCTTCGCAAACGAAAAGACGAGCTCGCAATGACTACCTAAAGGGCGAAAAGTGAGACTGCTTCGCCAAACGAACAAACGAGGCTCGCAGTGACAAATGGGGGACGAACAGATGAGGCTCGCAGTGACAAAGAAAAAGGGCGAAACAACGACCTCGCAGTGACTTTTCCCCAGTCATTGCGAGGGCCGAAGGCCCGAAGCAATCTGGTGGTTGAGACTGCTTCGGAAACGAAACGACAACCTCGCAGTGACAAAGATAAAGGACAAAACGACGACCTTGCAGTGACAGGTTGAGGGATTACTGTAAGCGATGCAGTCTCAGAATTGCTCTCTCAAAGAGCAGACAAGGTTCACAGCAGTGTGCTGGGGAGATCGTTGTGGAGGCAAACCCAGAGCAAACCGAGCTCTACGGTGGGGCCTTTTTCCCCGATTCGTCACCAGGGGAATCTGGGAACAGAGCAGGGTGCTGGAAAAGCAAAATTGCTTTTCCAGCACCCGGCACCGGATTGCAAAGCGGCAGTCATCAGGATATACTTGGTATATCCCACGTGAGGAGGACGCATATGGTGCGCGTCAGGAAATGGGGGAACAGCCTTGGAATTCGCATCCCTAAGGTTTTCGCCGAACGCCTTGGCCTTGCCGAGGGGACCGAGGTCGATTTCGAACTCTGGGAGGGGAAGCTTCTCGTAAAGAAAGTCTCTACTCTGGAGACGCTTCTTGCCGAAGTCACCCCTGAAAATCTCCACCAGGAAGTTGACACCGGGAAGCCCTGGGGACGGGAGGCATGGTAGGGGGAAAACGGTACGTCCCGGAGAGGGGTGATCTTGTCTGGTTGCAGTTTACTCCCCAGAGTGGGCACGAACAGTCCGGGCGACGACCGGCTGTGGTGCTCTCCCCCCGGGCGTACAACGAGAAAGTGGGTCTGGCCCTGTTTTGCCCGGTGACTTCGAAACGTAAAGGTTATCCTTTTGAGGTTGTCCTTCCGCCTGATCTTCCGGTTCACGGGGTCATCCTCTCTGATCAGATTAAGAGCCTCGACTGGCAGGAACAGTAGGCAGAGTACATCGCTTCGTTGCCGAAGGAGGTCATTGCGGAAGTCCTGCAGAAAGTCCGGTTACTCCTTACGGACTGACCCGCCGTGCTGCAGGATCTTCTGTCACCTGGGCTCCTTTGTACTACCGTGGGGATGCGCCTCTCATCTCCGGGGTTTCTCTCTTGAGGGGGACAAAGCTTTCGAGACAATCCGGCTTTGGGATTGCCTCGCAAACGAAGAAACGAGCTCGCAATGACTACCTTTATGTGTCACTGCGAGCGAAGCGAAGCAGTCCGGCGGCATTTTCCGCCGTTGCGAGCGAAGCGAAGCAATCTGAGATTGCTTCGCCAGACAAACAAACGAGGCTCGCAATGACACTTTTTGTGGGTCATTGCGAGCGAAGCGAAGCAATCCTGCCCCTGGACAAGAGTTTTTGAGACTGCTTCGGAAACGAAACGACGACCTCGCAGGGACCAGGGAAAAAGGCGAAACGGCGAGCTCGCAAGGACACGGTGAAGGTCATTGCAGGCAGGGCAGCCTCAGAGGAACGGGTCACAGGAAATCGCCTGGGCCCTCTCCCATCCCAAAATAGTCCCTTTTTCCTATGGAAAATTCCTTTTGTCCCGAGTAATCTTTATGGTATGAGGGTCGCGGTGCTTGTGCTTCTTTTTGTGCCTTTCCTTGGTGGGTGTCTCCAGGGTCCGTCTTTTGGGACTCCGGGGAGATGTGGTGTGGAGGGGAGGGTGGTGCTCCCTTCCTGCGAGGCAGTCTCTCCCGGAGAAGGGGTGGTTCTTGCGTACAACGAAAGGGGAGAGGTCTTCCAGGGTTTCCTCGGCGAGAACGGAGAGTTCTCCATTCCTTCCTTTTCCGGGTCTTCCTGCCTTGTCTACGTCAGGTGGAAGAACGTACAGCTTGCGGGAGGATTCTATCCTCTCCAAAAGGATGCCCTCAACGACCTTGGGGAAATCACCGCCTACACCACCGCACAGGTCCTCATTTATGAGGCGGCCCACAGGCTCTATCCCCAGGCAGTCTACATCCGGGACATCCCCCATTTCCTCCCTCCGGAGGCCTTTGTGAGCCTTGTGGAGGGAGCCATCCGCTCCTGCCAGGATCCTTTTTCTTCTCCTGAGGTCTTAAGAGAAGCCCAAAGACTCGTTGAGGTCTGGTTCTAAGTAGCATTTCTTCATCAGTTACCGGAACCTGTAGTAGAATACCTTTGGGTGCTACAAAGTGGGTAACGGATGGTACCGGAGCTTTGGGAAAAGGGTTGTAGACATCGTTCTGGCTACGCTGGCCCTGGTTATCCTTTCCCCTGTGGCTTTTGCCGTAGCTCTGGTCGTATATTGCACCATGGGTTCTCCTGTCATTTTCCGCCAGGAACGCGCTGGCCTTCATGGGAAACCCTTTGTCATGTACAAGTTTCGCACCATGCTTGACCTCAGGGATGAAAAGGGCAATCTCCTGCCTGATGAGGAACGCTTGACAAGGGTAGGGAGGTTCCTCCGTTGCTTGAGCCTTGATGAAATTCCAGAACTCTGGAACGTGCTTAAGGGAGACATGAGCCTCGTGGGCCCGCGTCCACTCCTTGTGGAGTACTTGCCCCTGTACACTCCAGAACAGGCCCGTCGCCATGAGGTGAAACCCGGTGTGACTGGGCTGGCAGCCGTTTATGGCCGCAATCTCCTTGACTGGGAGGAGAAATTCCGGCTTGATGTCTGGTATGTCGACAATGTGAGCTTTCTGCTGGATATGAAGATTCTTTTCCTTACCGTTCTTGCAGTACTGAAGCGTGAGGGGGTTTCCCACCCTGGATTTGCGACGATGCCGAAGTTCCAGGGAGGGAAGGCATGGGAGTCTACATCATCGGTGCTGGAAGACATGCAAAGGTAGTTCTGAGTACCTTACTCGATGCTGGTATCAGGGTTGACGGATTCTTTGATGACGACCCTGGGAAGCAGGGCTTGGTTCTCTTTGGAGTAAGGGTTATTGGCACAATTGCCGATGCGAAGGCCATGTCTCCTCAGACCGGAGTCATAGGGATAGGGGACAACCGGCTTCGGAAGAGACTCGCTCAAGAGCTTGCAGGTTGGGAATGGTTGTGTGTTGTACACTCCAGGGCTTACGTTCATCCTTCGGCGACGCTTGGTCCAGGCACGGTAATTTTCGCCGGTGCAGTGGTACAGCCTTGTGCTCACCTTGGGTCTCATGTTATCGTAAACACTGGAGCTACGGTGGACCATGATTGTGTTGTGGAGGATTTCGTACACCTTGCGCCGGGAGTGCACCTCGCCGGTTCAGTGGTTGTTGAGGAGGGAGCGTTTTTGGGCATAGGTTCGGTAGTGGCGCCTGGTATAAGAGTGGGGTCCTGGACCGTTGTGGGAGCGGGAGGGGTGGTTATTCGAGACTTGCCTCCTTCCATCACTGCAGCCGGGGTACCGGCGAGGCCTCTGCTTTCTTCTGGAGGATGCGGTTGATGCGTGAACGGATAGCCATGTCCTCCCCGGATATCACCGAAGAGGATGTCCAGGCAGTAGCAGAGGTTGTCCGTTCTGGGCGGCTTTCCCTGGGGCCCAGGATTGAGGAGTTCGAAGAGCTTGTTGCCGGCTACATCGGGGTAAAGCATGCCGTGGCCGTGAGCTCGGGAACGGCAGCGCTCCACCTCATTGTGAAGGCTCTGGGCATTGGACCGGGGGATGAGGTGCTCGTTCCTTCTTTCACCTTTGTGGCAACGGTCAACGCACTGCTCTACGAGGGGGCAATACCGGTTTTCGTGGATATTCGGCCTGATACCTATACCCTCGACCTCGAAGACCTGGAGCGGAAAATCACACCCCGTACCAGGGCCATCATGGTCGTCGATGTCTTCGGTCACCCTGCCGATTGGGATGAAATCCTGGATGTTGCAGAGCGTCACAGCCTGAGGGTTATTGATGACGCCTGTGAAGCCATTGGTGCTGAATACAAGGGGAAAAAGATTGGCCAGTTTGGCGATGCTGCTGCCTTCGCCTTTTATCCAAACAAGCAAATGACCACCGGAGAAGGTGGGGTGATTGTCACGAACAACCCTGGTATAGCCTCTCTGTGCCGGAGCTTGCGCAACCAGGGGCGCAGAGCGACCGGAGAGTGGCTTGAACACGAATATCTCGGCTACAACTACCGGATGACTGAGATGTCTGCGGCTTTGGGGATTTCTCAGCTACGGCGGATTGAAGTGCTTCTGGCTAACCGGGAAAAGGTGGCCCAAATGTACTCATCCTGCCTTCAGGGTGTTGAAGGAGTGCGTCTTCCGGTAGTTCTGCCGTATGTGCGCATGAGCTGGTTTGTGTATGTGGTGACTCTCTCTCAAGGGCTGCACCGGGACAGGGTGATGCAGGTTTTGGCTGAAAAGGGGATTCCTACCAGGGGCTATTTCCCCCCGGTGCATTTGCAGCCGTACATTCGGAAATCTTTGGGAACTCGTGAGGGGTTGTTGCCGGTTACTGAGTCCGTAGCCGGCCGCACCATAGCCCTTCCCTTCCATGGCCGGATGTCGGAGTCCGAAGTGCGGATGGTTGTGGAAGCCCTGATGGAGGCTGTTTCCCGGTGTACTCCGTGAGCTCTCAGGTGGGATCGTGAGGGCCTTCTGGTCGAAATTCATTCTGGATGTCATTGCCTGGACGGTCACTGTTCCTCTGGCACTCTTCCTGCGTCTTGAAGGTATCCCTCCGCGTTATCTTCCGGGAATGATCGCCTATTTCGTTCTGAGTACGCCCTTTAAGGCTTTCTTAATCTGGGCTTTCGGCTTACCCCGGCAGTACTGGTCCAGGGCTGGGGTACGGGACCTTCTAATGGTCGTAAGATGCACCGTTTTAGGGGCGGCCGGAATCTTTCTGCTTACCGTCTATGTGCTCCTTCCGCACTCTTATTCTGTTCCCAGAAGTATTCCTATTATCGACGCCCTTCTTGCCACCTTTCTTCTTGGGGGTATGCGGTTTGGGGCTCGCCTTCTCTATGAACGTCTGAGAGCAGAGAAGGTTCAGGGGAGGAAAAGAGTGCTTGTTGTCGGCGCCGGAGAGGCCGGCACCATGATCGTGCGGGAGATGCTACGCCATCCGGAAGCAGGGCTTGTGCCGGTGGGGTTTCTGGATGACGATAAGGCAAAGCAGCGTCATACCCTTGTTGGTGTTCCGGTTCTTGGTGGGCTGGATGAGCTCTCTCAGGTGGTGCACGAAAATCGTATTGATGAAGTACTGATTGCGATTCCGTCGGCCCCCGGAGAAATCGTGCGGAAAGTGGTGGAACTGGCAAGGGAGGCAGGAGTACATTGTCGGATCGTTCCCGGGATCTACGAGATTCTCTCGGGAAGGGTCTCCATTACCCGCATCCGTGACGTGAGCCTTGAAGACCTTCTCCGCCGTGAGCCGGCTCGCCTGAACCTGGAAGAAGTCAAAAATTACCTGAAGGGTCGAACTGTTCTTGTTACCGGGGCCGGAGGGTCTATAGGTCAGGAGATTGTTTTCCAGGTCGCTCGATTTTCACCCAAAGAGATTCTTCTTCTGGGGCACGGCGAAAACAGCCTGTTTGAAACCGAAACGGAGTTGAAGCTGAGATGTCCTGATGCGCGATACCGCATTATCCTGGGAGACATAAGGGATTACCCCAGACTTCAACACGTGTTTTGCCAGTACAGGCCACAGGTTGTATTCCATGCCGCAGCTCACAAGCACGTTCCCCTTGCAGAGCTGAACCCGAGCGAGGCGGTCTTCAACAACGTGCTTGGAACGAAGAACCTTGTGGATCTCGCTCTTGAGTATGAGGTTGAGAGGTTTGTCAATATTTCCACCGATAAAGCCGTGAACCCTGTTTCGGTCATGGGGGCCACGAAGAGAGTGGCGGAGTACCTTGTACATCAGGCGGCCCGAAAGGCTCGCCCTGGTCAGATTTTTGTCTCAGTGCGTTTTGGAAACGTCCTTGGAAGTCGGGGGAGCGTAGTTCCTCTTTTCCAGAAATTGATTCAGCAGGGGAAACCGATACCGGTGACCCACCCCGATATGAAACGGTACTTCATGACCATTCCTGAGGCGGTCCAGCTTGTCCTCCAGGCTGCAGGCTTAGGGGAGAATGGGGTGGTTTATGTCCTTGATATGGGAGAGCCGGTCCGGATTGTTGATCTGGCCAGAGACCTTATTCGCCTTTCGGGTTTTGATCCTGACAAGGATATACAAATCGAGTACGTTGGGATTCGTCCGGGGGAGAAGCTTTTTGAAGAAATCCTGAGCGCTGAGGAGAGGGTTGAGACCTCCCGCCATGAGAAAATCTTCATTGCTCGGACGCCTGTCCCATCTGATGAGGAACTCGAAAGGGGTATTGCACAGCTTTTTGCGGCTGCTCAAAGCTACGATAGCGATTCTATTCGGCAGGCTCTTCGGGCCCTTGTTCCCACGTATCGCCCTGATGGCATGTCTACCCGGGAACCTGAAAGAGAGGGTGTGTAGGAGCTGGTGATAGGATAGTCTTGCAGGTCCTGGGGTTGTCTTGCCACTTTTCACCATTAAGGGTCTAGAGGAGGCCCTGCTGACAAAACCACCAGCACGCCTTAGAGCTGAGATCCTGTGGATGCACTCCGGTAGATCCTCAAAGAGTTCCAAAGGCCAGTGCTTCCTCGATGACCAGATTGGCCTTGGGAAAAAGAAGGATTGAGTTCTCCTGCCAGAAAGCCGAGAAGGACATCCTCCCTCAAAATCAGGAACACACCGTCAGCCCTGATGTGGTGAGGGACCGGTCCATAACCTGAGGAAAGATACTCTCACGGGTTGATGCTGTCCCCTCCAATTCAGCGTTGACACCTGTTTGGCAACTTGTACAATAATAGAAAAACAGACGCTCATGAGTAAGCCACGGAAACGGCGATTTCTTGTTACCGCAGTTGGTGGAGGTGTTGGGCAGGCTATCCTAAAAGCCCTGCGATTATCGGGCCTTGACCTTTTCCTTGTGGGGACCGATGTTCATCCCTTCAGCGCTGGATTCTCCCTCTGCGATAGAGCTTACCTTGTTCCCCGGGCTGAGGAAGAGGAATACAGGACGAGGATATTTGAGATTTGCTCAAGAGAACACATAACGTATCTCTTTCCAGGGTCCGACCCGGAACTCTTGTCTTTGGCGAGGATGAAGAAGGACCTCCTTTGCAGCCTTGGTTGCCAGGTCATTGTATCTGACGAGCCCTGCGTCCAGGTGTGTCGGGATAAACTGAGAACTTACGAGTTCTTCAAAGAGCAAAGCCTGCCTTTTGCCGAAACCGTTCTTTACGACTCCCTTGAAGTGCTGATCGAAAGGCAAGGATTTCCTATTATCGCGAAGCCCCTTGATGGTTCAAGCTCCTCGGGAGTAAGGGTGCTGTTCTCGCGCGAAGACATTCGCACTCTGCACAACGTCAGGCGATACATGTTCCAGGAGTACCTTATCCCGGTGCAGTGGGGTAAAGAGCGAGTCACTCCACAGGATGTTTTCGCTTCCTGGGAACTTCGGCAAGAACACGAGATATCCATTCAGGTTCTCAAAGGCCTGCGTGGAGAGACTCTGGGAATATTCGTAAGCGAGAATGTCCTCAAAAGCGGCACACCGATGAGAGTGGAACCGCGGAGCATTCCCGAAGTAGAGCATGTCGCCCTGAGGATTGCCGAGGCCTTCTGCGACCTCGGCCTTTTTGGTCCCCTGAATATTCAGGGGAAGATTACCCGGCGAGGCTTTGTTGCCTTTGAGGTGAATCCCCGATTCACCGGCATAACAGCAGTCAGAGCGCTTCTTGGATTCCGTGAATGTGAGGCGATCATTCGCTACCTTGAAGGAGAAGAACCCAACACGATTCAGTCCTTACTTCGTCCTGATACGACGAAGGTTGCGCTCCGGTTCGTCGATGAATGCATAGTCAGCCGGGAGTCGATAGAAACCCTTGGTAAAAGAAGGGAACTGGATGTATGAAGGTGTTTCTGACCGGCGCAAGTGGGTACCTGGGGAGTAACCTTCTCCTTGCACTGTCGCGAAGTCCTGACATTGCGAAGGTCGTCTGTCTTGTGCATACCCGCGAAAAGCTATCATTTCTCGGGGAGATTCTTCCGGAGGAAACGATGGTGCAGTACGTTGTGGGTGACCTGAATGACCCTGCAACGTACGGGGCATATCTTGAGGATGCGGATATCGTCGTCCACGCGGCGGCAATGCGAGGAATAGAATTCTGTGAAAGCCATCCCGACGAGGCAGAGCGGGTCAACGTCTCTGGTACGAGAAAACTCCTTGAAGCCGCGCTGCAATCTGGGGTGAAGCGGATACTCTACTGCTCCAGCCAGGCCGTATACGGAGCAAAAGACCCTTACCCTTACCGTGAGGACTGTGCGCCACGTCCCGACACTGTGTACGGTCGGACAAAGTACCGCGGCGAACTCTTGGTGCGAGAAACCCAGCAAAGGGGTATGCAGTTCCTCATTCTTCGCTTCTCGAGGCTTTACGGTTCTGGGACTTTTATACGTGAGGAAGAATTACCTCACCGGTTCGCTCGTTACGCTGTCAGTGGCGTTTTTCTTCCGGTGTACCATAACGGAGAGGATGTGGTGGACCTTCTTCATATTCGGGATGCCGTTGCTTCCATCGAGTTCTTCCTCCACCCAGCAAGGAACCATTGCTGGAATGATGTCTACAACGTCGGGAGTGGAAGCCCGCTCAGTGTTCTTTCTCTGGCTGGCCTCTATCAAGAGCTTTGCAGAAAGCTCGGTCTTGGGGTCCCGGCACTTCGGACCTTTCCCCCCTCACCGGGGCGAAAACCAAAAATCCTTGGTCTTGATGTTACCAAGCTCAAAAAAGCCGGATGGACTCCTGCGATTTCTCTTGAAGAAGGGATTCGGGAGCTTCTTCTTGTCTATCAAAAAGCACGGAATAGTGCTTCCCCTTGTGGTTAAGAGCCTTCCCGATATCGCTGAGATTCCTCGCATGCTGTAAGGTCGTATCTCCTTTTCCCAGGGTATAAGGCTGCTTCGTTGCTTTGCTCCTCGCAAAGACAAAGGAGGGGGTCACTGCGGGATTGCTTCGGGCCTTTGGCCCTCGCAACGACACACAAAAAGGGTCACTACGAACTCGTCGTTTCGCCCTTTCCTCGGTCATTGCGAGCCTCGCTTTTTCGCCCTTTTCTTGGTCATTGCGAGCCTCGCTTGTTCGTCTGGCGAAGCAATCTCAGATTGCTTCGCTTCGCTCGCAACGGCGAAAAATGCCGCCGGACTGCTTCGCTTCGCTCGCAGTGACAAAAAGGGGGACTGCTTCGTCGCTTCGCTCCTCGCAGTGACCCCTGCCGTGTCACTGCGAGGTCGTATATTCGTCTCCGAAGCAGTCTCACCTTTTTGCCCCAACAGGAGAGT
>JAPWUU010000040.1:0-10000 GCA_028275365.1 Candidatus Caldatribacterium sp.
TCGTCCTTTCGCAAGAGAAAAACCGCAAGACCAAGAGCTCCACAGATAATGGTCACCACAAGCGGTAGTGCCGCGTTCTTAAAGGGCAAAAAGGATATCGGATAGGTGAGGAGCACTCCGATAACCAGTCCGACAATGAGCCCACCAAGGCCGACGAGGATGTCGACCGCCGAAGCCCGGGATAGCACCCCTCCCACCACGGTGAAGGCCTTTTCCAGAGGTTTCACAAACCGCATGCTGACCACCATCACCCCCAAGGCGGCAAAAAGGGCAAAGAGCGTATCCCACAGACGAGAAGACCATGGAGCAAGAAAGGAGAAAAGCATGAAGACACATCCTGCCAGCAAGGCACAGAGAACCAGGGAAGCCACCTTCCCCATACCCAACACCTCCACCCCGCTTCTTGAAAAACCCGCATCCCAACATCACGAAAAACCTCCGGAAAAAGACGCTCCTTCCTCCATTATACCAATTTTCCCCAGAAAACAAGGACCTCAGCACCAGAGAGGACACAGAGGGAGGCAAATTACGGTTTGAGCCCTTCTCTTTCAAGGAGTTCAAGGATGTGGCTACAGAAGACGCAATCGATGCCCGCAAGGCGGAGCGGAACTTTCTGATTCCGCGCCAGGACGGCCCGGCGCATGCCTACCCGAAGCGCTTCCTGAAGGCGCAGCTCAAGAAGGGGGACTGACCGCACCTCACCCCCAAGCCCAACCTCACCGCAGAACACGGTGTCCTTGCGGACCTCTCTCTCCAGACGGGAGGAAACGAGGCTGACGCACAGGGCAAGATCGAGACCAGTCTCGAGAGCGCGGATTCCCCCAGCGATGCTCACGTAGACGTCGTGCCGGGAAAAGCGTATCCTCGCGTTTTTCTCCACCACCGCAAGGAGGAGGTGCAACCGGTTGAGGTCAATACCCAGGCTCACCCGTCGGGGAAAGTCGAAAGAACTCGGATGAACAAGAGACTGAATCTCCACCACCATGGCCCTTTTCCCTTCCGCAAGAACCGTTCGGGCCACCCCAGGACAAGACCCCTCACCGTCAAGGAGGAAGTACAGAGAGGGATCGCTCACCTCCACAAATCCTTCCTCCCCAAGCTCAAGAAGTCCCACTTCCTGGGTAGATCCAAAGCGGTTCTTCATACCCCGAAGCATCCGCAGCGGGCGGTTGGGGTCCCCTTCAAGGTACAGTACCACGTCCACAAGGTGTTCTAAAGTCTTCGGCCCGGCAACCACGCCCTCTTTGGTGACATGGCCCACAAGGATACAGGCAATGCCGCGCTTTTTGGCGATTCCCATGAACTGGGTGCTCAGCTCCCGCAACATCGCCACGCTTCCAGGAAGGAAGTCGTTCTCCTGCCGGGAGAGGTTCTGAATGGAATCGACAATCACAAGATGAGGAGAGAGGGTATCGATGGCGCTGAGAATGTCCTCAAAAGTGTCAGAGGAGAGGAGAAAAAGGTTGGGCGTCCTGGACAGGCCGAGGCGGTTCACTCTCAGGTAGACCTGGGCAAGGGATTCCTCGCTGGAGACATAGAGCACCGTTTTGCCCGCCCGGGCGACGTTCTCGGCGATCTCAAGGAGAAGAGTGGATTTCCCAATACCCGGATCCCCGCTGAGGAGAATGAGCGACCCTTCCACAACTCCTCCTCCAAGGACCCGGTCGACCTCTCCGATACCGGAAGAGAAACGGCGGTACTCCCAGAGATTTGCCTCGTTCACCTCGGAGAGGCGCACAGGGACAACTCCTGGAGGGGATGCTGATTTTTTAGGTTTTCGCTCTGTTTTCTCCTCAAAAAAAGTATTCCACCCCCCACACTGGGGACAGCGCCCCATCCAGTTGGGAGTGGAATACCCGCATTCACTGCAGAGATACCTCATCGTCAGGTCTGCAGGGACAGCTCAAGGGGTGCGAACTTCGTGAAGGAAATCTTCCCATCCTCAAGCGTCACAATGATGCGGTCGCCTTCCTTAAAGGTCCCGCTCAGAATGAGCTCCGAGAGCGGATCCTCCACAAGCCGCTGAATGGCCCGGCGGAGTGGACGGGCTCCGAAGTTCGGGTCGTATCCCTCCCGCGCAATGAAGGCACGAGCCTCCGGGGTGAGCTCGATGTCCATTCCGTGCTCTTTCAGACGGTTCTTCGTTTCCTTCATGAGGAGCTCCACAATCTGTTCAATCTCCTTCTGCTTCAGCGGACGGAAGACGATAATCTCATCAACCCGGTTCAGGAATTCCGGAGTAAAGACCCGCTTGACCTCCTCCATAACCCGATGCTTAATCTCCTGGTACGAGAGTCCTTCTTCTTTCTTGTCCCCAAAACCAATGCCCCCCTGGGAGGCAATCATCCGTGCACCAAGGTTTGAGGTCATGATGATGATGGTGTTCTTGAAATCCACAACCCTCCCCTGAGCATCGGTGAGTCGGCCCTCTTCCATAATCTGGAGGAGGATGTTGAAGATTTCGGGATTCGCCTTTTCAATCTCGTCGAAGAGGACGACAGAGTACGGCCGTCTCCGCACCTTCTCGGTGAGCTGTCCACCTTCTTCGTACCCCACATACCCTGGAGGTGAACCGACAAGGCGCGAAACCGTGAACTTCTCCATGTACTCGGACATGTCCAGAGTGATGAGGGCGTCTTCTCTTCCAAAGAGGAACTCTGCGAGCGCCTTGGCAAGCTCTGTCTTACCAACGCCCGAAGGACCGAGGAAGATAAACGAGCCAATGGGGCGGCGCGGGTCCTTCAACCCAGCCCGAGAACGACGAATGGCCCGGCACACCGCCTTGACCGCCTCTTCCTGACCCACAATGCGCTTGTGGATTTCCTCCTCCATGCGAACGAGTCTCTCCTTTTCCTCCATGGCAAGGCGCGAGACCGGTATCCCGGTCCAGCTCGAGACCACTGCGGCAATGTCTTCTTCGGTGACAAGCGGCCGTGTGGCGTCCACCTCGCGCAGCCAGGCCTCTTTGCTCTCCCGGTACTTCCGTTTCAGGCGTTCTTCCTCATCCCGGTAACGGGCAGCCTCTTCGAAATCCTGATTCCGGACCGCTCGCTCTTTCTGGCGACGAACCTCTTCAATCCGCACCTCAAGCTCCTTGAGTTCTGGGGGGAGCACTGTGGCTCGTAGCCGCACCCGGCTTGCCGCCTCATCCATAACGTCGATGGCCTTATCCGGGAGGTACCGGTCTGAAATGTACCGCTGGGAAAGCTTTGCCGCCGCCTCCAGGGCTTCATCAGTGATGCGTACCTTGTGGTGCTCCTCATACCTTTCCCGGATACCCCGGAGAATCGCAATGGTAACCTCCACGGAGGGTTCATCAACGTACACAGGCTGGAACCGCCGCTCGAGCGCTGAGTCCTTTTCGATGTACTTCCGGTACTCGGTGATGGTCGTCGCTCCGATGGCCTGGAGCTCTCCCCGGGCAAGGGCAGGCTTCAGAATGTTGGCCGCGTCAATGGCTCCTTCTGCTGCTCCAGCTCCCACCAGGGTGTGCACCTCGTCAATGAAGAGGATGACCTCCTTGGTCTGGACGATTTCCGAGATGATTTTCTTCAGGCGTTTCTCAAACTCTCCGCGATACTTGGTTCCGGCAACCACTGCGGCGAGGTCAAGGCTCACCACCCGTTTCCCCTTGAGAATTTCGGGAACCTCACCCCTGACAATCTTCTGCGCCAGCCCTTCCACAATGGCGGTCTTCCCCACCCCGGGCTCTCCGATAAGCACGGGATTGTTCTTCGTCCTCCGGCTCAGAATCTGGATAACCCGCTCGATTTCCCTCTCCCGCCCGATGACCGGGTCGAGCTTCTTCTCCAAAGCCAGCTGAGTCAGGTCCCGGCTGAACTCGTCAAGAACAGGGGTTCGACTCTCCCGATGTGATGGGGGTGAATCGGGGAAACTCTCCTGAGAGGAGGAATTTTCGTTGAGGAATTCGTAGAGTCTGTTCCGTACCATCTCAAGGTCAAGACCAAGACGGCGGAGAATCTGGGCCCCAACGCCCTCTCCTTCCCGAAGAATTCCAAGAAGGATGTGCTCCGTGCCCACGTAGTTGTGCCCCATGCGCCGCGTCTCATCGAGGGCAAGCTCGAGAACCCGCTTCGCCCGAGGAGTGAAGGCGACCTCCCTTGAACCCTGGTACTCCGTTCGATCCACCATGTGCTCAAGTTCACTCCGAACGAGCTCCAGGGTGATATCGAAGCTGTCAAGAATTTTCGCTGCCAGGCCTTCCCGCTCTCGCAAAAGACCGAGGAGGAGGTGTTCTGTGCCGATGTGATTGTGCTTTAAGCGAACTGCCTCATCCTGGGCCAGAATGATAACCTTCCGTGCCCTCTCGGTATACCGTTCAAACATCGTCTCGTATCCTCCCCAAAGACACTCCTAAAAATTCCAGTATATCCCCACACACCCCTCGCAGAGGAATGGTTTCCAGCCGCTCTGCCACCCATGTCCCAACGCTCATTCCATTACAACCCCGCCTCTGGGGAAATATTCCCTCTTCCTGCCCGAAGCGGAGCAACGACAGGAAGTCCAGCATCTTCTTCCCCTTTATATCGCCTTCCCGAGCGAGATCTTTACCCGCTTCTTGCAGCTTCTCAAGCAGAGTCTTGCGGTGAAGGTCGGAATTCCGAAGGACTTCCCGGATACTCCGTTCCCACCGAACCACCTTTCGCTCAATCCAGGACATTCCCTGGAAAATCTCTTCCTCCGTCACCCCCAGAGTGTAGCGGTTCGTGATTTCGAAAACGTGCGCCACAGGCTCCTTCGTTCCACCATACCCTGAGACAACAAACTCCTGACGTTCCCGGAACCACTGGAGGACCTGGTCCTCACCGTACACCAGGGAAAGGGCGGGCAGGTGGAGCCACACAAAAATTTTGAGGCCCGTTCCCATCCACCGGGGGGAGGTCGTGAGATACCCCCACTGAGGGTCAAAGGCGTAATCGAGGAAACGCTCAAGCCACCGGTCAAGTCGTCGTACCGCCTCGAAGTCGGCGCGCTGCAGAGGGGCCATCCTTTCTGAAAAGATTCGCAGGTGATCGCCGCTCCCGAGCACCACCCCGAACTTCTGTCCCTTTCGTTCCCGGACGAAGGAAACCGTTCCTTCCCCGTTGTGTCTACGGAAGAACCCAAAACCCCGACCTTCCCTGCAAATGACCTCCGTGACCCTCCGTTCAACCTCCTCAGAGAAAAGGGGGCGGAAAAAGCGCGACGATGGAAAGGGAAGGCCCTCGAGATTCCGGGCAAGGACAATCTGCGTTTTCTCCCGCACCACCCCAAGAGAGGGAAGGGCTTTTTTCCAGGGAACACATACCCTCATAGGAGCGACCGCAACCTCTCAATGAGCCTCTTCAGGCGCTCGGCCTGCTCATATCGCTCTTCAGCCACACATCGCTCAAAATCTCGCAGCGCCTGAGAAAGGCTCTCCTGAATCTTCCTTCTCCGAACAAAGCGCCAGGGCATACCGCCCCGGTGGTGATTTCCTGCCTGTTCCTCCCGTGCCCACCGTTCTATTTCCCGGGAAAAGGCGCTGTAACAGTAGGGGCATCCCACAAACCCACGCTCAAGGACCACCCGCAAAGGCAAAAGACAAAAAGGACAACGCTTCCTCTGACGACCCAGGGTTTTCTCTTTCTGGATTCGACCGTTCCGGAGTCCCGTCTCAAGAAGGTGAGCAACGGACACATGCATCGCGCACTTCCGGCACAGAAAGAGCTTATCCCCTGATCCTGCCCGTTCCTGGGCAAGGTACACCACAATCGCCGCCTCACGGTGTCCGCAGAAATCGCACCTCATCTATTTCCCCCAGCTCAGAATCTGCAGGAGCATTTCCTTCAAAATCCTTGAGCGAAGCTGGTTCCGCTCTGCCCCGGGAGGAATACCAAGGTCATCGATTTTCTCTAAAGCCTTAATCATCGCCGCCTTCATGAGCTGACCCTCGCGGTGCGTGATGAAGTTCTCTCGCTCCAGCCAGCTCAAGAGGTCCTCAACGTCACTTTCTTTGAGTTGCCGCTCATACTCCTCAAGATAGGCCACAATCGGCTCGATCCGGTCGATAGGAATCTTCCTGATCCGGACGTAGCCACTACCCCCCCGTCGGCTCTCCACAATAAAGCCCCGAAAAACGCTGAAACGGGTGGCAAGAACGTAGTTGATCTGGGACGGAGCACAATCGAATTCACTGGCCAGCTTCCCCCGCTGGATGACGACCACCTGATCGGGGGAGTTCTCGATAAGGCGCATGATGTATCGCTCTATAGTGTCACAGAGGGAATACATGGCCTTCCCTCCTTCTTGCCCCCTTTTGACCATAACTGACATTTTTCATTATACCCGCCTGAGGGGCTTTGTCAATCTCCGGCGGGGCGAAGGAGGGGGAAGAGGATAACCTCTCGAATGGAAGGAGCATTGGCAAGGAGCATGACCAGCCGGTCGATCCCAATGCCCAGTCCCCCTGTGGGAGGCATTCCGTACTCCAGCGCTTCGAGGTAGTCCTCATCAATGGAATGCGCTTCGAGATCACCCCTCTGGCGCTTCCGAGCCTGCTCTTCGAAGCGTCTCCTCTGTTCGAAGGGGTCGTTGAGCTCACTGTAAGCATTCCCGACTTCTTCCTGCCCGATGAAAAGCTCGAAACGCTCAGCCAGGCGGGGATCGTCTTTCTTGGCCTTGGCCAGAGGTGAAATCTCTACCGGGTAGTCAAGCACAAAGGTTGGATGGATGAGCTCAGGCTGCACAAAACGCTCAAGAAGTTCGTTCACGAACTTCCCCCGATCCCAGTGCACTTCCCAGGGCATCCCCAGCGCGTCTGCCTTCTTCCGCATGATTTCAAGAGAATCCTCAAGGATGTCGATCCCGGTTTTCTCTCGGATAGCCTCGGGCAAGAACACACGCCTCCAGGGCGGGGTGAAGTCGATGGCCATCGACTGATAGGTGATGGTGTACGTTCCAAGAACTCTGAAGACCACAGAGGAGAGGAGTTCTTCGCAGAGGCGCATCATGGTCTCGTAGTTCCCGTAAGCCTCGTAGAGTTCGAGCATCGTGAATTCCGGATTGTGACGGACTGAAATTCCCTCATTCCTGAAATTCCGGTTGATTTCGTAGACCTTTTCGAACCCCCCCACTACGAGACGCTTCAGAAAGAGTTCCGGGGCAATACGGAGGTAAAGCTCCATCCCCAGGGCATTGTGGAATGTCTTGAAAGGACGGGCCAGGGCGCCTCCGGGGATGACTTGCATCATGGGAGTCTCAACCTCTATGAAACCCCGCTCGTCAAGAAAGGCCCGGATTTCCCGGATGAGGCGGGAGCGAAGGAGGAAGATATTCCGGACCTCGGGGTTCATGATGAGATCAAGGTACCGTTTTCGGTATCGAACCTCCACATCCCTGAGCCCATGCCATTTCTCCGGGAGGGGACGGAGGCATTTCCCAAGAAAAACGAAATTCTCAACGAGAACGGTGAGCTCCCCGGCATGGGTTCGGAAGACTTTCCCTTCTACTCCCAGAAGGTCTCCGACGTCAATCGCCCGGAAAACCTGAAAACGGTCATCACCCAGGACATCCCGCTTGACGTATATCTGAATTCTCCCCGTATGGTCCTGAAGGTCAGCAAAGAGGGCCTTACCATGCCGCCGAATGGCCATGAGCCTTCCAGCAGTTCGAACCTTAGTCTCACTTTGAATGAGCGCTGCTTCACGGTCACGGATTTCAAGGACCGTATGAGTCTTCTCAAAATGCCCGTTGTAGGGCTCTATGCCGAGATTCCTGAGTTCCTGAAGCTTTTCGAGTTTTTCGCCTGTTTCGACCTCCACGGGGTCACCCTCCACAAGCCTCAGTCTCCTTGTTCCACACCTTACGGAAAGAGCACAAAAAAACCGCCCCCCACTACGTCGCTCTTGAACGAACTCTACCCTCAATCCTTACTCTTCCTTCCTGCGAATGTCCACTATGCGGTACCGCACAACCCCTGCTGGAACCTTGATCTCCACGACTTCGCCCCGGGTGCGGCCGATGAGTGCCTGGGCAAGAGGGGATTCAAAGGAAATCTTCTGCGCCGAAGGATCCGCTTCCACCGAGTCCACGATGGAATACTCCACAATCTTCCCCTTGTCAAGGTTCTCAAGAACAACCCGCACACCCAGCCGGACACGGTCGAGGTCCTCTTCGGCATACTCTTCTTCGTCCACGATTTCTGCCCGGCGGAGTTTCTCCTCAAGCACCAGAATCCGCCCCTCGATGAACGCCTGTTCGTTCTTCGCTGCCTCGTACTCTGCATTCTCGCTGAGATCTCCAAAGGAGAGGGCGTGGCTGATTTTATCGGCGATTTCTTTCCGCTTCACCGTCTTGAGGTACCGGAGTTCTTCCTCAAGCTTCTGGTATCCTTCTCGAGTCAGTCGAATCTTTCCGTCCTCTTTCTTCTTTTCCATACGTTACGCCCCCACATCCGAAAGGCCCGTTACTTTCCCAATAAGGATATAGAAAGGCCTCCGGACTGTCAAGTTTTTTCGGCACCTTCGGTGCCGCGCAAGGCCGTCAATCCCTAAACCTTCCCGGGGAGGCACCCGGCTTATCCCCTGTTTTCCTCCACAGAGCTTCATTCCTCACAAGCAGCATCCCCAGATACCCCACCCCAAAACCTGCGGGTACCGCCCACAAAAGCAACACGGGGAGATAGAAAAGCAGAGCTCTACTTTGAACGTAAAGGAAAGCTACAACCCACTGCCCCAGGTTGTGGAACACTGCGCCAAGGAGACTCGTCCAGAGTGGGGAGACGTTCTTCTGGCGAAGGGCACCCATGATGCCAAGGCTACTAAGACCCCCGCCAAGGCTCAGAAAGAAAGCAACGCCAAGAAGCGTTCCGGAAAACAAATTCCCCAGGGCAATGCGAATGAGCACCACGTAGAGGGCTTCCCGTCCGCCGAAGAAGAAAAGCGCCACCAGGGTAACCACATTGGCCAGTCCCACCTTGATACCAGGAAGGGGCAGAGGAGGGGGGAGACATCCCTCAACCATGTGGAGAACGACCCCAAGTCCGGCAAGGAAACCGACAGCCCCAAGCGATACCGTCCTGCGAATGCCCAAAACCTCCTGCTCTTCAAGGTACCATACGAGGAACACTTCCGCAAGCAGAAAACCACCCGTAAGGGAGGAACGAGGGGAAACCTGGGGATGTTCTACGAGGCAAACAAATGGTGGAGATGACGGGACTTGAACCCGTGACCTCCTCGTTGCGAACGAGGCGCTCTCCCCACTGAGCTACATCCCCATACTTTGAAAAAACATGGTGGGCCTATCTGGATTTGAACCAGAGACCTCACGCTTATCAGGCGTGCGCTCTCACCAACTGAGCTATAGGCCCACATCCTGCACCTTGAGAAGAAAATATTCCGCCTACTTCCCTCTTGGCTCCTTAGAAAGGAGGTGATCCAGCCGCAGGTTCCCCTACGGCTACCTTGTTACGACTTCACCCCAATCATCAACCCCACCCTCGGCGCCTGCCTCCCTCTTGCGAGGGTTAGCCCAGCGACTTCAGGTGAAGTCGACTTTCGTGGTGTGACGGGCGGTGTGTACAAGGCCCGGGAACGTATTCACCGCGCCATGGCTGATGCGCGATTACTAGCGATTCCGCGTTCATGCAGGCGGGTTGCAGCCTGCAATCCCAACTGAGGCCGGCTTTCTGGGATTGGCTCCCCCTCGCGGGTTCGCGACCCTCTGTACCGGCCATTGTAGCACGTGTGTCGCCCAGGGCATCAGGGCCATGAGGATTTGACGTCATCCCCACCTTCCTCCGGCTTGTCGCCGGCAGTCCCCTTAGAGTGCCCGGGTTGCCCCGGTAGCAACTAAGGGCAAGGGTTGCGCTCGTTGCGGGACTTAACCCAACATCTCACGACACGAGCTGACGACAACCATGCAGCACCTGTTGTGGCTCCCCTGGAAACCAGGGGTCGTCACCCTTTCGGGCTCCTACCACCACAATGTCAAGCCCTGGTAAGGTTCCTCGCGTTGCATC
>JAPWUU010000041.1 GCA_028275365.1 Candidatus Caldatribacterium sp.
CGGGAAAACTCCCCTATTCGCTCGCGGTACGCTTCAAAAGGAGGAATACCATCGATCTCAACCACTTCCCGTCCCCGGGTCTTCGTCACCACGAGGAGTTCCCTTGTGGGGGACCATCCATGGTCTGCTGCAGAGGAAAAGACTATACCTTCAAAAACTCCCACACTTACCGGACCCAGATTCACACCCTGTTCGGTGAAGCGGAAGACACCCGTCCCTCCGCCAAGATAGAGAAAACGAGGACCAAGGACGTTATAGAGACCTTGAAGGAAAAGCGGCACCTCAAGGGCAGGATCAGGAAGAATAACCAGGGTTCCCTCCTCCCGTGAGGTTCGACGAACCTCCCTCCCCACAAGTTCCCCAAGCGCGTACGAATCACTTTCTTCAAAAGGGGGGAAAACGGTAAAAGCCCGTAACCCGGGTAGAGCAAGGGCCAGGAGGGCTATCCCACGGGAAAGAAGCCTTCTGCCCACCACCACACCCTCAGCCGAACAACCGAGGATCTTCGCCAAGGGGAAAGCCCCCCGCAGCGCTTCAAGAATACGGTGAGGGCTGTACTGGGGCGTAATAAAAAGAAAGAAGAAAGAGGGTATGCCGCTTGTCTGCACTGCCTGAGATAGCGCTTCTTCAAGCGCTGCTTTCTCGTCAGTCCTCTCGCTATAGCCAAGCCCTACTTCCATGAGTCTTTCTCGTCCTCCGGACTACAGGGGTTTCTATAAAGTGTACCACATTCTGGGGCTTTGGGGTTGCGGGAGCGGGAAGCCTCAAGAACTCAAAAACAAAATGGTGGCCCAACGGGGAATTGAACCCCGGCTTGCGGATTGAGAGCCCGCCGAACTAACCACTATTCGATTGGGCCACACTTTCTTCCGCTTTGGCGGTTACTATTTTACCATGGGTTCTGGAAAAATCAAGGGGACCTCATCCCGGTTTTTTCCAAGCCGGGACACAGGTCCCTGCTTTTTCTGCTCTTATCTTCTCTCTTCTCCCTACCTCCTCGAGTACGCACTCTCCAGAAGAGCAAACACGTCCTCTTTTGTAGGAACTCTGGGATTCACGGAGTAGTCAGGAAGCTTGAAGGTGTCCTCAACAATGCCAGGGAGGTCCTCCCTGGGGATGCGTAAATCCTCAAGGCCAAACCACATGCCAATCTCTTTCAGGAAAGTATTCATGATCTCTTCAAGGGCTAACGCTGCGATTTCATCCTTTT
The DNA here is from genome assembly GCA_028275365.1 of Candidatus Caldatribacterium sp. GTDB lineage: Bacteria > Atribacterota > Atribacteria > Atribacterales > Caldatribacteriaceae > Caldatribacterium. The sequence continues at coordinate 1,211 of JAPWUU010000041.1, forward strand.
CGCCCAGTAGCTCAGGACGGAACATCCTGGCTACAGCAGCGAACCTCTCCAGGGCGTAAGGCGCAGTGTAACGGAGAAACTCCGGGTACACTACGGCCAAGGCTTCTCCATGCATGACCCAGGGGGCCTTCCCGCCGATGGCCATGCCAATTCCGTGGGGCAGGGTGGTGCCGCAGTTTGCAATGGAGAGACCTGCCAGGGTATCTGCCCAGGCCATGTGTTCCCTGGCCCTGCGGTCCGTAGGATTGTGGAGAAGAGGTGGGAGAAAACGAATAACCAGGCGCATGGCCTCAAGAGCCAGGAGATCGGTATAGGGATTGGCATTCACGTGGACGTAACTTTCGAAGGCATGGGCAAAGGCATCGAATCCAGTGGAAGCGGTGAGATGAGGAGGAAGGGACATGACAAGTTCAGGATCCACAATGGCCTCTTTAGGGAAAAGATGAAGGTCCACAATAGCGGATTTGCAACGCTCCTTAGGATTGGTGAGCACGGAAACCGCCGTTACCTGAGAACCGGTACCAGAAGTGGTGGGAATGGCGATGATAGGGAGCACTTCTCCCGTAATCTTTCTTTCTCCAAAAAGGCGATACTCCCAGGCCGTTCCTTCATGCGTGACCTCCAGAGCAATGGCCTTGGCGGTATCGATGCTGGACCCTCCCCCGAGCCCGACCACGACATCGGCGTGGAAGTCCCTGGCCATCTCCGTCCCCTGGGAAATGCTCTCCGTTGTGGGATTGGGAATTACCTGGTCGAAGTGGGCAACCTCAACCCCGCTCTCCCGAAGGAGACGCTTAGTCTTTTCGAAGACCGGCTCTAAGGCCGGAAAAGGGGGGACGGTAACAAGCAATGCTCTTTTCCCGTAACGGGACACAATCCGTCCCACCTCTTCGAGTTTCCCAAAACCAAAATGAATACGTGTGGGCTGATAGTATGAAAAGGAACTCATGAGGGAACAACCTCCTTACCAGCGTTCGCCGGCAGAATAGCGAATGCGCAGCGATGTGGGAAGAACCACCCTTTTAGGGGTGTTTCGCTTTTTCTTCAGGCGTTCCATTAGGAGCTCTGCCCCTACTTTGCCCACCTCAAAAGCGGGTTGAAAAACAGCCGTCAAAGGGGGAGAAAGGTAGGCAAACCAGGGGAGGTCGTCAAAAATGGCAAACCCAATATCTCCGGGTACCCGCAGTCCTAAATCCTTAATGGCCTCAAAAGCCCCGATACCCATACTGTAGTTGCACGCAAAGATCACGGAAGGCGGAAAAGGCAGGGACAGGAATTCCCGAACCGCCTGCACCCCACTTTCCTTGAAGAAATCCCCTTCAAAGACCAGAAGTTTTTCTCTGGGAATTCCCCCTTCCTTCGCAGCCTCAAGGGCTCCCAGAAGACGTTCCCTTCCTGTTGAGGTATCCTGGGGACCAGCAATGATGCCAATCCTCCGATGGCCAAGGCGCAGGAGATGTCGCACAAGTTCCCGGCTTCCCTCTCGGTTGGTAACCTCGACGAGGTCCACTCCCCCATGGTCCACCTGTTTATCAAGAACCACAACGGGAACCCCAAAGTCAACGAGAAGCTGTAAATCCACCCCGCCGCCCTTCCCCGGGACAAGGATGATGCCATCCACCTGTTTCCCGTAGAACATCTCGAGGGCACTTTGTTCCCGTTCCTCGCTATAGTTGGTGTTCGTGACGAGCATGTCAAAACCGTTTGAGGTGAGCACAGCCTCAACGCCTCGAAGCATCTCCATCATAAAGGGGTTCTCCAGATCACACATGACAACCCCAACGGTGTTGGTCCTGCGACGCCGCACGCTTTTAGCCAGAACGTTGGGGCGGTAATTGAGTTCTCGAATGGCCTTGAGTACTCGCTGCTGGGTCTCCCGGCTCACGAAGCGGGTTCTGTTCAGCACGTGAGAAACAGTGGCTACAGAAACATCAGCTCTTTCGGCAACTTCCCGCATGGTAACCCGCGTACCCTTGACCATTCCACTCGTCCTCCAGGAAGAAAACCAAAAGCTGGCCCCCCCAAATGCAGGGGGCCAGCTTTTGGTGCTCAGTAGAGAACCTGTTTGGCCTCTTCAGAGTCGATGTTATCCTTGGTTACAAAAACGATTCCAGTGTCGATGTACTCTGGAACCTTCTCTCCCTTGGCTGCAGCAAAGGCGATTTTCACTCCCTCATAACCCATGCGGTAGGGATTCTGCACGGCAATGCCCTGGAGCGTACCCTTGCGAACCATTTCCTGGAGGTCCTTGTTCCCGTCAAAACCGATGGCCACAATTTTCCCGACAAGGCCAAGCTGCTCGATAGCCCTTCCCATGCCAATCGCTGTGGGTTCGTTGGCTCCAAAGATGGCTGTAATGTCGGGATTGGCAGAAAGAACATCGATGGTCTGGTTCAACGCGGTGACCATGTCTGACTGGGAATAGAAGGGTCCGATAATTTCCATCTCGGTCTTTTCCTTAATGGTGTCGATAAACCCACCTACCCGGCCAATCTCACTCCCCACTCCAGGAACATAGGACATAACAGCGACTTTCCCTTTGGTTCCTGCCCGCTTAATGAGCTCATTGGCGCAGAGGATACCTGCTGCCCTGTTGTCAGTAGCCAGAAACGAAACGTAACCCTCCTTGGAGTTCAGGAGGGAATCGATAATGACCACCGGAATGCCCGCCTCTTTCGCCTTCATCACCACGGGAACAAGAGCATCCGGATCAGAAGGGGCAAGAACAATGGCCATAACGTTGCGGTTAATGGCATTCTCTACGAGGTTTACCTGTTGCTCAATCTTGGTTTCCGCCTCAGGACCGATGAAGGTAACCTTGATGTTCTCTCCCTGAGCAACGAGTTCTTTCTCCGCATCCGCCGCACCCTTGGCTACATTCTGCCAGAAACTTGAAGTAGCCTCCTTCACGATGACGGCAATTTCCTTGGGTTCCTCAGCCCAGGCCGCCGTCAGGAGCCCCATAAGGAATACCGCGCAGAGCAAGAATCCCAACACCCGAATGCCCTTCATGCTTCCAACCTCCTTTTGATCAGTATAGATGGAACTATCCTCCGGAGGATAGCTTTACTTCTCGCTCCGTCGCTGCAAACGGTCTGCCGCCACAGCGGCGATGATGACCAGCCCGATGATAATCTGCTGAATGAAGTACGACACACCCTGCATGTTGAGACCGTTCCGCAGCATGCCGATAATGAACGCCCCGATCATGGTTCCCGCTATGGTACCCGATCCACCCATAAGGCTTGTGCCGCCAATGACGGCAGAAGCGATGGCGTCAAGCTCATACCCCACTCCGGCATTGGGCTGAGCCGTCACGATACGAGACATCATGACGATGCCAGTCAACCCCGCCAGGGCTCCCGAGACAAGGTAGGCAACGATTTTGGTCCGGCTAACGTCAATACCGGAGAGGCGGGCGGCTTCCTCGTTTGAACCCACAGCGTAGATAAAACGGCCAATGCGGTGCCGACGAAGAAGGAAGTTGAAGACACAAGCCACCACAACCATGATGATAACCGGGTACGGGATACCCGGAAAGGTCACCACTTGACGTCCATCTCCAGAAAGCACAGTGACCCGAAACAGCGCTCCATTCCCCAAAACACCGAACTTTTCGGGAAGCCCGGCAACAGCCCGGGCCCCGGTAACCTGAAGGGCGACGCCCCGGGCAATCTGCATCATGCCCAGGGTGGCAATGAAGGGGGGGAGGCTCAGGCGAGTAACCAAAAGACCGTTCGCCATGCCACAGCCCATGGCCACCAGAAGGCCACAGAGGAAACTCACCCAGACGGCGATGCCGGCGCGGGATAAAAGACCCGCCACAACACCACTTAAGGCAATCACGGAACCGATGCTCAGGTCAATGCCTCCTGTAATGATGACGTAGGTTACTCCAATCCCCATGAAGGCCATGGTACTTGTTTGCAGTCCCACCGTGAGGACATTCTGCACAGTGAAAAACTTAGGAGTGGTCACGGAGAACACCACAAAGAGAACGATCAACGCACTGATAGCCACAAACCGCTGAACGACCATTCCAACCTGCTGAGTTCGAGACGTCCTTTGTTTCCCCACTCCTTTACCTCCTCACGACAAGGCTGAAACCAAACCCGCTGCGTAGTTTAGGATTTCTTCCTGAGTGGTTTCCCGTGTTCTGAGCACCCCCGCAAGGCGCCCCTCATGAAGGACCAATATCCGGTCAGTCATGCCCAGGAGCTCTGGAAGCTCCGAAGAAATCATGATGATACCGATGCCCTGTCCTGCCAGCTGATCCATGAGCTTGTGGATGGCGTACTTTGCCCCCACATCGATACCCCGTGTGGGCTCATCGAAAATCAACACCTTCGCCTTACGGAAAAGCCATTTTGCCACCACTACTTTCTGCTGATTTCCACCACTCAGGTTCTTCACCACCTGGTACACCGAGGGTGTACGGATGTCCAGCTCCCGGACGTAATGCTCCGCCACTTTCCGCTCCCTTAGTGGGAAAATAACCCCCATTCGGCTTGAGATTTCCTCAACGTTGGCCATGGTGATGTTCTCGCAAAGCAACATTTCTACCGCCAAACCAGCAAGCTTCCGGTCTTCGGGGAGGTAACCAATGCCTGCGCGGATTGCATCAATGGGAGAATGAATCTCGAGCCTTCGCCCACGAAGGTATATCTCACCACCATCCTTGGGGTCTGCCCCAAAGATGGCTCGAGCAAGTTCGGTTCGCCCTGCTCCCATGAGACCGGCGATACCCAGAATCTCTCCCTCGTAGAGTTCGAAGGATATGTCGTGCAACACTCCTACCCGGGTGAGGTGCTTCACCTCGAAAATCTTGCGACCAGTGGGCGAAGAAGTGCGGGGAGGAAACTTGTGCTCGAGCGTCCTCCCTACCATCTTGCTCACAAGCTCTTCAAGGGTGATATCGCTGTAGTTGTAGGTCCCTATGTACTTTCCATCCCGCAGGACGGTAACCCGGTCAGCGATGTGCTTCAACTCCTCCAGACGATGGGAAATGTAGATGATGCCCACACCCTGCTGCTTAAGCTGGTGAATGACTTTGAAGAGCTCGTCGATTTCCGACTCGGTCAAAGCAGAAGTCGGTTCATCCATAATAAGAACCTCGGAGCGAAATGAAAGGGCCTTGGCGATTTCCACCATTTGCCTTTTGGAGAGGGGGAGGACATAGACAGGAGTGGTGGGGTCAATGTCCACGTGGAGCCGGGCCAGGAGTTCTCGGGCCTGCCGGTTCATCTGACGGTCGTCAATATACCCTCCAAAACGCAGAGGTTCCCGACCGATGAAGATATTCTGAGCCACCGTGAGATGGGGCATGAGGTTCAATTCCTGGTAGATGATGCTGATGCCGGCTCTCTGGGCCTCCTGAGCATTGTGGAAAACAACCGGTTTCCCCTTGTAATACAGGGTGCCCTCATCGGGACGATAAACCCCGCTGAGAATCTTCATCAACGTGGATTTCCCCGCACCGTTTTCCCCCACGAGGGCATGAACTTCGCCCCTCCTCAGCTCAAAGTGTACCCGATCAAGCGCCAAAACCCCGGGGAACCTTTTGGTGACATTTTCTACTCGCAGAAGCTCCTCGCCCATCGTCCTGTCCTCTTGAACCCCGCTTTTGGCTCGATGATAACAGGCCTGAAGAAGCAGAGTCAACGGTCTTCTCGTTTTTCCGACCTTTGGGAATCAGAGGTGGGAGAAATACGGTATTTAAGAGAATCAGAACCGTTTGGTTTTCCGTAACAGAAGAATTGCCCGTCGTTTTTCCGCCCTGTGACAGGAAAGACCAACGAGATAAGGTTTTGCCCTGTTGAGAGGAATCAAGCGGTCTTCAGCGACAGCTTTAGCCATGCTCCCCAGCTTCCCAAAAGCAAAAGGCCCTGCGCTTGAAGCGCAGGGCCTTTTGCACAACTCTGGTAGCGGGGGCAGGATTCGAACCTGCGACCTCCGGGTTATGAGCCCGACGAGCTTCCTGACTGCTCCACCCCGCGTCGTATTCCCCTATCTTTCCTGGTGCCGAAGGCCGGAATCGAACCGGCACGAGGCTTGCGCCTCAACGGATTTTAAGTCCGTTGCGTCTTCCTATTCCGCCACTCCGGCACAGCCGGCCGTACGCACCCTATTATTTTAGCAGCAAATCTCAGAGAGTCAAGGGGTACAGCACCTCAGGGGTAGATTCGGTAAATCTGGCGGGGAAAAGGAATGGTTTCCCGGATGTGGTGCACACCACAAATCCAGGCCACAGTCCTCTCAATCCCCAGGCCGAATCCTGAGTGCGGACAGGCACCAAAGCGGCGGAGGTCAAGATACCACTCAAAGGCCTCTCGAGGAAGATTGTGCTCCCGGAGCCGTTCTTCAAGGAGCGCAAGATCGTAAATGCGCTCACTCCCTCCGATGATTTCTCCATACCCTTCTGGAGCAATGAGGTCATCGTTGAGCACAAGGTCGGGGTTCTCCGGATCCGGCTGCATGTAGAAAGCCTTGATGGCCCTGGGATAATGGTGGATGAATACCGGACGATCGAATTCCTCAGAGACGGCGGTTTCCTCATCCCCACCAAAGTCATCCCCCCACCTGACGGGAAAACCCTTCCTCTGGAGGAGTTCAATCGCCTCTGAGTACGAGATACGGGGGAAAGGCGGAGTAACCCGCTCCAGCGGCTTTGTGTCCCGCTCGAGGATTTCAAGCTCCCGGGGACATTCGCTGAGAACCTTCTGGACGATAAACGAGACGAGGCGCTCCTGAAGGTGCAGGTTATCCTCGAAGGTGAAAAACGCCGCCTCAGGCTCCACCATCCAGAACTCCGTGAGGTGACGGCGGGTCTTGGACTTCTCCGCCCGGAAAGCCGGAGCAAGGCAGTACACCCTTCCAAAAGCCATGCAGGCCGCTTCCATGTAGAGCTGGCCACTCTGGGAGAGATACGCTTTCCCAAGGTCAAAGTACTCGAGCTCAAAAAGGGTTGTCGTCCCTTCGCAGGCAGCAGGAGTGAGAATTGGTGGGTCAATGAGGGTGAACCCTTCCTTTTGAAGGAACTCATGAATCCCCATAATGACAGCATTGCGAATCCTGAGGATGGCGTTTTGCCTTCGGGAACGGAGCCACAGATGCCGGTGCTCCATGAGGAACTCTACGGAGTGTTCCTTCTTCTGGATTGGGTATTCCTCCCTGGGAACGGAGATAACCCGCACACCCCAGACCTCAAGCTCATACCCGCAGAAAGGAGCACGAGGCTCCCTTCGTACCCGTCCCCGCACGAGCAGAGCAGACTCGAAAGGGAGGCGTTCCAGGAACTTCAGGTCCTCTTTCGAAAAGACTTCGTTCAAAGCAACCGTTGCCTGGATAAAGCCAGTCCCATCCCGAAGGATGAGAAAAACGACCTTCCCACTGGAACGACGGTTGGCAAGCCACCCCCGGATTTCGACGTCCTTCCCCTCCCACCAGTCGATGTTTTCGATTGTGGCCCAGGGCAAAGCCTCATCAGTCCATCCTCGTTCAAACACGGGACTTTTCACCATACTTCCACCCTCGCTTCTCCATCTCCTCGAGAAAGCGCACTACATAATCCACAAGGACTTGGAACATCTTCTCTCCTTTCTCTTTCGTCCCCTTTTTGGGGTCCCCCGTAGCCCCATAAGGGGTGAGCTCCTCAAAGCGCCACTTGATCTCAAGCCCCTCGGGGAGATCCGGAACAACGCCCCGGGCTTCCTCCATCCGGCAAAGTTCCGGGAAGAGATAGAGAACGATCGAGGTTTCTCCCTCTCCTGCGTGTCCAAGCCCTCCCCACACCTCGAACGTCCCCGGAGGGAGGAGTTCTCCTGCCGTCACCCACCAGGCAGGAAGGCACGCCAGAAAGGCATGGGGATAGTTCACTTTGACGGAGCGGGCAGCGATTTCAATGGGAGCGATGTTCCCATCATGACCGTTGATGATGATGATGCGAGAAATCCCCTGCCTGATGCAGGAGGTGAAGACGTCCTTGAGGACTTCCACCATGACTTCCGGCCGAAGGGTCAAGGTGAAGGGAAAGGCGTCGTAGTGGAAACTCACACCGTAGTACAGGGGTGGCAAAACAAGCGTTCCCGGAACCCTTTTTGCCACCTCAAGGGCGATAGCCTGGGCCACAAGGGTATCAGTGCCAAAGGGAAGGTGGAAACCGTGATTTTCACTTGAGCCCACAGCCACAATGGCCTTATCGAAATTCCCCTCTTTGAAATCGACATAGGTCATTTCGGAATGGAAAACCTTGCCCATTCCCCTTCCTCCTCTCTCTCCCGGCGTCCTCTTGCGGAAACTCGTTTCCTTCCCACAAGGCCCTCAGGTTTCCAGAGCATAACAACGATGAGGAGCAGTGCGTAAATGAGCTCGATAAGCCCGTAGAGCTTCAGGTGCTCCTCAAGGGGCTTCAGAGCATACCGGAGTGCCAGAAGGAGCACCGCTCCCACCACCGGTCCGCTCATGGTCCCCATGCCACCGACGATGAGCATAACGACAATCTGAAAGGTCAGGGTGAAAGAGAACTCAAAAGGACGAATGGCCTTGGTCAGGTGCGCGTACAACCCCCCTGCAACCCCTGCGAAGAACGCCCCCACCACAAAGGCGAAGAGTTTGTACTTCATGGGATAGATGCCAAGGACCTGCGCCGCGGTTTCGTCTTCCCTGAGAGCCATCAGGGCCCTCCCGAAACGGGAATTGACAATCCTCCACACAACGTACACAGCGATGAAAAGCCAAAGGAACGTCCAGTAAATATTCGTGTACAGCGGAATGGCGCTGATTCCCATTGGTCCCCGGGTGACGCTTTTGAGGGTTTTGGCAAACGTCACCACAATGACCATGAACCCCAAAGACGCTACAGAGAGGTAGTGCCCTCGAAGGCGAAGCACCGGGGCTCCGATGAGCAGAGCAGCACAGCTTGCGAGAGCCCCTCCAGCAAGAAGCGCGGGGAAAAACGACCAAGCAGCGTTCGGTCCCCCCAGAAACCAGGGAAGACGGGGAAGGTCATAGGCTTCCCGAAGAGAAACGGGGAAGGTGAGAAGGGTCGAGGTGTACGCCCCGATGGCCATGAAGGCTGCGTGCCCCAGAGAGAAAAGCCCGGTATACCCATTGGTGAGGTTCAAACTCACCGTGGCAATGGAGTAAATCCCCATGAGGATGAGGATGTGCAGGAGGTACCGATTCAGGGTTCTTTCTGCCACAAACAGAGCGCCAAAGAGCACAAGGCCTCCAACGACAAACCAAAGCTCCTGAGGGATACGCCGCTTCATCACACCCGTACCTCTTCCCTTATCCCCATGATACCCGAGGGACGAATAAGGAGGACCAAAACGAGGATGGCAAAAACAATCCCATCACGGTATTCGGCAAAGCGTGTGGGCAAAAAGGCAATAGAAAGAACCTCCGCAAGCCCCAGAACAAATCCTCCAAGCATAGCACCGGGAATACTCCCCACACCACCCACAACCACAGCCACAAAGGCCTTGACCCCCGTGAGGAAACCCATGTCGTAGGAAATCTGCCCGTATTTTGCTCCCCACAGGAATCCCGTAAAAGTGGCAATGGCTGAGCCCAGGACAAAGGCTACCGAGATGACCCGGTTCACCTCAATGCCCATAAGGTTGGCAATCTCAAGGTTTTCCGCCGTTGCTCGCATGGCAATCCCCAGTTTTGTCCGTTTCACAAAGAGGTGGAAGGCGAGCATGATGAGAAGAGACGAAAGAATGACGAAGACATCAACCGTCCGGAAAGTCAGATACGGTGTCCGGTACAGCGTCGCCA
>JAPWUU010000044.1 GCA_028275365.1 Candidatus Caldatribacterium sp.
ACCCGGGAGGAATTTGAGCGAGTGACGGAGCGCACCTTGCAACTTGAAAAAGAGCTCTTCGGTGAAGAATCTCCGCTCGTCTTCCTTATGGCCGATGTGGACGCCGTTAAATCGTATGTCTACGAGACGAGCAATCTCTCGGAGATCCGGGGTGGTAGCGAAATCCTGGTGGAGGTGGAGCAGGAGATAGCGGAGGAATTCCGGCGGGAGCTCGCCAGGGAGTGTCTCATCTACTGCGGGGGAGGGAATCTCCTTGCGGTGCTCCCGGTGCGGCAAGCAAAGAACTGGGCGTGGAAAATTGAGCGCCTGTACCTCGAGAGAACTCGGCTGGCCACAGCCACCGTGGTCATCTCACCCCCGGTGGGGTATCGGGAAATCGCTCGTGGTCTTTTCCCCTACGACGATGCCAGCGTGCGGAAGCTCTCAGGGAAGGGTATAGCGCAGGATCTCCTTTTCAGTCACTTCGAGGCCCTGGTGGAGGACCGGGGGAAGCGGAAGAACTTTGGCGAACTCGTGGCCTGGCTTTCCAGCAACCTCCAGCGGAAAAAGCAAGAAAAGCTCTATGCACCTTTCTTTGAAACCCTTCCGGTGCATGTCCGCTGTGCATCCTGTGGCAGGCGGGCTGCGGAAAGGGAGGAGTTTGATGAGCTTATCTGTGGAGTGTGTGGTGCCAAAAGGGATTGGGGGCGGAAGGAAAAGCGGGGTTTTGTGGAGAGGTTTGCCGAGTTCCTCGAAGAGCAAGGGGGTATAAAGAGCCGCCTCGAACCCCCGAAGGACCTTGAGGAACTCGTGGGCGGGGAAGAGGGACGGATTGCCCTGCTTTATGCCGACGGCAACAACATGGGCGATATCCTCCAGCAAGCTACCTCTCCTGCCTTTTACCGGAATTTCTCCGAAGCCCTCCGGATGGCCACGGAGGAGGCGCTCTTTGCGGCTTTCGTGCAGACCTTTGGTCGTGAGGCTTTCGGGAAGGAAAAGCGGGTCCTTCCCTTTGAGATTGTGGCCCTGGGAGGAGACGACGTTGTGGTCCTTGTCCCGGCGCGAGCTTCGTGGAAACTGGCCCTGAATCTCCTGCGGAATTTCGAGGGTCACGAGGGAATCCGGAGGATTCAGGAGACTGCGGGGGAGCGTCTGGGGAAAGCGCTGCGGCTGAGCATGTCCCTGGGGCTGGCCATTGCGGATGCGAAGTACCCCGTGAGCTTCCTCCTTAATCTTGCTGAGAGCCTCCTCAAAAGGGCCAAAGCCCTGGCCCGGAGGACCCAGAAGAGCACCATCTGTCACCTCTGGCTTCGGGCTCCGGTGCTCATTGAGGACGGAGGTCGGCTCCTTGAGGCGCTCTACAGGAGAGCAGACCGGGGGTGCACCCTCACCCTCCGCCCTTACACCCTGGATCAGGCCGTGCGTCTTACAGAAGTCGCCGCAGAACTGGCTACCCTCCCCTCCTCGCAACTTCGGGATTTTGCCGAAGTCCTTGAACAGGGAGTGCGGGTCTCTCTGAACTTCGCCCTCTACCAGGCGGCCCGAATGGGCGAGGGGAGAAGGGAGACGGTAATCAAGCTCTTCCGGGATTTGGGAAGGCTTCCGGAGGAAGGAGAGTCCTGCTTTTTCTGGGTAAAGAGAAACGGAAGCTGGTTCACGGGGCTTCTTGATGCGGTGGAGCTCGTCGAGCTTGGAGCTTCTGGAGTGCCCCTGGGGGAGGAGAGGAACCGTGTTTCTGCTTCGCGTTGACCTCAGGTTCCGGTGGCATTCGGGATTCCATATAAGCGGTGAACGGGTAGAACTGTGGACAGATAAGGCCCTGGCCCTTGACTGGAAGGATGAGGCTTTTCCGACCATTCCGGCCACAACCCTCAAGGGATGGCTGCGGGAGGGGGCAGAGCGGGCGCTGCGAGGCCTTGGGGTGGAGGTCTGCGACGCCTCTCAGGCAGGAACTACCTGCGGTATCTGCCCGGTGTGCGAGGTGTTCGGTCATCCCCGGGGGAAGTCGCCTCTTTTCTTCGAGGACGTCGTCCTGCGCGACACCCTTCGGAGTACCCGTATGGGGGTTTCCCTGAGCCGTTTCAGGAGGACGGCTTATGAGGAACGGCTTTTCTCCCTTGAGACCGGGTTCTGTCCGGGGTTTCAGGCGTCCGTGCGGGGCATTTTTGCGGCGGAAGAGAAAGCTAAAAAAGCAGCCTCTCTGCTTTTTGCCGGTGTCCGGGTGCCTTTTGCCCTTGGAGCGGGGAGATCCCGGGGGCTTGGGTGGTTCAGCTTTGAGGAGAGAGGCTTTGTGGCTTCGGTGAACGGTACGTCTCTAAAGGAAGAAGACCTGATTTCGGAACTTCTGGCACTGCGGGCAGGGTGACGACCATGGGGAAAGTGGTCCTGGAACTTATTCCGGAATCCCCCCTTCGTGTGGGTGGAGTCAAGCCGAAGGAGAATTTCCTCGGCACGGTGGGGTACATCCCCGGGAGCGTCTTGCGGGGGACGCTGGCGGAGTGGTTCAGGGTTCAGGACCGGGAGGGTGACATCGTTCCCGTAGTTTCGGAGATGCGCTTCGGGAACCTCTTCCCCGCACCTCGGGAGGCGCACTACGCCCTCCCTCTTCCCCTGACGGCTCTGGAGTGCAAGCTCCATGGAGGATTCAGGACAGAGGGAGGACACGGTATCCGGGATAGCCTCCTTGTGGCCTGCGTGTACGAAGAGCTAGAGCGGCTGGGAGCGAGATTCCCCGTTCCCCTGCTTTTCCGCTGCAGAGAGTGTGGGGGGCGGATGGAGAGGGTTCGGGGATTCTGTGCACACACACCCTCGGGATGGAGAAAGGCGGAGGTTTCCCTGGGCCTTAAGACCGGCGTTGCTCTGAGCCGGTTCCGCCGAGTGGCACAGGAAAAGGCGCTGTACCGGGTCATGGGTATTCGCCCAAAAGACGGGCTTGTGTTCCTCGGCCGCCTTTCCTTTCAAAGGGAAGAGCAGCTCAGGGAACTTGAGGTGGCGGTGGAACACCTCGGCGTGGGAGCTCTCACCACCCGGGGGTTCGGGAAGGCCAGGCTTTCCGCGCGAAGTGATGCCCTTCCTTCGCTTTCTGAAAGGCTCCGCAACTTTAACGAAAGACTCAGGACAGTGTGGCGGGACCTTCTGCACCTCTGCCGGCAGGCTGGAGGGGCAGGGGCAATCCCGGAAAGTCCCCACCACACCTACTTCAGCCTTGACCTCCTCTCTCCGGGTATCTTCGCAGATGCTTCTGGCCTTCCTTCTCTGGTTCCCGTTCTGGAACTTGCTGGGAAGTCCCTTTCGCCAGTGTTCTGGGCAACGCACCAGGTTCATGCTGGAGGATGGTCCACCGCCTGGGGACTGCCCAAGCCCACGGCTTTAGCGGCAGCCCAGGGAAGCGCTTATGTGTTCAAAAGTTCTCTCGGTGAAAAGGAACTCCTTCCTCTCCTTGAGGCCCTGGAGTCCGGGGGAATCGGTGAGCGAACGGATGAGGGCTTCGGAGAGGTGGTTGTTTGCCATCCTTTGCATCAGGAGGTCATGCCGGTATGAAGTTGAGCGCCAAGCTGCAGCGCCTGGTAGAAAGAGAACTGGATTCCCTCGTGAAACGGGCGGAGCAGTGTGTAGAGGTCGCCGTTCGGGATGACTCGAAAAAGAAAAAGGATACGCAGGATACGCAGTTCCGTAACCTCCAGAATATCGCTGCTGCAACCACCTCGGTTTTCGTCCTCGAGAATTTCCTCAGGTACCAGATGGGCAGGGGGTACGTCGACGAAAAGGTGGGAGAGCGCATCCTGCAGGATATCGAGGATTTGAAAAAAAGAGCCGAAGACATTGCCCGGAAAGAGGGTTTTGCCGAGAGCGAGGAATTCCCGACATTTCGCATGGAGCTCATTCGACTGTATCTTGGGTTTCTCGTGCGGGCCATCAAGGCAGAGGCAAAGCAGGGCGAATCTGCCCGGGGAGGGAGAGGCGGTGACTGATTTCTTCCGCTTTGAGAACCGGACATGCATCCAGGCTCGTCTTGTGGCGCAGACCGCTGTTTCGGTGGGGAGCAGGGTTTCCCTTCTCCCTTCAGGGTCCGACCTTCCGGTCATCAAAACCCCCGACGGTCTCCCCTTCATTCCCGGATCTTCCCTCAAGGGTGTAGTCCGATCGTACCTTGAGCGGATCCTTCGTACCCTGGGGGATGCAAAAAAGACCGTCCAGGGGGAGAGGCTCTGGGCCTGTGACCCGCTGGATAAGGAATGCTGCTGCGTGCCCCCCGGAAGGAAGAAAGAACTCGTCGAAGAGTTCTTCCTGAAGGCACGGCAAACTGGAGAGAACTTTGACGAGCTTCTTGCCCGGGCAATCTGGAGAGAATCCTGTACGGCCTGCCGTCTCTTCGGCCACCAGTGGATGGCAGGGCGCATCGCCTTCCGGGATGCTTTGCTTGTGAACGCGGAGGATCTCCCGCAGCTCGTTGAGGTTCGGGACGGCGTGGGGATTGACCGGGATCTGGGCTCGGCAAAGGCGAGCATCAAGTACGACTTTGAGACCGTTCCCCGGGGAGCAGTTTTTGGTTTTCAGGTTGTTGTGGAGAACGCCCAGGACTGGGAAGTTGGGCTTCTCTTTCTGGGTCTTGAGGCCCTGCGGGAAGGAATGCTTCCCGTGGGAGGAAAGACGACCCGGGGTCTTGGCTTTGTGACCCTTGAGGACGTCACAGTGCGGAGCTTCACCGTTGAGGACCTCCTGCTCCGTCCGGAAGAGGGAAAGGTCCGGACCCCTCAGGAGTTCATCGACGCCTTTACGCAGGCTTTGCAGTGAGGAGGGAGAAGAATGCACCGGAAGCGCTGGAATGCCATACATGTGCTCTTCGAGCTTCACCCCTGTTCACCGCTTCTTGTGAAGTCCGGGACGCTCTCTCCCAACCCCTCCCTTCCTGATATGCAGTTTGTCCGCACTCAGGGCCCTCAGGGTGAGGAGGTGTTCATCCCTGGATCCTCGCTCAAGGGGGTTTTCCGGAGCTTCACGGAGAGGGTTCTGCGAACGTTTGGTGGGGAACGCCTGGCGTGCGACCCTCTGGGGAAGGAGAGCTGCGGCAGGAAAAAGGAAGTGGAGGATGCGGCCAAACAGGGCAATTCGGCCCTGGTGTACCGGGAATCCTGTCTCGCCTGCAAGGTGTATGGACACACCAGGCTTCGGGGTCGTCTGTCCTTCACCGATGCTTTTCCTGAAGGCAACTGGAAGACCGAGATTCGCTACGGCGTGGCTATCTCCCGGCTCAGCGGCGCAGTGGCAGTGGGGCCTTTTGATATGGAAGTCCTCGTGGAGGGGCATTTTGTAGGGTCGCTGCTTTTAGAGAACTTCGAGGTCTGGCAGCTTGGCCTCCTGGGCCTTACCATCCGGTCGCTCAACGAGGGCCTGACAAGGGTTGGTTTCGGGAAGAGCCGGGGGTTTGGCGAGGTAAGGATGCGTGTCCGGGAAATGACTGTGGAGATGGCCAAGGTGGCAGGGCTTTCCCCAGGAGAGCTCTGGGGGGCGGGGGCCTTTGCGGGTGACGCGGAGCGAAAGGCTTACGGCCTCCGGAGTGACGATCGCCTCAAGGGGATTCCGGAAGGTGCACCCCGGGATCTTGGGGTATACGTGCGCACGGTGTATGGTCCTCAAGAGGGCCAGGAAGTCCTTGAGCGGGCCGCAGAATGCCTCGGGAGTTTCTTTGGAGGATGACCCCATGAAGGGCACAAGAGGGTATGTATACCGCGGTGTTCTCGAAAGGGGGAATCTCGAAACCCTGAGAACGCTTCTGGGGGAAGGGGTGACCCTTTCCTGGAATCTCGGGGCGTGCGATTTCTCCGGGGTCCTGCGGGAGAGGGGTTGCACGTTCGGTACAACCTGGGAGCTCCGCTGGCGGATGCTTCCCGATGGCCGTTTTGCGGTGCTTCTCCTCAGCGAGGAACCAAAGCCCAGCCTTCCCCTTGAGGCCGTTTCGGGGACCTGGGAAACCTACGAGATTCCTGCACGGCTTGTCCCTCTCCATGCTCCCCGGTTTGCTCCGACATTCTGCGAGTATCCCGGGCTAAGGAGCAGCGAGGGTACCCTGGTATGCCGGGTGTACGTTCGGGATGGCGTAACGATGTTCGTGAGCCCAAGGAGGCTTGCTCCATGAAGAGAAACGAAAGCAAATCGCCCGCGCCGTTTTTCTTCCTCGCCCTGCAGGGCGAGGTTTCAAGGGAAAAACCACCCGTCCACGACCGGTTTCGGGGTTACAGTGGAAGGATCGAGCTTTCCCTCGTTGTGGATTCCAGGTACCTTTTCGTCGGTTCCGGGGCCTTCGAGTTTGGCACCGAAAAGGGCATCGGTACCCCCGACGTATGGTTGGCGTTTTGCCGGAGTAACGGCAGACTCTGCATCCCCGGAACGAGCCTGAAGGGTGCCGTGCGAAGCATCGTCGAGGCAATCTCCGCTTCCTGTGTTCGCCAGGTCCGGCGGGAAGAAACGCTTCCGAGGATGTACGAACCGTGCCGGGACCCTGGAAACCTTTGCCCTGCCTGCCGGATTTTTGGCACCACGGGTTTTCGGGGCAGGGTGTGCTTTGCCGATGCCTTCCCCCGGGGGAACGTGACGACAGAGGTTGTCAAGATCGGGGAACTCTGGGGACCACGGCATTCTGAGGGGCGGAAGTTCTACCGTAACGGAGAAGCTGCCGTTTTCTCCGACCGAAAACCGGAGAAGAACCGTCGGTTCCTCGAGGTCGTTCCGGAAAAGACGAGGTTTGAGACGACGCTCTTTTTCGAAAACCTGGAAGAGGGTGAACTCGGCCTTCTGGGGTACGCCATGGGGTGGGAGAAGAAGCGGGAAGAAGAAAGACTTGTTTTAGCCTTCCGGCCCAAAATCGGTGGGGCCAAGCCTCGCTGTTTCGGAACGGTTCAGTTCGTTCCCAAAAAGGTGGTGCTCTTTGAGTTCCATCAGAAAGCCCTCTGGGAGTCTCGGGTTCTTGAGGGGCAGGACATGCACGGCTTCCTCGTCCGGTGCCTTGAGGCCTCAAAGAGAAACGGTCTTGTCCGTGAGGATGCCCTGAGATTTCTACGAAGTATGCTAAAGGACAGGGAGTATTCCTGCCCCCAGGACGTCTACTGAGGTGATGGTGATGACTGTCGAGGAAAAGGTGGAACTTGCGCAAAAGGTTTTCCAGCGTCTCCAAAAACACGTGCAGGGGAGGGGGAGCTCGAAGTTCTCCTCGGAGTGGAGCAAGTGGAGCATGTACGCATCACGCCGGGGCTTTGCCCGGGCTCTGGCCATGGCCAAAGTGCTGAGGGATTCCCCTTCACTCCGCGATGAGCCCCAGAGGCACTACCGGGTCATTGCCCAGGTGGCCGAGGCGCTGAGGAAGGAACTCGAACCCCTTGCGCCTTCGGACCTTGCCGACGTCCTGGGATATGTTCGCTGGATGCTCGTTGCCGAAAAGCTCTAAAAGGTGAAGTCCATGAAGGCGCTTTCCTTTCTCGGTCGGGGAAATTACCAGACGGTCACCTACGTTTTCGGAGAGCATTCCTGCACCACAAGCCTCTTTCCTGAGGCTCTTGCCCGGATGTTCCCCCTGGAGAGGCTCTTCCTCTTCGTCACCGAGGAGGCCAGAAGAGGCCAGAGGTTTCTGGAGCTCAGGGAACGCCTCGGGGACCTGCTTGAGGATGTCACCATTCCGGAGGGGAAGTCGGAAGAGGAGCTCTGGGAAATCTTCGCCCGATGTGCGGCATGCCTCAAGGAGGGAGACATCGTGGTGCTTGATATTACCCATGCCTTCCGTTCGCTCCCCCTTATTGTCTTCACCGTCTCGGCGTATCTACGGAAGGTCATGAAAGTTGAAGTGCAGCACATCCTCTACGGGGCCTACGAGGCCCGTGTACCTCGCCGGGAGCCCCCGCAGCCGGAAGATTGCGTTCCCGTTTTCGATTTGGCTGTGCTCTTAGACCTTCTGGACTGGCTCTCAGGAGTCGAGGCCTTTCTGGCGCGTAGTGAGGCCGGAATCCTCGCGGAGAAACTCAGGATCACCCATGACCGTCTGAACAGAAGTGGCATGATGAACGGAGAAAAACCTCGGAGGATCAAGAGGGTCGCAGGGAAACTCGAAGAGCTCTCGAAGGCCCTGCACCTCTCTCGCCCCCTTGATGTGATGGAGATCGCCTCTCTCCTGCTTCCCGAACTCGAGGAAGCCAGAGCAGAGCTCTCCCGCTGGGCCAGGCCTTTTGCGGTTATCCTCGAGAAAGTAGCGCAGGAGGTTGGGAGACTGGCTGAGGAACACCCCCGTTCCCTGAGCGAGGAAAGCCTTGGGAGACAGCTTGAGCTCATCGAGCACTACCTCGAAAAAGGCCTTGTGGTGCAGGCCGTGCTCCTTGCCCGGGAATGGGTGGTGAGCTGGGCCTGTCTGAAGGACGACCAGGATTTCTGGTTGAACCGTAAGTACAGGGAGGGTGTGGAGAGCATCCTTGGGGGGATGGCTCAACAGGCTCGGGACAGAAAAGCGCTGTCTGGTCAGAAGAGTTGGATGACGGATGCCCTGGCCAGGGAATGGGGATGGCTCACGCAGCTGCGAAACGACATTGCCCACTGTGGCATGAGTGTTTCGGCAAAAGGCGCCCAGAGCGTTGAGAGCAAAGCGAAGGCAATTCCCGGGAAACTCCGGGCTATTCTCGCTTCAGCCCCCGGGGTTTCCCCATCGCAGGAACCAAAGGTTGTGGACCTTGAAACCCTCTACGATGAGGTAGCAAAGCTTGAGCTTTTACCCCAGTACCTGGAAAAAGCGAAGGAGCTTGCTGGAGAGGGGTGCGATGTGGTCCTCACGGGGCAGGCGCCAGTGTGGCTGTACCTTGCCGTGGCCCACGCGCTGCACGGGAAAGCCCGCCGGCTCTACTACAGTTCGCCCGTCACCGGGAAGGTCCTCATCTTCGACCATGCAGCGCTTTAGGAGGGATTGGAGATGTTCTGGAAGGATGACGAGAAATCGGGCACCCGGGTGTGCCCGTACTGTAACGGTACTGGCCGGTGCCGCCACTGCAGGGGTTCCGGTATTCACAACTATCCGGGATACGGAAGACCCATGACCGAAAGACCCTGTGGGTTCTGCCACGGTACCGGGGTTTGCCAGCACTGCCGGGGTAGAGGGGTGCGGTGATTCCCTGAACCACCGCTCCACGTGGGCGCTGGGGTTGGCTTCCTTTCCTGCGTGGATTTTCCCCTTCAGGACCCGGAGAGGTCGCGCGGTCTGGTTCCCTGGTTTCTGGCATTCTGAGCTCTGGGGTTTTTACCCCCTGAACCTTCAGGTCTTTGCCTCTGGTCGTCGCGTCATGGGAGGGGGTATCCTTAGGGGTGCGGAAATGGGAGAGGAGGTTGAGAGGTTGGAACTGAAGTTCACGGTGACACCGAAGCAGCTCAAGGAGAAGCTTCGGCGGATTGCGGAGATGGAGAATCCGCCGGCAGTGTTCCTCTGGGGGAAGCCGGGGATCGGGAAGA
>JAPWUU010000042.1 GCA_028275365.1 Candidatus Caldatribacterium sp.
GGGCCGTTCGCTTTGAGGGGAAATACGGTTTCTCCATCGAACCTTTCACCTTGAGCCTTCTGCAGCAGACCGTACGGGAAAGCTTCCTCACGAAAATCAAGCCAGACCGCCTCAAAGAGGAACTCTCTCTTATCCTTGCACTTCCTGACTTTCCTCGTTACCTTTCACGAATGTACCAGCTCGATATGTTCCCCGCCCTTTTCCCTGGATGCATCTGGAAAAGGGAATTCGAGACCATTTACAGGAAACTCCTGGACATCCTGCACACCTATGACACTTCCTCCTGTGATTCTCTCCTCCTGAAGCTTTCGCCCCTTTTTGGTTCCATGGACCTACAGTTCCTCGAGGACCTCAAAGCCAGGCTCTCTCTGTCAAAAAAGAGCGTTCAAAAAATCGCAACCTTCCACGAAAAACGAGAGCAAACCTTAGCGGAGCTCTCCCAGGAATCTCTCAAAAATTCCCGGGTTTACCTCCTGTGCTCTGCCATCCCCCTCGAATTCCTTTTCCTCCTTCTTGCCGAACACGAGGGAATGGTTCACAAACGTATCGAACAGTACCTCAGAGAATGGAGGAACGCAAGACCCATCCTTGACGGTCTTGCTCTCGAGGCCCTGGGCATCCCGAAAGGACCGATATATGGTAGAATTCTCCATGAACTTCTCCTTGCCCAGCTCGATGGAGAAGTCACAACTCCCAAAGAGGGGGAACACTTTGTACGGACTTTTCTGGAGAGGATGAGCAATGACCGGAAGAGAACGCATCTTTAGCGGTATGCGACCAACTGGACAGATGCACATCGGACACTATTTTGGGGTTCTGAGGAACTGGGTTCGTCTGCAGCATGAGTACGAGTGCATCTTCGGGGTGGCCGACTGGCATGCCCTGACGACGTCTTTTGAGAACACAAAGGACCTTGAAATACACATGATCGACATGGTGACGGACTGGTTGAGTGTGGGGATCGACCCCAAAAAGTGCCTCCTCATGGTCCAGTCCCTTGTCCCAGAGCACGCCGAGCTCCATCTCCTATTTTCCATGATCACCCCCGTGGGATGGCTTGAACGAAATCCAGTTCTCAAACAGCAGCTCCAGGACATGGGTCTCAAGGAAGCTGTAGGGTACGGCCACCTGGGGTACCCGGTGCTCATGGCCTCTGATATCCTCATCTACAAGGCGAGCAAGGTCCCCGTGGGGGAAGACCAGGTTCCCCACATTGAGATTACTCGGGAGATTGCTCGCCGGTTCAACAGTCTGTACGCTCCAGTTTTCCCCGAACCCCAGGCTTTGCTCACTGACTCCCCCCGCATTCTGGGAATCGATGGGAGGAAGATGAGCAAAAGCCTTGGAAACCAGATTGGGCTTTCTGAGCCCCCCGGGGAGGTTCGCCGAAAGGTCCTGGCAATGTTCACAGATCCCGAGAAAATCCGCAGGAACGATCCGGGGCATCCTGAGCGGTGCAACGTTTTCACCTTCCACAGAGCCACTGGCAACGCAAGGGCGGGAGAAATCGAGAGGGATTGCCGGAGTGGGGCTCTGGGGTGTGTAGCCTGCAAGCAGGAACTGGCAGAGCACCTGGTCCGGTTCCTTGAAGCCATTGCTCCGTATCGAGGAGAATACGAGGGCAAAAGGGAACTTGTGCGGGAGATTCTCGTTGAGGGAAGCAGGAGAGCTCGTCTCCTTGCCCGGGAGACTCTGGAAGAGGCCCGAAGGGCCATGGGCATTCATTATGGAATCGCGCGATAGAAGGTACTGGGAGCATCGTCTTGCCCAGTGTTCTTCTTTCCTTGAGCGAGCGGATGTTCTCGAAGAACTCCTGAACTTTCTCCAGGAGGAGCTGGCGAAGGCCCTTGGGGACAGGGAAGGAGAACATGAAGAACCTTACAAAGAGCAGCATGAAAAGGACTTTTTCGAGCTCTTCGTGGAGGCTCTGGAGGCCCTCCAGAGGAGAGAAGAAAATACCATAGGCGCTCCGCCAGAGCGCCGGAAAGCCCTCGGTGCAGAAGTGGCTCATGATCCCTGCGCCCTCAGCCTCCAGGACCTTCTGGAACTCTACGGACTGTACCTTGGGGAAGGGGCAGAGGAGCGCCTTCCACTTCCCGACACTGAATTTGCACGCCTTCTTGAAGAAAGGCGCAGGGTGATTCTCTCCCGGTGTCGCGAAGACCTCCTCCTTCCCATGGGGCACTTCTTCAGCGACTGTGCAAACAGAAGAATGACGATTGCCACGTTTCTCGTGCTCCTTGACCTGGTTTTCCGAAACATTTTGTTCATGCGGCAGGGAAGAAACGGAGAGATCCTCCTTGGATTGGCAGGATCAGAAAATGCTGCAGAATCTCCTTGAGGGGTTGCTTTTCTCTTCTCCCCACCCTGTGAGTCTGGGGGAGATGGAGCGGGTAACAGGGAGGAACGAGGAGGAAATCCTCCGTGCTCTTCAGGAGCTCAAGCAATCCTATGAAGCCCGGGAGGGAGCATTGGCCATCCGAAGGGTGGGGAAGAAGTGGCAGATGGTCGTCCGTCCTCAGTACGGGGCACTGCTTCGGGAACGTCTCCGTCGCAGTTTCTCAAGAACGCTTTCCCGCAGCGCCCTTGAGACTCTGGCCATTGTGTCTTTGTACCAGCCCGTGACAAAGGTCGATATCGACCTCAAAAGAGGAACGGACTCCGCCCAGGCTCTCCGAACCCTTCTCAGAACAGGCCTTGTCACCGTCTGCGGAAGGAGTTCTGCTCCTGGTCGACCGTTTCTTTACCGGGTAACAGAGAAGTTCTTTCAGGCCTTTGGGCTTGAGGGAGAAGAGGAACTCGAGAAGCTGAAGCGTCTTCTTGGGGAGAAAGGCTATGGAACGGCTCAACAAATTCCTGGCCCGGGCCGGAGTGGCCTCGCGGAGGAAATGTGACCAGCTTATCGCAGAAGGAAGAGTGACGGTGAACGGCATCGTGGTGACGAACCCCGCCACCCGTGTCTCGGAGAACGACCTTGTCCTTGTGGATAACGTCCCGGTGCGCCCGGTGGAACGCCATGTGTACATTGAGCTCCATAAACCCCGTGGGTACCTCACAACCCTCAAGGACCCTTACGGACGGAAGACCATTGCTGAGCTCCTCCAGGATATCCCGTACCGGGTGTTCCCGGTTGGTCGCCTGGACCGGGACAGCGAGGGGTTGTTGCTCCTCACAAACGACGGGCTCCTCACGTACGTCTTCACCCATCCCAGGTTCGGCGTGGAGAAGAGGTACCTTGTCCATGTTCAGGGAGAGGTTCAAGCTGAAGACCTCGAGAAGCTCAAAGCAGGGATTCCTCGGGGGGAGGAATTCTACCGCATTGTGTCTGGTCGGGTGCTTGAGAAAAAAGGAGAAACCTCGCTCGTTGAGGTGGTACTGACAGAGGGGAAAAAACACGAAGTTCGAATTCTCTTTGATGCCTTAGGCTTTCCCGTGATACAGCTCATCCGTGTGGGCATGGGGCCTCTTACCTTGGACCCGGAACTTCCCCCGGGGAAATGGCGGTATCTCCGGAAGGATGAGGAGGAGAAACTCAGGGCGTACCTTGCGGAGCGGAGGCAGACGTGAAGGAAGAGAAAGGCCTTGTGCAGCTCTTCTTTGGAGATGGGAAGGGTAAAACCTCTGCGTCCTTGGGGGTGCTTTTGCGAGCCTCCGGGCACGGAAAGAAAGTCCTTTTCCTCGCCTTCTTTAAAGGGAGGTTCTCGGGAGAGGTTGCGGCGGTTCAGTTTCTTCCGGGAGTGGAATACTACCAGTTTGGAACCGGAACATTCATCCGGAACGGGAGTCCTGGACCTCTTGAAAGGCAGGAATTCCTCTGCGGCTGGCATATGGCCCGTCTGGCCCTCCTTGAAGGCACTCATGACCTTGTCATTCTCGACGAGTTCCCCTATGCTTTCTTATGGGGGCTCCTCACCTTTCAGGAGTTCTCCGAGGTCCTTGCTTCCCGAAAACCCTGGGTGGAGGTCGTCCTGACGGGGAGAAAGGTCCCCGAGGAACTTCTTGAGATTGCCGACCTTGTCTCTGAGATACGGAACATTCGCCATCCTTTCGAGAGGGGAATTCAGGCGCGAAGGGGGTTCGAATACTGAGTGAAGGTCGTACGCGGAATCCGGGGGGCAATAACGGTTGACCGGGATGAGCGGGAAGAGATCAAACAAGCAAGCCTTGAGCTCTTCACCCAAATCCTCACAGAGAACGAACTTTCTCCCGACGACATCGCGGGGGTCTTCATCACTGCCACACCGGATCTCAGGTCGGTTTTCCCTGCGGAGGTCATCAGGGAACAGGAATGTTTCCGCTACGTTCCTATCCTCTGTGCCCAGGAAATGGATGTGGAGGGGGCTTTACAAAAGTGCATTCGAATGCTCGTCCTTGCCCACACCCCAAAGGGTCCACGGGAGGTTCGTCACGTTTACCTCCGCGGGGCTCAGTCTCTAAGGAAAGACCTTTACCAAGGAGGAGGGAAGACGTGAGACGCGCACTGGTTTCGCCCTTCCGGGGTACTCTCCAGGGGACCATCCTGTGTCCACGGGATAAATCCCTGAGTCATCGAGCAGCGTTCATCGGGGCCCTGAGCGAGGGAGAAACTCGCATCAGCGGGTTCTCCTTCTGTCGCGACTGCCTTGCAACGCTCTCCTGCATCCGCGCTCTGGGGGTTGAGGTCCGCGCTTTCCCCGAAGAGGGGAAGGTGGTCATCCGGAGTGGAGGGTTGTCTGCGCTCAGGGAACCAGAGGATGTCCTGAACGCAGAGAATTCGGGAACAACAATCCGTTTCATGGCAGGGATTGCTTCAGGAATCCGGGGATTAACGGTCCTCACAGGGGATGAGAGCCTTCGCCGCCGACCGATGCGACGGGTTATCGAACCCCTCAGGAAAGCCGGGGTGGAGATTGGGGGAAGAGGGGGAGACCGTTTCCCCCCTCTCTTCATACGGGGGAAGGGCAGCGTCCTGCCTTTCCACCATGTCCTCGAAGTTCCCAGTGCTCAGGTGAAATCCGCACTCCTTTTTGCTGCACTGTGGGGGGAGGGGAAGTCCACCATTGTTGAGCCCCTTCCATCACGGAACCATACCGAGAATATGCTCCGGTATGTGGGCGTACCGCTTCACGAAAACCATGGAGTCATCACCGTTGAGCCCCCCGGGAGAATCTCCGCCTCTTCCTTCGACCTTCCGGGAGACATTTCTTCGGCCGCCTTCCTCATGGCTCTTGCGCTCTGCATTCCCGGGAGTTCCCTCCTCATTCAGGATGTAGGACTGAACCCGACACGGACAGGGTTCCTCCGGTGCCTTGAACGGATGGGTGGAAGGTACCGCGTGCTTGGGCGACGAAAAACCTTTGGAGAAGAGCGGGGAGATATCCTCGTTGAGTACTCCGAGCTTGTGGCCACATCTGTGGAGCCGGAGGAGATCCCCCTTGTGATCGACGAAATCCCCATTCTTGCCGTGATTGCAGCCAAAGCCAGGGGGACAACGGTCATCTCCGGCGCTCAGGAACTCCGAGTAAAGGAAAGCGACCGCCTTTTCGCCATTGCCCGGGGCCTGCAGTCCCTGGGGGTGAACGTCGAGGAAAAAGAGGACGGCCTCACCATCCATGGCCCATGCGCCTTTCGGGGTGGAACCGTGCAGAGCTTTGGCGACCACCGGATTGCCATGAGCTTCATCATCGCCGGCCTTCTGGGCGAAGGAAGCGTGGTGGTTGAGGACGTCGACTGTGTGGATGTGAGTTACCCTTCCTTTTTTACAGACCTTGGAAAGCTTGGCATCCAGAGTGTCACCGTCGAGGAGGCTTGCTAAAGGCCGTGAAACAGCACATCGCCATTGATGGCCCTGCCGGAGCGGGGAAAAGCACGGTTGCCCGGCTCCTTGCCCAGCGGCTTGGTTACCTCTACCTCGATACCGGGGCTTTCTACCGGGCCGTAACGCTGCACTTCCTCGAACTCGGTCTGGGAAAGGAGGACCTAGAAAGGGGAGGAATTGCCCGTTTCCTCCAGTCCGTACGCATCGACATTTGCCCCGGGGGCGAGACCAGGATTCTCCTGAACGGTCGAGATGTTTCCCAGGACATCCGGACTCCTGAAGTCGACACACTCGTCTCCTATGTGGCAAAAGCACCCGAAGTGCGGGACTTTCTCAGGGAAGTGCAGCGGCACATTGCGCTCTCCCGGCCCTCGGTGGTTGAGGGAAGAGACATTGGAACGGTTATCCTTCCTGAAGCGGACCTTAAGGTTTTCCTCACCGCCCTTCCGGAGGTTCGGGCCAGGAGGCGATGGCAAGAACTCGCCTTGCGGGGGAAGAAAGTGGATTACAAGGTGGTTTTGAAGAACCTCCTGGAGAGAGACAGCATCGACTCCCAGAGGTCCTGTGCTCCCCTACGGCAGGCTCAAGACGCGGTGGTCGTTGATACCTCACACCTCACCGTAGAGGAAGTGGTGGAGAAACTCTACATCCTGGCGACGGAGGGAAATCATGAGGGTTCGTGTGGCCACCTCTTTCGGATTCTGTAAGGGGGTACGGCAGGCCTTTGCGCTTGCGGAGCGCTCTTTCGAGCTTGGTAGCCCAGTGTACCTTTTGGGAGAGCTCGTGCACAATCACGACGCCATGGAAACGTTCCGTGCCAGAGGTGCCCGCATCGTCGAGAATCCCGAGGAAATTCCCTCCGGGGCTGTTGTGGTCACCCGGTCCCACGGGATACCGAAGGATGTACGGGAAGAACTCCTGAAAAAGAACGTAACCATCGTCGACACAACCTGCTCGAAGGTGAAACGGGTTCAGGTTCTGGCCCGGCAACTTGAGGAGGAAGGGTACCACCTTGTGGTCTTTGGAAAGGCTTCGCACCCTGAGGTCCAGGCCCTTCTGAGTGTCCTCAAAAAACAAGCGCAGGTCGTTGCAGCTCCGGAGGAGTGGCAGAGGGTCTTTGCTGCGGACCACCAGGGCCCCTTTGCTGTGCTGGCCCAGACAACCTTTCCCAGTATTCTTTTGCGACAATTCGAGAACTGGATTCGGGAGCAAAACCTCTCTGGAGTCCGAATAATGTACACCCTCTGCGATGAAACCGAAAAGCGCCAGAGGGAGCTCGAGCAAAACCTGGAACAAAATCCAGAAGATGTGGTTATTGTTGTTGGAGGAAAGCACAGTGCCAATACTTGTTCACTCTTTGTCCTCGCCAGAAGGCGAGGAGTGCCGGTGTTCTGGGTGGAGAATGCCACTGAGCTCCGATCGCTTTCGCTCCCAAAGAAGGCATCGTTTTTCGTCACGAGTGGTACGTCAACTCCGGACTGGGTCGTTCAGGAAATTGTCGCCTACCTCCGGTCACTGTAGTGCTGGGGTTCTTTGGCCATGAGGGATAACCTTCCTCTTTGCGTCCTTGTCGGAAGGACGAACGTAGGCAAGTCGACTCTTTTCAACCTCCTTGTGGGTGAACGGGTCG
This sequence comes from Candidatus Caldatribacterium sp., assembly GCA_028275365.1. Classification (GTDB taxonomy): domain Bacteria; phylum Atribacterota; class Atribacteria; order Atribacterales; family Caldatribacteriaceae; genus Caldatribacterium. Next base: position 7,428 of record JAPWUU010000042.1, read on the forward strand.
CCATTGTGGACCCCACCCCGGGTGTTACCCGGGACTGGATTGAACGCGTGGTGTCGGTGAAAGGTCTTGCAATACGCCTGGTGGATACCGGAGGGATATCCCTGGGAGAGGAAGGATTGCAAAAAGCAGTGGAGGAACGTGTCTGGCGGCTTGTTGAGGAAGCCCAGCTTGTCCTTTTTCTTGTCGACGGGCGGGTGCCACTAACGAGAGTAGAGGCCGAGGTTATTACCGCACTTCGCAGGAAGCAGCGCCCATTCTTCGTGGTAGTGAACAAACGCGAAGGCATCACTCATGAGCCACCTCCTCCCGAGATTCTCGAGCTTGCAGGAGGAAAGGTTTTCCAGATTTCCGCAAAGCATGGAGACGGCATTGCCCGCCTCAAGGAGGCTATTTTCCGAGAGCTCAAAGAATTCAGAAACCCTAAAGCCTCCGCGATATCCCCCACAGGAGGCATTCCTGTGGCCATTGTGGGAAAACCCAACGTGGGCAAATCAACGCTTTTTAATAGCCTTCTTGGGGAGGAGCGGGCTATCGTGAGTCCGGTGCCTGGAACCACAAGGGATGCTGTTGAAGCCCCGTTGCGGGGGTCTTACGGCCACTACCTTCTTGTGGATACCGCTGGCCTCCCCAGAAGGAAGAATATCCGGGATCGGGTCACGCTGTACGCGACGTTCCGAACCGCGGAGCGTCTTGCTGACGCTGAGCTCTGTCTTCTTGTCCTTGACCCCTTTCAGGGTGTGACCCGCCAGGACCGGAGAATTGCCGGAGAAATCGCCCGACTGCACAAATGCTGCATCGTGTTCGTGAATAAGGTTGACGTACTCCTTGCCAAAAACCCAAACCTGTCCCTATCGGAACTCTGTAAGAGGGCCCGCATTGACCTTCCCGCCCTCCACTATGCGGCATTCCGCGCCGGCTCAGCCCTTGATGCCTCCTCGGTCCGGGAGGAACTCCTTCCCCTCATGGCCGGTGTGGTCACCCGTTTCCACCAGACGGTTCGAGAGGACGTCCTCAACGGAAGAGTCCGGGAAAGGATTCACCGGCAGTTCTCCATACTTCCCAGAAGGAGGAAACCTCGCCTTGAGCTACTGCTCCAGCAGGGTATAGCGCCACCCCATTTCCTCGCGGTGGTGGAGGGTATCCGGGAAAAGGACGAGGAAGAACAGTGCCTGAATATCATCGAGAAGGCCCTGCGAGAGGAGATGGATTGGGAAGGTGTACCGCTTCGAATCACAGTGCAGCGAAAAGGAGAGAGAGTACCTCAGAGCGTACTGGAATTATCTCCAGAATGAGCGACGGTGTTCTCCCCACACCTTAGAGAACTACTTTCGTGTTCTCGGCCAATTCGTGGAGTTCCTGCGGGCCCGGGGGAAAAACCTCTGTTTTGTGGACGCCCAGGATGTGAATGACTTCTTCGTGTACCTCCGTGTACACCGCCAGCTGAAACGGATTTCCCAGAGCCATCGTGCTTCAGTTCTTCGGAGCTTCTTCCGGTTTCTGCGCCGCCGCGGCTTCCTCTTAGAGAATCCCTGCGATGGCCTCGGACAACTCCGTGTAGAGAAAAAGCTCCCCCAGTTTCTGACCCAGGAGGAGGTCACAAGAATCCTTGATACCCTGAAACGGGAAAGGGACGAACATCCCGGGGATTTCTTCCGGGTGCGAAACTGGGCGCTCCTTGAACTCCTCTACGCAAGCGGCGTGCGGGTGAGCGAGGCTTCCCGGATACGGCTTGAGGACATAGACTTCACAAAAAACACAATCCGGGTGCGAGGCAAAGGGGGGAAAGAGCGAATCGTTCCTTTCAACGAAGCCACAAGAAAAGCCCTGGGGACGTATCTTGAGCTCTGGAGCACCGCCTTCCCGAAGGCTGAATTCCTCTTCGTGAACCGCTCCGGAAAACCCCTCACGCCCCGGGGGATCAGGAACATTGTGGAGAACGCAGCGAGTAGAGCCGGCATCTGGGGGAAGAGGGTTTTTCCCCACATCTTCCGGCACAGCTTCGCCACCCACTTCCTCGCCGGTGGGGGGGAACTGCGCGTGATCCAGGAAGCTCTGGGGCACTCAAGTTTGTCCACAACGCAGGTGTACACTCACCTTGATTGGGATAAAATGAAAAAGGTGTACGAGAGTGCCCATCCTCACGCCTGGGGAGCGAGGGAGAACAAGACGTGATGCGCGCAACCACTGTTATTGCCGTCCTGAAAGATGGAAAAGGTGCAATGGCCTGTGACGGCCAGGTGACTATGAACGAGGCCGTTCTGAAACGGGGAGCCAGGAAGATCCGGCGGCTTTACCAGGACAGAGTGCTGGCGGGTTTTGCAGGAAGCGGGGCTGATTGTTTGACGTTGCTTGAACGCCTTGAGGAGAAGCTCAACATGTACGGTGGTAATCTCCCCCGTGCAGCGATAGAACTGGCGAAGATGTGGCGTACCGATAAAGTGCTGCGCCAGCTGGATGCGCTGCTTTTGGCCATGGACACCTCCCATATTTTCCTTATCTCTGGTCGGGGTGATGTGGTTGAACCCGATGAGCCGGTGGCCGCCATCGGCTCAGGAGGAAACTATGCCTTAGCAGCGGCAAAGGCGCTTCTGCGCCATACCAACCTCGAAGCCCGAGACATTGCCCGTATTGCTCTCCAGATTGCCTCGGAAATCTGCATTTACACCAATGACAACGTTTTTCTGGAAACCTTAGGGGAGGAAAGAACGTGATGGAGGAGAGTCTCACCCCGGAGGAAATCGTACGGGAGCTCGATAAGTACATCGTGGGGCAAAGTGAAGCCAAAAAGTGTGTGGCTATTGCCCTCAGGAACCGGATGCGGCGGCGGATGCTCCCCCCAGAAATCGCCGAGGAAATCACCCCAAAGAACATCATCATGATCGGTCCAACAGGAGTTGGGAAGACAGAAATCGCCCGTCGTATTGCAAAACTCACCAATGCACCGTTTTTAAAAGTGGAGGCGACAAAGTTCACCGAGGTCGGGTATGTGGGTCGGGATGTGGAGTCCATCATCCGGGACCTTACTGAGCTTGCCATTCGTATGGTGAAAAACGAACGCATCAAGACTCAGGAGGAGAGAGTGAGGGAAATTGTAGAAGAAAGAATCCTCGACGCTCTTATGGCCCAGGATGCCGGAAGGGATGAAGAAC
>JAPWUU010000043.1 GCA_028275365.1 Candidatus Caldatribacterium sp.
GCGAAGACCTTCATGGCCAAAACCCCCACGTCCCTGGTTCTGGCGAGGGGGAGGACCTCCGTTTCCCAGCCCGGGAAGTTGAAGCGGTCGAAGTAGTTGAGGGGGATCATGAGGGCATCAAAAGGATAGACCTCGAGGGCCTTTACTGCCACCTCGGGAGTCACGTGACTCGAAAACGCCACGTAGCGCACTTTTCCCTCTCGTTTTGCTCGCTCAAGGCCTTCCAGGGCTCCGCCCGGGGTGGTGATGGCTTCAAGGGTTTCAAAACGGTTGAGTTCATGGATGAAGAAGAGGTCCACGTGGTCGGTGTTGAGCCTTCTCAGGCTTTCCTCAAGGGACTGGAGGATTTCGGTTTTCGTTCTTTTCTGGGACTTCGTAGCCACAAAGCACTCGTTGCGACGGGTTTTGAGGACCTCGCCGATTTTCGCCTCCGAGTCTCCGTGGCCGTAGCTTTCGGCGGTTTCAATGTAGTTCCCCCCAAGATCGAGGTAAAGGTGCACAAGCCGGACCGCATCGTCCCTGAAGAGTTCCACAAGGTGGAACCCCCCAAGGCCAAAAAGCGAAAGCAGGAGGTCCGTTTTTCCAAGTCTTCGCCGCTCCATTTTCACCCTCCTCTCTGCTCCTATTATACCTTTTTCACCGAACTTTTACCCTTTTTACCCGCCCTTTATACTCCCTGAATGTTGCTGTTCTATGCTCCTGGTAGAACTTACGAAAGGAGGTTGCAGTGGTGAGGCGGTATGTAGGTGTGGTCCTTGTGTTTTTGGTGGTACTCCTTGGGAGTGTGGTTTTAGCCCAGGAGAGCGCGGTGCGTGGTGTGGTCTTTGAGGACGCAAACGGCAACCGTGCTCTGGACCCTGGAGAGCAGGGCATTCCCGGTGTTCCCGTCTCCAATGGCCAGGAGGTTGTGGTCACCGATGCTGCGGGGCGGTATGAACTCCCTGTTCGGGAGAACATGTGTGTTTTCGTTACCAAGCCCTCTGGGTATGCCTTTCCCCTCAGCGAGTACAATACCCCGCTTTTCTTCTACCTCCATCGTCCCAATGGGTCTCCTGAAGCCGTTAAGGAGTACCCCGGTATTGCCCCCACGGGACCCCTGCCCCAGGAGGTGAACTTCCCTCTCTATCGCGTTGAGGAAAGCGAGGACTTCTCGGTCGTCGTTCTTGGGGATACCCAGGTAACGAATCACCAGGAAATCCAGTACCTCAGGGATAGCATTGTTGCCGATGTTGCTGAGCGACAGTCCAGTGCACGGTGCGCTATCGTCCTTGGGGACAACCTTAACGACCCCCTGAATCTCTACCCCCGGTATCTCCAGGTCATGGCGGGAATGGGGATCCCGACCTGGTACGTTTTTGGCAACCACGATATGAACTTTGACGCTCCTGACAATGCTGCAAAGCACGAAACATTCTCCCGCTACCTTGGGCCCACCTATTACTCTTTCAACATCGGAGAAGTCCACTTTGTGGTCCTCGACTCCGTCATGTGGGATGGGAAGGAGTACCACGGTGAGATTTCTGAAGAACAGCTCCTCTGGCTTGAGAAGGATCTCGCCCTTGTTCCTCAAGATGCCCTTATCGTCTTTGCCATGCACATCCCCCTTGTTTCCTACATCGACCGGGCAGCCGAAAAGCATCAGGTGAAGAACCGGGAGAAGCTCTTTGCCCTCCTCGAGGGGCGGAGGGCACTTTTCCTTGCCGGACACACCCACACCATCGAGCGGTTCTTCCCCGGCGATTCTTTCGGTGACTGGAGCCCCAACCTTCCCTTCCCCCAGATTCTCGTCGGGGCGGCCTGTGGTTCCTGGTGGAGTGGGCCCAAAGACGATTTGGGCATCCCCCTTTCCTATACCCGTGACGGTGTCCCCAAAGGGTACTTCGTCTTTGAATTCAGCAGGGATACCTGGAAGGACACGTTCTACCCCTTTGGGATTTCCCGTCAGATGAACGTTTCTTTCTTCTCCCCCCGGCCGTCTCCGACAAGGAGTCTCGCTGGATTCCCCGAAGGAGTCTTCACCAAGGAGGAGCTTGGCGGGATTTTCGTCCTTGCCAACGTCTTCAACGCCGATAGCCGCTCGGAAGTCCTCTGCGCCATTGATGACCTTCCACCGCAACCCATGGAGTACCAGTCGCTTGTTGACCCCTTTGCCGCAAGGTTGCACGCAGGGCTTCCTGACTGGATGCAGATGAAGGGGTCCACCCATACGTACGTTGCCCCTCTTCCGGAGCACCTCAAACGAGGTCTCCACAAGGTCACCGTTACCTTTAAGGACGCGTACGGTCGAGTGTTCGAAACCACAAAGTTCTTCGAGGTACTGTAAGTGACCGGGTGGGGAGGGTATGCCCTCCCCACCTGCCTTCACGAGGAAGGGCTTTTGGGTTCTTCGAGAATGCTAAGGAACAGGGCAACAAGGTCTGGGTCAAACTGGGTTCCGGCGTTCTCGCGAATGTACTCCAGGGCTTCCTTTTTGGTCAGGGCTTTTCGGTGGGGTCGGTCGCTGGTCATCGTATCGAAAGCGTCAACAATGGCGATGATGCGGGCAAGGAGGGGGATTTCTTCTCCCTTGAGCCCCTGGGGATATCCGGTGCCGTCGAAACGTTCGTGGTGGGCGAGGATACCCTCGGCCACTGGGGCAAGCTCCGGGAACACCTGAGCCATGCGGTAGCCAATTTCAGGGTGCCGTCGGACCTCCTCCCACTCGGCGTCGGTGAGGGGTCCAGGTTTGGCGAGAAGATCGCGAGAGATACCAAGCTTTCCCAGGTCATGGAGGCGAGCCAGAAGGTCCAGAGCCTCAAGGTCTTTTTGGGAAAGACCCAAAGCCACGCCCATCTTTCGAGCCAGAATCCGCAGACGTTGACAGTGGGTTTCCATTTCCCCGGGGATTTCTCGAAGGGATTGCTCAAGTGAAAGCAGGGTGAGATGTCGAACAATCCGGGCGTCGGCGAATTTGTCCCGGTACATCTGTACCTCAGCCTCGTTAATCACCTGAAGGAGGTCTTCGTCCTTTTCTTTGGTGGCGCATCCCAGGGCAACGCTTATCCGAATGGGCCTTTCGTCTTTTTGGGACTCCTCGGCACATCGTTTTCGGATCCGCTCCATGATGTCCTGTGCAACGGTAGCGGGGGTTCTGGGGAGGAGCACAAGGAATTCATCACCTCCCCAGCGGACCACAAGGTCTTCTGTTCGACAGGATGAGGAGAGAATCCCAGCCACCTTCTGCAAGAGCTCGTCGCCCTTTCTGTGGCCGAAGGCGTCGTTGACAAGCTTCAGGTTGTTCACGTCGGCCATGATGATGCTCAGGGGGAGCTGTCTTGGGGTGTCGAGGCGCTTCAGTTCTTCCAGGAAGAAGAGCCGGTTGTAACAGCCGGTGAGAGGGTCGTGGAAGGTGAGGTACTGGATCCGCTCGATAGCCCGCTTTTCCTCCGTAACGTTCCTTGAAATTTCTACCACTCGAGTCACTCGTCCCTCTTCGTCGAAGATGGGATAGGCTTTCTGGAGCCAGATGACGCCGTTTCGGGAAATCACCTCTCCTGTTTCTGGCTTTCCGCTCTCGAAGGTTTTCGCCACAGCGCAGCCCGGACAGGGAGTGTCCCGTCCCTCAATCACCTCAAAGCACCGTTTCCCGATGAAGTATTCGGGAGGTCGACCAAAGTTGTGCAGCACGGCTGCGTTCACCCAGATGATCCGGAAATCCCGGTCAAGGTAGGTCACCTGTTCCCCTAAGGCATTCAGGATGAGGGATTTCTCGTGTTCCGATTCCTGCAGCGCTTCCTCTGCGAGCTTCTGTTCTGTGATGTCCCGGTCCACGCCCACAAGGCCAATGACCTCTCCTTGGTCGTTTCGGAGAAGGATTTTGATGGTAGCAACCCAGGCTTTTCCAGTCAGGTCGTCGACCTCACGCGCTCTCGTCAGGATTTCCCGTCCAGCGCACAGAAACTCTTCTTCTTCGTTCCAGTGCCGTTGCGCAAGTTCCCGGGGTTTGAGGTCGAAGTCGGTTTTTCCAAGCAATTCCTCTCTGGTGGAAAGACCCAGGTGCCTCACGGTGGCCCTGTTGGCAAACAGGAAGCGATGGTCTTTGTCCTTCGCGTAGACGCAATCGGGAATGGCATCGAGAATGGCTGCAGCAAGGTTCCATTCTTTATGCGAAACGCTGCGACTTTCCCGAAGGAGTATTGCCCTCCCAAAAAACTCTCCCCCTCTGGCGAGGGGGATGACCAGTACCTCAAGGGTGGAGGAGCCGCAGCCTATGGAGCAGGGTATCCAGCTCCCCGCACTTCCTGGGAGTGCCTCACAGAGTGTCCGGAACGCCTTCTGGTCTTCCTGCTTGATGCCGAGAAGGCGCAGCGCTTCGTCGTTCGCAAAAACAATTTCTCCCTGAGCGTTCTCGAGGATAACCCCAATCATCGCCCTCTCTATCCCTTTTGGTCCCAGAGGGGTGCCGGGGAAGGTGAAACAGTGCTGTCATGCCATTCCACAAAAAGCATTTCGTTAGGACAAAAACTAAGGATCACGACAAGCACTGTCACCTCTTGCCCTCCTGTTCCTCACACTTTCCGCCAGAAGCGGGAAGAAGAAGGTGGCGCAGCAATTCACCAGGAAATACCGTCCAAAAAGCCAAAGAGCACCACTCCACGGGGCCATTTTCCCTCCCAAGTAGGCCACAAGGACCATTCCCGTTCCCCATAGATATTCTTTCGGCAGAAATTTTCTTTCCTTTAGCCCCAAAAGCGTCGTGAGGAAGTATCCGGAGAGTGCCCCACCTAAGGACCCTGCAACTTTCACCGCTTGAGGGCTTGGGGCAAAGAGGAAGAGCATTAGGCTTCCCAGGACACACAGTGCTCCCACTGCCCAGGGACGCAGAGTGGGAAGGGAGACCCTGGTGAAAAACCGGGCAAGGAACCAGGCGAAGGACATGCCCAGAAAGGCACCGAAGACCACATCCCCAAGGTAGTGGACCCCAAGGTACATTCGGGAAAGAGCGACGCACGGGGTCAGGACCCCCGCAATCCAGAAGTACGAAGGCCGCCGGAAGAAGAAGGCCAGGAAGAACCAGAAAGAGGCAACCGACTGGGCATGGCCACTCGGGAAGGAGAAATCCTCGGGGGTTTCGAGGATGCGCAAGCCCACTCCTGCAGGACGGGGGAGGGCGAAGAGGGCTTTCAGGAGGAAGTTCACGTACAGCGAGATGAGGACCACGAAGGCCAGGCGTATGGCGAGAGCTCTCTGCGTCTTCCAGTAGAGGAAGACGAGGACACCAAAGTAGAAGAACTCGCTCCCCAGAAAGGACATCCCCCGCATAAGGAGGTCAAGGAGAGGCGAAGAAACACGCTGCATGGCAAGGAGCAGCTCAACACTCTGCAGAGGACCCACGGCGGTGCGCTATCCACGAAAGCACAAGCTGTACAGCCTTTTCTAGATTGTCTCTCTCAAGGTTCTCCACAGTGTCGGTGTGCCAGTGCCAGTTCACCGGTAGCCCCTTTCCCCCCAGGGCGATGATGGTTGCGGCGGTGAATCCCCGAGCAAGGAAGGGGGTAGCATCGGTGGAAAGCCCAAGGTAAGGCCGGAAGGCCAGAAAGGGCAGGGGGAGCTTCCGGAACTCCGCAACGAGGTCTGGCGGGGCTTCGTAAATCTTCCACATCCCCTCTTGAGTAGCCAGGGTGAGCGTCCCGCTCCCTATGTTATCAAGGTTCATAATGGGCTTTCCCCACAGTTTCGGCCCATGCTTTGCGATGACGTGCAGAGCTCCCCAGTTACCCGATTCCTCGGCTCCCGTGACCACAACCCAGAAGGGGATTCCCTGCTCTTTGAAGATTCGCGAAAGCTCTAAAGCCACGGCCACACCACTTCCGTTGTCGTTTGCCCCGGGGGACGGTGGCATGGCCACTTCCCGGTGGAGGTGCCCAAAGGCGAGAAAGAGGAGGTAAAGGGCAAAGGGCAGGGCGATCCAGAACCAGAGTTTCAGGGGGAAGAATAGGGCAGGCACGCTCACTCCCGCAATGGCAAGCGATGCAATGATGAAAAGGAGCAGCGATACCCGGGGGTTGGTGACAAAGCGGGGATGGAAGAAGATCGAGGTGGTGGCAGAGTCGGCGTGGGCCAGAAGAACGACCTCCGGGTCTTCGCTGTTTTTCCCTAAGACGTTGCCCGAAGTGTGGAAGCAAAAGAGCCGGCTCACGAGAGGAAAGGTCGAGAGTTCAAAGTACTCAAGGACAAGGAACACAAGGCTTGAGATGGCCGAAAGAAGCGGAATGCGGGGAAGGACAAGACCTGCCTGGGCAAGCCCAAGCCACAGCACCAAGTACGCCCAGGTGTAGGTGGCCGGCGCTTGGAAGCTCTCCCACTCTGTTTGAAGGCCAAGGCGATTGAGGGTTTCCCGGACGAAAAGGAGGAATTCCCGCTCCCTGTGGGAGGCCGAGGGGCGGGGTCCAAAGTCCTGCAGCTTCGTCAGCACATGGTCCAGAAGGCTCTCTTGGCTCATCTTCTTCGCCCTTTCCTCATTGTATCCTGCAAGCAAAAGGGTGTAAAGGCCTGGATTTCCGGGAAGGAAAGACGCGACGGAGAATGTGGTACAATTCCTCAAAAGAGAGCTTTCCTTCAAGGACCTTTGGAGGTGAGGGAGGGTATGGAGTACTTTCTGGGGATTGATGTGGGAACGACAGGGTGCAAGGTTGTCCTTATCGACGAGAGGGGGGAGCTCCGGGGAAAGAGCGTGACCGAGTACCCCCTGTACACCCCTCGCCCGAACTGGGCCGAGCAAAATCCCGAAGACTGGTGGCAGGGGACGGTGCAGGCGCTCAAAAAGGTTTTGGAGATTTCGGGGATTGACCCCAGGGATGTGTCCGGTATCGGCCTCACAGGCCAGATGCACGGCTCGGTCTTTCTGAACGACCGGGGTGAAGTTCTTCGCCCGGCGATTCTCTGGTGTGACCAGCGGACAGCCCGGGAATGCCAGGAAATCACAGAAAAAGTTGGTCTTGAGCGCATCATGAGCATTAACTGTAACCCTGTTCTTCCTGGCTTCACGGCACCGAAAATCCTCTGGGTGAAGAACAACGAACCGGAGGTCTACCAGAGGATTTCCAAAGTGCTCCTCCCCAAGGACTACGTTCGTTTCCGGCTCTCAGGAGAATTTGCCACCGATGTCTCCGATGCCTCAGGAACCTCCCTCTTTGATGTTCCCAAAAGACAGTGGTCGGAAGAGCTCATCAAGGCTTTGGATTTCTCTCCCTCCTGGTTCCCACCCTCCTTTGAATCGCCCGAAGTGACGGGGCGCATAAAACGGGAGGTAGCAGGGCTTCTGGGGATGCGGGAGGACGTCCTTGTGGTTGCCGGTGGCGGGGACAACGCGGCGGGAGCCATCGGCACAGGTATCGTGAGGCCCGGGTTGGTTTCGGCAAGCATCGGTACCTCGGGAGTGGTGTTTGCTTTTAGCGACGAGGTCCGGGTGGACCCGAAAGGCCGTGTGCACACCTTCTGCCATGCGGTCCCCGGGAAATGGCACGTCATGGGGGTGATGCTTTCGGCAGGAGGTTCTCTCCGGTGGTTCCGGGACGTTTTAGGGCTTGAGGAGAAGAACATGGCCATGCTCCTTGAAAAGGACGCGTATGAACTTCTGAGTGAAGAGGCAGAGAAATCGGTTCCCGGAGCCGAAGGGTTGCTCTTTCTTCCTTACCTCACTGGGGAACGAACACCTCACGCGGACCCCTTTGCCCGGGGAGTTTTCTTCGGCCTCACCCTGAAGCACCGCAAAAACGACCTCGTCCGGGCGGTGATGGAGGGGGTGACCTTTGGTATGCGGGATTCCTTCGAAATCATCCGGGAGATGGGTATTCCCATTGAGGAAGTCCGGGCTATCGGTGGTGGAGCAAGGAGTCCGCTCTGGCGGAAAATCCAGGCAGCGGTGTACCGGGTGCCCCTCTTCGGCGTGAAGGTGGACGAGGGTCCGGCGTTTGGGGCCGCCCTCCTTGCTGCTGTGGGACGAGGGGTCTTCCGGAACGTTGAGGAAGCCTGTGCCCAGGCTGTGGCAGTGACCGAAAAGGTCCTCCCCGATGAACACCTTATGGCAAGGTACGAGCACCTCTACCGTATTTGGCGGGACCTCTACCCGGCACTGGCTCCTTTCTACCGGAGAATTGCGGAGTGAGGTGATGGACCTTGGTGTCTCTCGACAAAAAGGCGCTGTGCCTTGGGGAACTCCTTATCGATTTCGTTTCCACCGCAAGCGGTGTAACGCTGAAGGATGCTCCGGGATTTGAGAAGGCTCCTGGAGGAGCTCCAGCCAACGTCGCGGTGGGGCTGGCTAAGCTCGGGATTGAAACCTACTTCATCGGGAAAGTGGGGAAAGACGCCTTTGGAGAATTTTTACGGGAGACCCTGGCCCGAAATGGCGTCAACACTCGCTTTCTCACCATGACAGAGAAGGCCAAAACCACCCTGGCCTTCGTTTCCCTCACGAAAGAGGGTGAACGGGATTTCGTTTTCTACCGGGACCCGGGGGCGGACACCCTTCTTGACCAGAGCGATGTCACCGAGGAATGCTTTCAGGGGAGCGGGGTCTTCCACTTTGGTTCCATCACCATGACCCACGAGCCTGCCTGCAGCGCAACTTTGAAAGCACTGGGGCTTGCCGAGAAGTACGGGTACCTCATATCCTTTGACCCCAACCTCAGGTTGCAGCTCTGGAAGGACCCCGAGGAGGCCCGGTTCCGCATGCGCCAGGGGCTTGAGAAAACCCATGTCCTCAAGGTGAACGAGGAAGAGGCGAGGTTCATTGCTGCAAGCGAAAGCCTTGAAGGGGCCCTGGCATTCTTGCAGGAGCGGTACCGTCTTGCGCTCATTGCGGTGACGCTGGGGAAGAAGGGGTGCCTTGTGGTCAGCGGGAAAAAGCGGCTTGAGGTCCCCGGGTTTTCTGTGGCCACGGTGGACACCACAGGAGCAGGGGATGGATTCGTCGCCGGGCTCTTGAGTTCCCTGTACATGTTCTGGAAAGACCTCCGGGATGGGAAAGAAATCCCGGAAGATGCACTGTACCACGCGGCACGGCGGGCCAACGCCGTTGGTGCACTCACCACAACTAAAAAAGGTGCCATCCCGGCCCTGCCGACGCAAGAAGAAGTGGAAGTTTTCCTGGAGGAGCACCCCCTGTGATTTTCGTTCTCTGCGCTAACCCGGCTCTGGATCGCCTCCTTGTTCTTGACGAAGTCGTCCTCGACGAGGTCCACCGGGCAAAGGACGTCACCGTGACTCCCGGGGGAAAGGGGGTGAACGTGGCTCGGGCAATCCACCGGGCCGGTGGGGAAGCGAAGCTCCTCCTTTTCCTCGGAGGAAGAGTGGGGGAGATGATGGTTGAAAGCCTGCGCAGAGAGAACCTTAATGTTCTCTTCTGGCCACTTCAGGAGGAGACGCGAATCACTACCGTTCTCCACGAAGAGAAAACCGGGCGGCACACGGTCATCAACGAACCCGGACCTGTGGTGCCTCTTGCTCAGGCGGTGCAGTGCCTCCGCTTCCTTGAAGAGCACCCCGGGGAGGGGGATTACCTCGTTCTTTCGGGGTCACTCCCCCGGGGATTGCGGGTCGATTTCTACGCAGAGTGCACAAGAAGGGTCTTGAGGAAAGGCGTACGGGTGGTCGTGGACACGTCGGGGGAGCCGATGAGGAGGGCTTTGCAAAATCCCCTGTTTATGGTAAAACCAAATGTGAAGGAAGCCGAAGAAGTTCTTGGTTTTCCCATCCGTTCCTTCGAGGATAAGCTCAGGGCTGTGAAGCTCTTTGAGGAAAAAGGAGTGGAATGTGTGGTGCTCTCCGATGGCCCCCGGGGGATTGTGGCTTCCTGGAAAGGAAAGCGGTGGTCTGTGAGGCTCAAGGAGGCTGTCCACGGGGAGTATTTCATCGGTTCAGGGGATACCCTCGTTGGGGTGCTTGTCCTTCGCCTTTCCCAGGGGGCACCTTTTGCGGAGGCTCTCCGTTTTGCCACAGCCTGTGGTCTTGCGAACACGTTCTCAAGAGGTGCCGGGTTTTTCGATCCTGTTGTTGTTCCACGGTGTCTGGAAGCCATTGTGGTGGAGCCGATTCCATAAGACGGGGAGGTTGAAGCGGTGGAAATTGTGGTGCGAGGGAAAAACATCGAAATCACCGATTTTATCCGGGACCATGTGACGAAGAAACTCGCAAAGCTGGAGCGGTTCTTCAAACGTATCCTGGACGTGACGGTGCATTTTTACTCGGAACGCGGACGAATAAAAGTTGAGGTCACCATGACCGCAAGCGGGGTGGTGCTCCGGGGGGAAGGAGAAGGGCCTGACTGGAGAACGGCCTTTGATGAAGTTCTGGAGAAACTCGAGCGCCAGGTCAAGCGCCACAAGGAGAAACTCGAGCGCAAGGGTCTTTTGAGGAAAGAGGAGCTCGTGAC
>JAPWUU010000001.1 GCA_028275365.1 Candidatus Caldatribacterium sp.
TTGCCCAGTACGTTCCGTGCATGCCAAGCATGCCCAAAGACAGGGGATGGCTTTCAGGGAACGCCCCCTTCCCCATGAGCGTATGCACCACGGGGATATCGGCTTTGGTGGCAAGTTCAAAAAGGACCTCGGAGGCTCCTGAGGCAATGACGCCTCCGCCGACGTAGAGAAGGGGGCGCTTTGCTTCCCCGATGGCTTCGGCGGCGAGTTTGATTTGCTTGGCGTGGCCCTTGTAGGTTGGCCGGTACCCCGGGATTTTGATTTTCTCGGGGTAAACGAGCTCAATCATCTTCTGTTGCACATCCCGGGGGAGGTCCACAAGCACCGGTCCCGGGCGGCCGGAAGAGGCAAGGTAGAATGCCTCCCGGATCACGTAGGGCAGGTCTTCGGCGTTTGTCACTAAGAAGTTGTGTTTGGTGATGGGCATGGTGATACCGGTGGTGTCGGCCTCCTGGAAGGAGTCCTTGCCGATGAGGTGAGTGAAAACCTGTCCGGTGAGGGCCACAATGGGGATGGAATCCATGTAGGCTGTGGCAAGACCTGTCACGAGATTCGTGGCCCCTGGCCCAGAAGTGGCGATGCACACTCCCACCTTCCCTGTGGTCCGGGCATATCCGTCGGCAGCGTGAGCCGCCCCCTGTTCGTGTCGCACGAGGATATGACGGATCTCGGGAGTATCAAAGAGGGCATCGTAAATGTCCAGAACCGCACCGCCGGGGTACCCGAAGATGAACTCCACACCCTCTTTTTTTAAGAGTTCCACGAGAACCTGGGCACCTTTCATGCGCACTGCTACCCACCTCCTTTTCAGGACATGCTTGCACCAAGAGATGCGGAGGAGGCGAGTTTCGCAAAGCGAGCCAGAATCCCCCGCTCATAGCGGGGTTTTGGTGGCACGAAGGCCCTTTTGCGTTGCTCAAGCTCTTCCTCGCTCACCAGGAGTTCAATCCTCCGGCGGGGGATGTCGATGAGGATTTCATCCCCATCCCGGACAAAGGCAATTGGCCCTCCTACGAAGGCCTCGGGTGCCACGTGCCCAACACATGGCCCCCGGGTGCCACCCGAAAACCTCCCATCAGTCACCAGGGCCACGTCTTTCGCCAGCCCCATGCCCACAATGCTTGACGTTGGGGCGAGCATCTCCCGCATGCCCGGGCCTCCCCGGGGGCCCTCAAAGCGGATCACCACGACCGAACCTTTGGTGATTTTCCCCGAGGTGATGGCCTCCATGGCTTCCTCTTCGCTGTTGAAGCACACCGCTTTCCCCCGGAACACGCGCACGCTCTCGTCAACCGCTGCTTGTTTCACCACTGCTCCTTCCGGCGCAAGGGATCCGAAAAGCACCGCGATGCCACCTTCGCGGTTGTAGGGGTTGTCGAGGGGTCGAATCACCGAGCGATCCACAAAGTTCACGGATCTCTGGATTTCCCGAATGGTTTTTCCCGAGACCGTCCGAGTATCTTCGAGGAGGTCTCCTAAGGTGGCTAAAAGGGCAGGAATACCCCCGGCGAACTCCAGATCCTCCATGAAGAGGTCTCCTGCTGGCTCAAGGAGCACAAGGTGGGGAATTTCCTGGGAAAGTTCGTCAAACGTCCTGAGAGAAATACTCTCAAGCCCAAGTTCTCGGGCAAGAGCGAGAAGATGCAGCACAGTATTGGTTGATCCCCCAAGGGCCAGGTCCACGCGGATGGCATTCCGAAGGGCTCTTTCAGTGAGGATTCTCCGGGCGTTCCATCCTTCTCTGACGAGCTCCACGACGCGCTTGCCGCTTTCGTAGGCAATACGCCGCTTTTTCGCCGATACCGCAAGAGCTGTTCCGCATCCTGGGAGACTCAAGCCCATGGTCTCCACAAGGCACGCCATGGTGTTCGCGGTGTACAGTCCCTGACAAGACCCTCCCCCGGGGCAGGCTTCTTCTTCAAGGGCGAAGAGCTCGGCCTCGTCGATATCGCCTTTCCGGTACCGTCCCACCGCCTCGAAGGTATCCCGCACAAAAGCCAGGCGTCGTCCCCGGTAGCGTCCAGAGAGCATGGGACCGGCAGTGACGAAAATGGCCGGGATGTCAAGGCGGGCTGCAGCAAGGAGCATGCCTGGGGTGATTTTGTCGCAGTTTGTGAGGAGGACAACACCGTCAAGGGCGTGAGCCTCGACGACCGATTCGATGGCGTCGGCAATGATGTCCCGGCTGGGTAGGGAAAAACGCATTCCCTCATGCCCCATGGCAATGCCGTCACAGATTGCCGGGACTCCAAAGACAAAGGGCGTTCCTCCTCCTGCCTCCACTCCTCGTTCGATGAAGCGTTCCAGTTCCCGCATGTGGATGTGTCCGGGAACGAGGTCTGAAAAGGCACTGGCAATGCCAATGAGCGGTCTTTTCAGGCCTTCCCGGGTGATGCCTGTAGCAAAGAAGAGCGAACGGTGTGGGCAGCGGTCAACGCCTTCGGTAACTCTTGTGCTTCTCATGGTATTCCTCCTTTCTGGCCTTTTGAACAAAAAACCCTCGCCCCAAAAGGGGCGAGGGTTTTTCCCCGCGGTACCACCCTTTTTACCCGCAACAGCGGGTCGCTTTTTCCTCGTAACGGGAGGCTTCCGGGCCGCCTACTGCTTTCAGCAAGCCACTCAAGAGGCGAGCTTCGGTGTCGCTTTGGGCCTGCTTCCACCTTCCCGCAGGCTCTCTGGACCGCCGCGAGCACCTACTGTTCCCCTTCGTCGCTTTCCTTTCTTCCGGTGTTGTGAGAGAATATAACACATGGGAGCTCATTTTGCAACGGGGGTGGGAATTTTGGCACCACGGGCCTTTGTCTCCTTTAGCGGTGGGAAGGACTCGCACCTGAGCCTCTGGAAAGCAAAGCAAGCAGGCCTTGACGTTGTGATGCTCCTCTCCATGCTCGGGGAGGATGGCGAGAAATCTTCATCCCATCGTATTCCTGCGGCAATCCTGCGCCGCCAGAGCGAGGCAATGGGCATTCCTATTCTCCTTCGTCCCACGTCTTGGACGGAGTACGAGGAGAACTTCCTTGCCTGTCTTTTTGCGTTGAAGGAGAGAGGAATCACCTTTGGGGTTTTTGGGGATATCGATGTTGTGGAGCACCGGGAGTGGGTGGAACGGGTTTGTCAGAAGGCCGGTGTCATCCCTTTTTTGCCCCTTTGGGGGAAGGACCACAAAGAGGTTGCCCTTGAGGTGGGACGTGCGGGTTTTGAGGCATACGTCATCGTAGTGAAAGACGGCCTGGTGCCCCAGGATTTCCTCGGAAGAAGGTACGACGAGGGTCTTGTTGTCGAACTCCTTGCCTTGGGTATTGACCCCTGTGGGGAGGGAGGGGAATTCCACACCCTGGTGGTTTCCGGTCCCTTGTACCGGCATCGCCTTCCGTATACTCTCGGGGGCCCCCGGTTTGATGGCAAGTGTCATTACCTTGAGGTTTGGTGATGCGCCGTGAAACGCCTAAAGGAGACTCGCTTTGTGACCCAGACGGCGATGTTTTTCGCCCTGACACTCCTTGTGCAGGCTTTCGGTTTCCCCCAGATGCTTACTGGTCCTCTGGTGAACGCCTTTCTGCTCCTCTCGACCATTTCCTCCGGTATTTTGAGCGGCATCATCATTGGCCTTTTCACTCCCTGGGTGGCCCTTCTGCGAGGCATCCTTCCCGCACCCCTTGGCCCCATGGTGCCTTTCATCATGGTGGGCAATGGAGCACTGGTGACGGTTTTTGGACTCCTGGCAAAGAGGAAATCCCTGTCCTTTGGGATTGCAGGAGTTTGCCTTGGGGCTTTGGTGAAGTACCTCATCCTCTCTCAAGCGGTTCGGTTCCTCGTTGCCGTTCCTCCCCCTGTTGCCCGGGCCATGCAGGTCCCGCAACTTGTTACTGCTCTCCTTGGAGGGGCCATTGCTCTGGGTCTTTCCCGGGCTGTTGAGCGGACCCGTCTTCCCGGAAGGCGTGCTTCAGGGTGAAGAAGAACCGGCTCCCTCCCTGGGGTCGGTTCTCTGCGCCCACCGTGCCTCCATGGCGCTCAATAATTTCCCGCACAATGGCAAGACCGAGCCCCACACCACCGCCTTTCCGGGAACGGGACTTCTCCACCCGATAGAATCGCTCAAAGATAAAGGGGAGGTCATTTTCCGGAATCCCTGGGCCCTCGTCGAGCACTGAGACAGTCACCATGCCCTCTCTTTCCTCTCCCTCAATGGTGACGGTGCTGCCCTCGGGAGAAAAGAGAATGGCATTGTGGAGGAGGTTGGTGAGGACCTGAGCAAGGCGGTCACGGTTGCCGAAGACCACAAGGGGGAGGGCAAGGTGGTTTTCGACGTTCACGCGTTTTTCCCGGAAAAGCGGGGTGAGTTTGAGAACAACCTCCCGGGTGAGGGCAGCAAGGTCTACCGGTTCCATCTCCCATTGAACCTTTCCTGACTCCATGAGGGAAAGGTCCAAGAGGTCCCGGATGAGCCTGGACATCCGCAGGGTTTCCTCGTAGAGGAGGGGCAGGTATTTTTCCCGGAATTCTTCGAAAGAAATGACGCCGTCAAGGACGGCCTCGAGAAACCCCTGGATGGCGGTGAGGGGGGTCTTGAGTTCATGGGACACGTCGGCGATGAACTGCCGGCGGAGTTCTTCGGCCCGACGGAGCTCGGTGATGTCCTGGATAACCCCTACGGCCCCGTAGGGCATTCCTTCATCCTCAAGCGGAGCAACCCGGATGATGAGGCGCTTTGAGCGGAACACGCACTCCCCCTGGGTAGCCATTCCGCTTTTGAGGGTTTCCTGGAAGAGCGTAGCGACATTCTGGGGGAGAACATCATCAATTCGGGCTTTCCCAAAAAGAGGGGTTTCGAAGACCTCCTGGGCTTTGGGATTTGCCGAGAGGATGCGTCCCTCAAGGTCCAGTGCCACCACACCCTCCTTGAGGGCAAGGAGGATGTTCTCAATCTCCCGTTTTTCCCTCTCTAAAGTCCTGATGGTTCGCTCAAGTTCCTGAGAGAGGGTGTTGAAGTCCCGGGCGAGCTGCCCGAGCTCCTCTTCGGGGGGAATTTCCAGGCGCTTGGTGTAGTCTCCCGAGGCTATGGCCCGGGCCATGGTGCGCATTGTCTTAAGTGGCACGGAGAGGGAACGGGAAAAGAGAAACGCCAGAATCACGGCCAGAGGAAAGGCCACAAGGCCGGACCACAAAAGGAGGTACCGGAAGGTTTTCACGGTCATCTGGATATCTGCAAGGGGAGTGGAGAGGAAGAGGACTGCTTGAGGCGGAGCATCAGGGGGTAGGGGGAGAGCGACAACAAGCATCTCCTGGCGAAGAACAGGGAGCACCCCCTGGAAAGTCACCGCCTTACCCTGGCGAAGGCGGTTCTCGAGTTCCTGGAGAGGAAAGACACGCCGGAACATTGCTCCGGGACGCATCATCTGGGGACCATGGCGGAGCGGGGAGTCTGGGGCAAAGAGACGGTTGAGAGGCACAAGGAGCACATGAATACCCTCGCTCAGGCGCTTCACGGTCTCAGGGATTTCCTGAGTGGGAGATGTGAGAACACTGGCGATGAGTTCCCCCCGCCTTTTCAGTTCCCGCTCTTTCAGGGAGAGGTAGAACTGGCCGAAAAGCTGCGACATGCTGGCAAAAAGCACCGCATAGGTCACGGTGAGGATGAGGAGTGACGAGAGGAAGAACTTGCCAAAAAGCGTCTGCTTCATGGTTCCTCAAATTCGAGCTTGTATCCATAACCCCAAACGGTTTTGATAAGGGGTGGAGCCCCAGCGGCCTCGAGTTTCTCCCGGAGGCGTTTGATATGGGTATCCACGGTTCTTGTGTCTCCAAGGAAGTCATACCCCCAAACTTCTTCAAGGAGCTTCTCCCGGCTGAAAACACGGTTGGGGTGGAGGGCAAGGAAATAGAGAAGCTCGAATTCCTTTGGTGTTGTGCTGATGGGAGTTCCCTGCACCAGGACCTTTTTGGCCCCGTGGTCGATCACAAGAGGTCCAAGGCGAACGACCTGGTGTTTTGCAGTATCCTGGAGTTTCCCTCGCCTGAGGACCGCCTTGACCCGGGCCACAACCTCCCGGGGGCTGAAGGGTTTGGGAACGTAGTCATCGGCCCCCAGTTCGAGTCCGAGAACCCGATCGACCTCCTCACCCCGAGCGGTGAGCATGATGATGGGGATTGTGGAGAAGCTCCGAATTTCCCGGCATACCGTCCAGCCGTCTTTTTTCGGGAGCATGAGGTCAAGGAGCACGAGGTCAAAAGGGTGACGTTTCACCGCCTCGACTGCGGCCTCTCCGTCGTACACCACCGTGACCTCAAAGCCATCTCGCTCAAGGTACAGGCGGAGGATTTCCCCCACAGATGGTTCATCATCAACAACGAGGATTCTCCCCATGGCTTTCTCATTCTATACAACGCCACACCCCAGAGCAAGGGGGGAAGGAGGGGGGCCCTGGGGTGTGGCTCCCAAGGAGGGAGTACTCAGAAGAACCTCGGGCAGAAGCCCGCAGGGCCTCTTTTGCCCATGCCCCACCCAAAAGGTGGGAGGTTCTTGAGCTGCTCTGGCGTGAGCACGTTCAGTATCTGCTGGTACATATCCTTCCTCAGGCTTGAGAGTTCCCCCTGGAGGTCCAGGATTTCTGTGATTTTTGCCCGGATGCTCTCTGCAACTTCCTGCGTGGCTTCTTTAAGCTGGAGTTCCCGAAGCTCCAGAACTTTTGCCTGAATCTGGGCTTTGAGGTCTGCCGCTTTGGTGAGAAAGTTTTTCTCAATATCCAGGATTTTGGCCTTCTGCTCATCGGAGAGGGTGATGCTCCCCAGACCCCAGCGCATTCCTCGACCTTCCTGGGGACACCAGACATTCTCCGGTCCCCTGCCGCCAAACCGGGGTGCGGCAAAAGCCAGTGCCGTCACAAAGAACGTTACCAGTACTCCAAGAACCACCGGGATGGTGAATCGCCTCATGTTCTCAACCTCCCTCTGTGTGATGTTGCCTTTACTGTACTGCGGAACTGTGACGATTCTTTGGGGGAACTGTGACGGTTTTGTGAACAATCGAGGGTTTCTCTGAGCTTTTTCAGGGCGCGTCTTTTGTGGATGCGCACCGACCGGCGGGATATGCCGAGGCGTTCTGCGGCCTCCTTTTCTGAAAGTCCCTCGAAGAAGAGGAGCTCAACCACCCTGCGTTGCTTGGGGGAGAGGACTTCAAGGGGGAGGGCAATGCGTCTTTTTTGGGAAGGGCGGGGAAGGCGAAGGAGTCGTTCCATTTTCTCGGGAGGAAGGGGCACTTCCCTCCAGGGCCTTCCCACACCAAGCCCCTCCTCTTTGAGCCTCCTGTTCCAGAGATAGAAAAGGTGCCGTGATGCCATAGCGCCACCTCCAGGTGTTGTGTGGGCTGGATTATACCATAAGGAATAAACTATGACAAGAGGAATATTAGTGGAAGGAGAGGCTCAAAAGGACTTTCCCTACAATCCTAACCGGGCGGTCGACGAAAACCAGCGGAGGATAGGCGGGATTGGCCGATTGGAGGATGACCGTGTTGCCCTGGAAAAACACCTGTTTGATGCAGAGTCCCTCGTCCTCAATGTCCACAACGCCGATATCCCCGGACTGGACCTCGATGTCCGGGGAGAAGATAACAAAATCCCCGTGAACGATGCCTTTCCCGACCATCGAATCCCCCCGGGCCCGCACGGCGAAAAGTCGAAGCCCTGCCCTGTGGGCCTGGCCAATGCGCAGGGAAAGGAGGGACTCGTTGAGGGGAACCGTTCCCACGATGTACTCCTCAAAGCCGTTGACAGGTGTCCCACAGGGAATTTCTCCCGAAAGGAGAGGAACGGAGACCTCGCTTTCCTCCACGGCAAACAGCGTTCCCTCCGCAAGCCCGAGGAGGAGGGCGATGTCCTTCTCGCTGGCTCCTAAGGCTCTGGCCACTTTCAGAATGGAGTCTCGGTCAGGGTCCCGAAGGCCCCGAAGCCACCGGGAGATGGCCGACTGGGATACCCCCGAAAGCCGGGCAAGTTCGAACTGGCTGATGTTCTTCTCTTTGAGTTTTTCCCTGAGCCACTCTCGAAAGCCCATGGTCTCCTTCATTTTACCACATTGCCCTCCGGACTATCCCTTGACAGAGATGAGTTGGTTCCCTACAATGTTTTTGAGCGATTGTTCAGGGCAAGTGCTCACAGAGAGGGGGAACGTTCTTGACGTCAGAGGAGAAGAACGAGGATTTGCTCCTTCTTTACGAGATAGCCCGCCTGTACTACGAGGATGGCCTGACCCAGGAGGAGATTGCCGCGCAACTCGGTTTCTCCCGCTCTCGAATCCAGCGGCTTCTTGAAGCAGCCCGCCAGCAGGGCATTGTGGAGATTCGTCTGGTGAATCCGACAACCACCTTCACTGAGCTTGAGGAACAACTTGTGCAGCGCTTCCGTTTGAAGAAGGCCATTGTGGTTCCTGCTTCCCTACAGTCTCCGGCCCTTATCCGCCGGAGCATTGGTCGGGCTGCAGCCCGCTATCTTGAATCTGTGCTTCGGGATGGGGATGTGCTGGGCATTGGGTGGGGGCGAACCGTGTACGAGGCGCTGAATTTTTTTGAACGGAAGATCGCCCTTACGGTGGTACCCCTTATCGGAGCTGTGGGTCAAGTAGAGGTGGATTTCCAGGTGAATGAGCTTGGGCACCAGCTGGCAAAGAGAATCGGAGGGTTCTTCGTTCCCCTGTACGCCCCGGCTCTTGTGGATAGCGAGGATATTGCCCGGGCGCTGTACTCAGACCAGAGTGTCCGCCGGGTGGTGGAGCTCTGGGACGAGGTTCAGGCAGCCATTGTGGGCATGGGAGACCCCCGGAAACCCGGTTCCATCGTCCCGAAATTCTTCCTCAGCGACCCCCAATCAGCGGCAGTTCTTGAAAAGGAAGACGTTGTGGGGGATATCCTCTACCACTTTCTACGCCAAGACGGGTCTCTGGCGGATGAGGTGTTCGACCGGCGGGTGATGAGCATTCCTCTGGAAAAGCTCAGGAACATCCCCTACGTTCTTGGTGTTGCTGGTTCTTTAGAGAAGCTCGAGGTGCTTGAAGCGGTCCTTCGAGGAGGGTACATCAACGTCCTCGTGGTAGACAGCGAGGTGGCAAAGGCGCTCCTTGAGCGATCGGTAGGTGAGGCCTGAAGGGGGTGAGAAGCTGGGTAAAAGAGACCTTTTGAGCTTTTGCAATTTTTTCTCGTAGACTCTTGCGAAAAGGAGGGAATGCCATGAGGCGAGGAGTTTTTTGGGGAATTGTGATGGTTTTCCTTCTTGCTGTGGCAGTGGCTCATGCTGATATCACCCTGACCAATGCTTCTGGAGAATCCATCACCTTCACTGAAGAAGAGCTTGGGACCATTGCAGCTTCTGGGGAAAAGCCCTTTGAGGGTATCACCATTACAGTTACTGTGAATCAGGGTGGGCCAAAAGGCGGCATTTCTGGGCCACTTTATGAGTGGCGGGATGCCTGGGAACAGATTACTGGAGCAAAGCTCAACATCGTTGAAATTCCCTATGCGGAGCACTATCCCAAGGTTATGACCGACCTCATGACCGGTACTGGCCAGTACGACGGATTCTTCATCGGATCTGACTGGATGGGCGAGCTCGTGGCCGGTGAGTACATTATTCCCATCGACGACTATATGAAAGATCCTCGTTTCCCCAAGTGGGATCCCGATTCACTCCCACCTTCCATCCGCACGCTCTACACCTGGGGCGACAAATGGTACGGGCCGCTCAACGACTGCGACGGACAGATTCTCTACTACCGCAAGGATATCCTGACAAATCCCGATTACCGGGCAAAGTTCGAAGAGCAATACGGCTATGAGTACAACATCCCGCCGAAGACCTGGGACGAGCTCTACGATATCTCGGAGTTCTTCAACGGATGGGATTGGAACAATGATGGTGAACCGGATTCAGGTATCGTCATGCATCTCAAAGTCGGTGCCCAGGGGATGTACCACTATGCCTCACTTTCTGCTCCCTTCTGCATTCTTCCTGGGGAAAAGGTTGACAAGTACCACAATGTCTACTGGTTTGACCCCGAGGATATGACGCCCCTCATTAACAGCGAGGGCCACGTTAAGGCTTTGGAATTCCAGCTCAAGCTCCAGAAGACCGGTCCCGATGCCCAGGTGGCTTGGAGTCTTGGCGAAGCCTGGGACTACTTCCTCCGGGGGAAAGCGGTATTCACTTTCTCCTGGGGCGATGTGGGGTCTCTGGTTCAGGATGAGACTCGCTCGAAGATCAAGGGGAAACTCGGGTGCTCCATTCTTCCCGGAAGCTACGAAGTGTACGACCGTTCCCAGGGGAAGTTCGTTAAGTTCGACACCCCGAACGTCTGGGGGAACACCACCGGCGGTTCCTGGCATGGCGTGATTTCGGCCCTTTCAAAGCACCCCGAGGTTGTGTACCATCTCCTGGCGTTCCACGCTACGAACAAAATCAGTCTCTGGAATGTCCAGAGAGGCTGGACCGGTGTTGACCCTGGAGCCCGCTTCCATTTCCTGCCGCCTTACGGTACGGCAAGCCTTGACGACTATGTGGCGAACGGATTCAACCCTGAGGACGCCAAGGAATACCTGAAAGCCTACTACGATAACTTCTTTGCCCCCAATATCGCGCCGTACCTGCGGATTCCTGGTGGGAACGAATACTGGGTGGCGCTGGATCGTCACCTCTCTGAGGCCTACACAGGCCAGGTCTCGGCGAAAGAGGCTCTTGACCGGGTGGCAAAGGACTGGGAGGATATTACTAACCGCTACGGACGTGAAGAGCAACTCAAGGTGTACCAGGAGTCCATTGGGTACGGGAAGTGAGGGACGGCTCGGGGAGGGAGGTTTTCCTCCCTCCCTGTGAGGGGGGGAGAAACGTGAAAAGGAAACGCATCAAGTACTTTTTTCTATTCCCCTCAATTTTCTGGGTTCTGGCTTTTACCATTTTCCCCCTGGTGTACTCTCTGGGTCTTACTCTTTTCCGGGTACGCCTGGGGAAACCTGCCCGTTTTGTGGGTCTGGCAAACTTTGCCCGGATTCTGAGCGACTACAAGATGTGGAATTCGCTGCGTATAACCCTTGTCTACGTTGCCGTGACGGTGACGCTCCAGGTCATTCTGGGGCTTTTGATTGCTCTCCTCTTCCACCAGGAGATCAAGGGGAAATCCCTGTTCCGTGCCCTGCTCATTCTTCCCATTTTCTGTACCCCGGTGGCAGTGGGATACCTTGGTTTGACGGTTTTTTACGAAGAGGGCGGACCCATTAATAGCATCCTCATGAGTTTTTTTGGCACCAAAATTCCCTGGCTTTCGAATCCCTTCTGGGCCTGGGTGGCGATTCTTCTTCTCGATATCTGGCAGTGGACGCCTTTCTGTTTCCTGGTCATCCTTGCGGGACTCCAGTCGCTTCCTGAAGAAATCTACGACGCAGCGTACCTTGATTCCTCTTCGGAGTGGGAAATTTTCCGAAAGATTACCTTTCCCATGGTTCAGCCGGTCATCGTTATCGTTTTGCTCTTGCGTCTCATTGAGTCCTTCAAAATCTTCGATGTGGTGTACAGCCTCACCGGTGGAGGTCCGGGAACCTCAACGGAGGTCTATTCTCTCTTCACCTACCGGACTGGCCTCAAGTTCTTCGACTTTGGGTATGCCTCAGTTTTGGGGTATCTCCTTCTTGCCATGGTGTCGGTAGCCGTGAATATTTTCTTCCGCCGGATTCGGGAAGTTTACGGGTAGGAGGAAATTATGGGAGTTGTCAGGAAACGCTCGAAAGTCGCCCTGGTTTTCCGGTACGTTCTCGTTGGCATTATCCTCTTCTGGGCACTCTTTATGATTTACTGGGGTGTGGTAACCTCCCTCAAGCCTCCTGCAGAGACCTTTACGGTGACAGGGCTCTCGGTGCCCTTCGTTCAGTTTCGGCCAACGCTGGAGAACTGGCGGACGGAACTCTCAGTGCGGGAGAGTCGCATGGCTCTCCTCAACAGTGTCGTCGTTGCCATCTTCGCCACCCTTATCGCCATGGCTTTGGGGGTTCCTGCAGGGTATGCTCTGGCCCGGTTTAAGTTCCGGCGAATTCGAAATCGCGACCTCACCATATGGTACCTCTCGCAGCGGGTCCTCCCTCCTGTGGTCGTAGTCATCCCCTTTTTCCTCATCATGCGAACCCTGCGCCTTCTCGACACTCGTCTGGCGCTCATCCTTGTGAACGCCACCTTCACCTTACCCTTTGCGGTGGTCATCACTCGACAGGCCTTTCAGGAGCTCCCAGTGGAGCTTGAGGAGGCGGCAGCTGTTGACGGGTGTTCCGAGTTCACCGCTTTCTGGAAAATCGCCCTGCCTCTTGCAGCTCCCACGATTGTCGCCGTGGTGGCGATATGCGTGGCCTTTACCTGGAACGAGTTCCTTTTCGCCCTTTCTCTGACCTCCCTTCGGGCCAAGACGTTCCCCGTGTACCTTGCGGGTGCCGAGGATACCCGGGGGGTGCAGTTCTGGTTCATGGCCACACGAGCTATCCTTGCCCTGGGGCTTCCTGTTGTTCTTGCCGTGGCGATTCAGAAGTACATCGTCCGGGGATTGACCTTTGGCGCTGTTAAGGGATAAGGAGAACCCACCATGCCTCTGGTTCCATCAAGCATGCTTCTTTGCCTGGCTGAAGAAGGGAACTTTGCCCTTCCGGCCTTCAACGTTCCTGTACCTGAATTCATCCTCTGGATTCTTGAAGAAGGCGAGAGGTTGAGGGCTCCCGTCATCATTCAGGTTGCCCCGGTGGAGTACCAGACGCTGGATATCCGCATGTTCTACGGGGCTCTCCTGTTGCTTTCCGAGCGCTTTTCCATCCCTTTTGCTTTTCACCTTGACCATGCCCGCAGGGTGGAGGAAGTCCTTTGTGCCCTCCGCAACGGGTGTTCATCGGTGATGATTGACGGTTCTCGTCTCCCCTTCAAGGAGAATGTTTCCGTGACACGAGACGTTGTTGCCCTTGCGCATCCTTTGGGGGTGCTTGTTGAAGGGGAACTTGGGAAAGTCGGAGGGCTTGAAGGTGACGAGGATGACGACAACGACGATGCCTTTACCTCCCCTGAGGAAGCAGAGGAGTTCGCCCGGAGGACGTCCGTTGACCTCCTTGCGGTGGCGGTGGGTACCCGCCACGGTTTCTACGACAGGACACCAGAGCTTCAGCTTGACCTTATCGAGGAAATTCGACACCGAACCCGCCTTCCCCTTGTCCTCCATGGAGGAAGCGGAACGCCTCAGGAAGAGCTCCAGAAAGCCGTGGCGCGTGGTGTGCGGAAAATCAATTTCAGCACCGCACTTCGGGCAGAGTACCTGCAGGCTTTTCGGAGTTTTGTGGAAGAACACCCCGGTGATGTCGCCGTCCACAAAATGCTCCCCTCTCTGGCTTTCCGGGTGAAAGAAGTGGTTCGGGAATGCATTGTTGCCTCACTGGCGCAGGGCAGGGTATAATGGACAAAAACTGCGGAGGGAGACGACTTGGAGCCTTTCCTTGAGTTCCTCAAAGGTACCAGGGTCTGTCTCTGCGATGGCGCTATGGGGACGGAACTCCTCCGGCGGGGGTACCCCAAAGATGCTCCCCTTGAGCTTGCCAGCATAACGCACAGGGATCTCGTGCGGGGAATCCACGAGGAGTACCTTGCCTCCGGAGCACAGCTTCTTGAAACCAATACCTTTGGTGCCAATGCCCTGAAGCTCTCGCTTTTCGGCCTTGAGGAAAAGGTCGAGGATATTGTCCTTGCTGGAGTGCGTCTGGCGAAAGAGGTGTCCCGGGGTCGGGCGTATGTCCTGGGAAGCGTTGGTCCTCTGGGGAAGCCGGTGGGGAAGGGCCTTGGGGTTGAGGACGACAGAGCCAGGGAGTGCTACAGGCAGCAAATTGGAGCTCTCCTTGAGGGTGGGGTTGATGCCGTTCTCTTTGAGACCATGGCCTCAACCCATGAGGTCGCTCTGGCTGTGGAAGCGCTGCGGTCTTTTGACCAGAATATCCCGTACCTGGTGCAGTTCTCCTTTTTCCCCGATGGCACCACTCCCTCCGGGGACTCACTCCTTCGGGTTCTTGAGTTTTTGAAAAGCCTCGATGCCTGTGTGGTGGGCATCAACTGCGGTAGTGGACCTCACGAGGCTGTGCAAATTCTCGAGCAGTTCTCCCGACACCTTCCCGGTCCTTTCTCTGTCCAGCCCAATGCTGGATACCCCCAGATCATCCAGGGGCGGATGGTCTACGGAGCCCCACCGGAGTATTTTGCCTCTTTTGCTGGGACCTTTGTCCGTCTGGGGGCAAAAATCCTTGGGGGGTGTTGTGGCACAACTCCCGAGCATATCAGGGCCCTGGCTCAAGCCATTGGGCACTTGGAGGAAGGAACGACCCTTGAAGTCCTTGAACCCGAGAGGAAGAAGGCGGTTTCTGAAGCCTCCTTTCCTCCCTCGACTTTTGCCGAGAAGCTCGGGAAGCGGTTCGTCTTCACTGTGGAAATTACCCCTCCTAAGGGAACCAACCTGGAAGGGGTTAAGGAGGGTGTGCGTCTCCTCAAAAAGGCTGGGGTTGATGCCGTGAATATTTCTGATTCTCCTATGGCCCGGGTGCGCATCTCCCCCATTGCCCTGGCGCACATCCTCAAGGAGGAGCTCGGAGTGGAATCCATCGTCCACTTCACCTGTCGGGACCGAAACCTCATCTCGCTCCAGTCGGAGCTCCTTGGAGCCGCAGCCTTAGGGGTGCAGAATATCCTTGCCCTTACCGGAGACCCGCCTTCTGTAGGGGACCATCCCTTCGCCCGGCCGGTTTTTGAAGTGACCTCAGAGGGGCTGGTGCTCATCCTGAGCCGGTTAAATAGCGGTGTGGATTTTGCCGGGAACCCCCTCGGGAAGGCCACGAACTTCACCATCGGGGTTGCCCTGAACCTCAATGCCCAAGACCTTTCTCAGGAGATTGAGCGCCTGAAGAGGAAAATCGATAACGGGGCACACTTCATCCTCACCCAGCCCATTTACGACCCCAGGGATCTGGAGAGGTTTTTCGACCTTTTCCACGGTTCTTTGCCGCCTCTTCTTGGGGGTATTCTGCCACTCAGGTCTTTCCGCCACGCGGAGTTCCTGCACCACGAGGTTCCGGGTATCGTCATTCCTGAGCGCTTGCGAGCCCGCATGGCGCAAGCCGAAGACCCAAAGCACGAGGGGGTTGCTATTGCCCTTGAGGTTATCCGGGGTATCAGGGACATGGTCGCAGGAATTTACCTCATGCCACCTTTTGAGCGGTACGAAATGACTGTGGCCATTATCGAGGCCTTCCGAAAGGAGGACAAAGAAGATGCTTGAGTGGTCTGACCGTTTCGCCACTGGTATTGCTGAAATCGACGACCAGCATAAAGAGCTCTTCCGTCAGGTCAACCGTCTCCTTGAGGCCTGTTCCCAGGGAACGGGAAAGACGCTTCTTCCAGAAATCTTTGATTTCCTCGGGAAGTACGCTGTGGAGCACTTTGCCACCGAAGAGCGGTACATGGAACGGTACGGGTATTCGGGGCTTGCGGAGCACCGGAAAGTGCACCAGGAATTTGTTCAGACCTTTCTGCAGTTCCGCCAGCAGGCTGAGGCCCAGGGCCCAGGGGTTCACCTCGTGGTACAGGTGAACAGGGTGCTTGTGGACTGGCTCAAAAACCACATTCTCAAGATGGACCAGGAAATGGGGAAGTTTCTGCAACAGGCCCTGAAGGGTTAAAGAGGATGCTCAGGGTATGGGTTATTCTCGTGATTTCGGGGGTCCTCCTTGGTTCCATCGCCTGTGCGGGGGAAAGCCCTAAGTCTTTGAGTCTGGCCTTTCTTGAGCGCATTCGGAGGGGCATGTACGAGGAGGCCTGGGCCATGGAGGACGAGACCATGCGGTCGCTTCTGTCTTCGGAAGCCCTCAAAAGCCTCTGGGAGGGAATGACGAAAGACCTGGGGAACCTCCTGGCCTTTGAGGTGCAGCGGGAAGAGGAGAAAAATGGATGTACTGTGGTTTCTGTGCTCTCCCGCTTTGAGCGTGCAACCCTCCTTGCCCAGGTGGTGGTTGACGAACGTCAGAGAATCTCCGGGCTCTACTTTGTTCCTTACACTGCTTCGGTGTATTCCCCTCCCCCTTATGCTCCGGAGAGGTTCCGGGAAGCTCAAGTGACCTTTGGGCTTCCAGGTTTCGAACTCCCCGGGACTTTGACCTTACCGGAGGGCAAAGGGCCCTTTCCCTGTGTTCTTCTCGTCCACGGTTCCGGGGCAAACGACCGGGATGAGACCGTCCTGGCCTGTAAACCCTTCAGGGACCTGGCGCTGGGTTTAGTGCGGGAAGGCATTGCCACGTTCCGGTACGATAAGAGGACCTATGTCCATGGGGCAGAGATTGCCCAGGTGCTACCTTCCTTCACCGTGGAAGAGGAAGTCATCCAGGACGCGCTGGCGGCTCTCGAGTTTTTGAGGAAACAGAAGGATGTTGATACCCGGAGGGTGTTCCTCCTTGGGCATAGCCTCGGGGGGTGGCTTGCCCCCGAAATCGCCCTTCGGGATGGAGGTGTCCGGGGAATCGTTCTCTGCGCCGCTCCGGCTCGATCCCTTCCTGAGCTTGTTCCCGAGCAGATGGAGTATCTTTTCAGTCTCGATGGTACCGTGGACGAGAGTGAAGCCAGGCAGATTGAGGCGGTGAGGAAAACCGTCGTTGCCCTTCAAGAACGTGCTCTTCGGGACGACGAGGCCGTGCCGTATCTTGGGGGGTACGCCCGTTATTACTACAGTCTCATGGGGCTTCAGCCCCTTAGGGATGTCCAGAGGCTTTCCTGTCCCATTCTTGTCGTCCAGGGTGGCCGGGACTTCCAGGTTCGGGAAAAGGACTTTCTCCTCTGGAAAGAAGCCCTGTCCTCTCACCCTCAGGCGACTTTCCGGTGGTATCCCCTCCTGAACCACCTCCTCATTCCCGGAGAGGGTCCCTCAACGCCTGGAGAATACGCACAACCCGGGCACGTTGACGAAACCCTAGTTCGGGATATCGCCTTGTGGATTCGGGAGCACTGATGAGGGAGTACGGCAGAGGAGTCTTCTCTGGAGTTCCCTCTGCCTCCGGAGGATGACGCCGTAGAGACGGTCGACCTCCCGTTCCGGGAGGTCGAAGTCTCCAACCAAGGTGCGGTGAGCAAAGCCGAGATCCTCAACTCGTGTTACCCTCCCGGGAATGATGAAACGCTCTCCATAAGCCTCGAAAAGGAGCACCACCCTGTCCCCAACCATAAGGGAGCTGTCCTCAACAAGGAGAGCAATGCGCTCCCCGCCAACAGCCTCAGTCCTGGCCCTTCTGAGACCTTTGGGGTTTTGTGCAAGTTCTCGGACCAGGTCTTTCAGGTCTTTCTTCTCCGCTTTCAGGAAGTAGAGCTCCAGGCTCCAGGGAAGGATAAAGCTTTTTCTGTGCCGCATGGCTCTCTCCAGGGAGAAGAAGTGCCGTTCCCCACTTTGGGAAAGGTACCGGGCCTTTGCCTCTATGGTGAGGTAGGAGAGCTCGTAGGAAATGAGCACTTCCTCTCCAGGTTCGAGGGGAGGAGTGTTGAAGGGGAAAACAATAACGGTCTTTTCCTCTTCGCTTTCCCCAACTCTTCCAGAGTATCCCTCTTCTTTCCCTTCCCGGATCCTTCGCACCATCACCTTAAGACCAGGAAAGAGGGGCATCTTTTCGCCTTCCAGGGGAGATAGGTAGTACTCGGGGATTTCAGAGAGAAGGGCCTGGATAATCTCTCGATTGAGCTTCCCTATTTCTCCCAGGATGGTGAGTTCTCTGATGGTTCCCTCCAGAGAATACGCCTCTCGGTAAGGGCGGTCATGGGCCAGGGCATCGAAAACGTCGCAGACGGCAAGAATTTGAGACTCGAGGGGAATTTCCTCTTCCCGAAGCCCCAGGTATCCGCTTCCGTCCAGGCGCTCATGGTGGCAACGGGCGAGGAAAACGTAGGGTTCTACAAACTCGTTTCCCAGGAAAATGTGGTCAAGCTCCAGGACGTGTCGCTTGACCTCTTCGAACTCCTCTTCGGTGAGTTTTCCAGGTTTCAGGAGAATTTCCCGGGGAACGAGGAGCTTACCAAGGTCATGGATAAGGCCAGCAACCCGCACTGCCTCCTGCCTCTCCTCCGAAAGACCAAGACGGAAAGCTATCTGCTCGGCGAGAGCAGCCACCCGAAGAGAGTGATGGTAGGTATAGGCGTCGATCCCCTCAAGGAGCGAGACAAAGCTTAGGAGGAAGCGATCAAGAACAAGATGACGGTTGTGCTCTACCCACGCTTCGTAAAGGTGAGAAGGAAAAGAGAGAGGATTGTTCCCCAGAGCTTCCCGGATGTCCCCTGTAATGTCTCTGGTGAGGACGAAAACGAGAAGGAGGAGAGGACAGGGAGCGACATAGAAGAGGAGCACCTTTTCCCCTTGCCCTTCAGAGAGAAGGAGGGAAGAATACGGGTTTTCCCAGTGGCTGCTTTCGACGAGTTTCCCCTGCGGAGGTTCTGACCAGTCGACCATCCGGGGAAGGGTGACCCTTAATCCTCGCAGAGTTACATCGCTTCCTTTTCCTGGGGTAAAAGCTGAGAGGATTTTCCATTCTCCATTGAGGAGATGAAGGAAAAGGAAGACCTTTTGAATTTCTGACCTTTCAATCTTCCTAAGAAGATCCTCAAGGTACAAGTCCCAGTCCACAGTCTCCGCTCCTCCTGGAACAGAGCGTTGAAACCCTCGAAATTGTACCATACAATATCTTGCAAAAAACCTGGTTGTTCCCAGTCGTCAGCGAAATTCGGAGGGGTGACGGATGGAGTACTGCATACGGCTTGCCTTCCTCGTAGCCTTTTGTACCGTGGCCCTGCACAGCTACTTCGCAACGCAGTTTCTGGTCCGGAAGAGGTTCTGGTATCTCGCTTTCTACGGCGGGCTTTTTCTTGCTTCTCTGGGAGTGCTTTTTGCCCCCTTTCCTCAGGCTGTGTACCTCTTTGCGGGGCTATCGCTTCTTCTTTTTGGAGTGGGGGGAATTGTGCGGTGTCTCAAGCGTTCTTCCGTCCGGGACTATTTGACGGGCCTCTATTCTCGAATCTTCTTCTTTGAGGAGTGGCTTCCCCGAGAAGTGAAGCGGCAAAAGCGGAGCAGAGGAAGCATTGCTTTTGCCATGCTCGATGTTGACGGCTTGAAGGACATTAACGATGCCAAGGGACATCATGCAGGAGATGAACTTCTCAAAACCTTTGCCCGGGTCATCTCTGAGAACATTCGGGGAGAGGACATTGCAGTTCGTTTTGGTGGGGATGAGGTGCTCCTTGCGTTTCCTGGAGGAACGAAGGAGGGGGCCATAAAGGCACTCGAGCGAATAGCTGAGGCTCTCTCGAGATTCCCCTTTTCCTTCTCCTTTGGGGTAAGCGAGTGGAAGGGGGAGGGGGAAGTTGAGGAAGCAATAAAGGTAGCAGACCAAAGGATGTACGAGGCCAAAAAAGCAAAGAGAAACGCAGAAGAGAAGGGCTCTCTTCGTTTTTTCTGTGTTCTCTGACTTCCACCCTCTGCGTGGTGAGAATGGGGTGGGGCGGGTCCTTGACGTTCTGGAAAGCTGTGTTATAATCACTCGTAGCGGGCGGGAATAGCTCAGGTGGTAGAGCGCCAGCCTTCCAAGCTGGGTGCCGCGGGTTCGAGTCCCGTTTCCCGCTCCACTTTCCTGAAAGGCCTGCAGAGAGCTTGGTTCTCCTTCTTCGGCCTTTGCTCGTTTCCTCTGGTTTCTGGCGAGTCTGGCAAGTAGTGCAAGAGCCGGAAGGATTTCTTCTACTTGTTCTTCTACTTGTCCTGGTTTTGCGTCTTCCTGAGAGGGACACC
This sequence comes from Candidatus Caldatribacterium sp., assembly GCA_028275365.1. Classification (GTDB taxonomy): domain Bacteria; phylum Atribacterota; class Atribacteria; order Atribacterales; family Caldatribacteriaceae; genus Caldatribacterium. The sequence continues at coordinate 19,852 of JAPWUU010000001.1, forward strand.
GGATGTGGTGTTTGGGAATCCTTGCCCCGCTTAGAAATTTCCCCAACGCTTCTGTCGGCGTTTTAGGGAGATGCTATGCAGGGGAAGGCTGGCGGGAACATACTCCGTTTCTCTTTTGGTCTGCATGGCGTATAATATCCCCAAAGATCTGAGGAGGTGGCTTCTGTGGCGAGGATTCTCCTCGTGAAAGTGGGAGATCGGCCAAAAACAGCAGTACGGGTCCAGGAGGTTTTGACACAGTACGGCTGCAACATCAGAACCCGCCTTGGTCTCCATGAGTTCGCCTCTGAGTGTGACGAGAGGGATGAAGGGCTCATTGTTCTTGAGATTGTGGGAAGCTCGGAAGAGGTTGAAAAGCTCAGGAGTGCTCTTGAAGCCATCGGGAATGTGAAGACTGTTGCTGTAGAGCTGTAGGGATTTCTATGGAGAAGGTTGATCTCTCAAAGTACCGTCTCCGACCGGAGGATTTGCGGTGGACCTGTGACCCGATAACCTTCCCCTTTACGTGCACGGACGAACTCGAGGAGCTCCAGGGATTCGTGGGGCAGGATCGGGCCTTTGCGGCGATTGAATTTGGCCTTCGAATGGACCGCCCGGGGTACAACCTCTTCGTGGTGGGACCAAGTGGTACGGGAAGAGCAGCAGCCGTTCGGGCCTGTATCGAGCGTATCCTTAAAGAGAAGAAGGAAGCCGGTCTCCTTCCCCCGGTCATGGACTGGTGCTACGTTTTCAACTTCGACAATCCTGACCGCCCCAGGGTGCTTCGCTTCCCCCGGGGGGAGGGAAAGACCTTTGCCCGCCTTCTTGAGACGTTACTCAAAAATCTCAGGGAAATCATCCCTAAGGCTTTCTCAAGTGATGAGTACAAGAACCAGCGCCAGATTCTCATCGATGAACACCAGAAACGCCACCGACAAATCCTCCAGGAACTTGAGCGAGAGGCTCTTGAGGAGGGCTTTGCCTTCCGGATGACCTCCATGGGTCCTATCCTCGTCCCACTTTATGAGGGGAAACCCATGACCCAGGAGCAGTACCTTGCCTTGAGCGAAGCGGAAAAAGAAGTCATTGAGACCCGTCGCCAGAAGCTCCTAAACCGAATCAACGAGGTTTTTGAGCGGATTCACCAGCTTGAAATGGACCTCAAGAACCGCATTGCGGAGCTCGATACCCGGATTGCCGATTTCACCATCACGCCCCTTTTCAGGGAGCTCCTTGACCGGTATGCCGATTTCCCTGAAGTTACCGAATTCCTCACCAGTCTCAAGCAGTTTACCCTTTCGTACCTCCACATTTTCCGGGATTCTCAGGAAACCCCTGCCCAGCCGCAGCACCTTGTCCCGTACCAGCGCTTCCAGGACCCCTTTTTGCCCTTCAAGGTGAACGTCTTTGTGGACAATTCTGCTACCGAAACCCCTCCTGTAATTCTTGAAACCCATCCCACCTGGACCAATCTCTTTGGGCGAATTGAGCGGCGGGCCTTCATGGGGACGTATTTCAGTGACCACACCATGCTCAAAGCGGGGTCCCTGCACCAGGCTAACGGTGGCTACGTCATCATGTACTTCCGGGACCTCATCGTGAATCCCGGTGTCTGGGAGGGGCTCAAAAGGGTCCTGAAGAACCGGGAAATCCGTATGGAGGATCCCTTTGAGCACTTTGGCCTCATCGCGCCCCAGGGTCTGCGTCCTGATCCCCTGCCGTTTGATGCGAAAGTCATCCTCATTGGGGACGAATACGTTTACCGGCTGCTCACCATCTTTGACGAGGACTTCCGGGACCTCTTCAAGGTGAAGGTGGAGTTCGATTCCGAGGTCCGGAAAAGCCAGGATATCGTGATCGCCTTTGCCTGTTTTATCCGCCGCCTCTGCCTTGAAGAAGGACTTTTACCCTTTGACCGCAGTGGGGTGGCGAAGCTCCTTGAACATGCTTCCCGGATGGTGTCCCACAAGGGGAAGCTCACCACCCGCTTTGGGATTTTGCGGGACATCATTCTCGAGGCCGACTTCTGGGCCCGGGAGGAGAGGGCCGAACGGGTCTACGATCGCCATGTGGTGAGGGCTCTGGAGTCTCGGGAAAAACGACTGAATCTCCTTGCGGAAAAGATTGACGAATTCATCAAAGAGGACGTTCTGCTCATCGATACTGAGGGCGCGGTTGTGGGGCAGGTGAACGGTCTTGCGGTCTATGACCTTGGGGATTTCAGCTTTGGTCGGCCATCCCGCATCACGGCCCGGACGTACCTTGGCCGACAGGGTGTGGTGAACATTGAGCGAGAATCCCGCCTGAGTGGTCGCATCCACGACAAGGGTGTGCTCATCATGAGCGGCTACCTGGGGTACCGTTACGCCCAGGATAAGCCCCTTTCCATTGCTGCGAGCATCTGCTTCGAGCAGTCTTACGAGGGAGTGGAAGGCGATAGTGCCTCTTTAGCGGAGGCCTGTGCCATTCTCTCAGACCTTGCAGGGGTTCCCCTCAGACAGGATATTGCCGTCACCGGTTCCATCAACCAGAAGGGTGAGGTCCAGGCCATCGGTGGGGTGAACCAGAAAATCGAAGGGTTCTTCCGGGCCTGCAAGATGAAGGGCCTCACCGGAACCCAGGGGGTTATCATCCCCAAAAGCAATGTGCAGCACCTGATGCTTGATGAAGAAGTGGTTGCGGCAGTTCGGGAAGGCAGGTTCCACGTGTACGCCGTGTCTTCAGTCGATGAAGCCATGGAGATTCTCACGGGGATTCCCGCAGGGGAGCGAAAAGAAGACGGGACCTTTGAGGAGGGAACCCTCAACGACCTTGTGGACCGCAAGATTCGCAGGGCGTTAGAGCTTTTGCAGAGGCTTGAGGGAAGGCCTGAAGGGGAGAAACCAAAAGAGGAACGGCGGGAAAACGAGGAACAACGGGATCAGCAATAGTCCATGTTCTCCCTCCTGAGCCGAGATGTCGCTCAAAGCATCAGGGACCCAAAGCTCCGCAATGACCTCAGGTTTGTCACCTTAGGTGTTGTCTTCGGCATTGTTTTCGTCAACGTCACCACCGGTGCTCCCATCGCCGGGTTTGCCAACGCTTTGGGCTTTGGAGACCTTCTCTACGCCTTCCTCCTTGCCTTGCCGGTTCTCGGTGGAGCCCTGCAGGTCTTTGCCTCCCTGGTGCTGGAAAGGACTAAAAAGCGGAAACTTGCCTTTCTCCTCGGTGGTTTTGCCAACCGCGTTCCCTGGCTTTTCGTGGCTCTTCTCCCTCTCTGGGTCAGCGACCGCCGGGCGCTCTTTGGGTCCTTTGCGGGGCTTCTCTTCTGCACTGCCTGTGGCGGGGCATTCCTTGCGGTGAGTTTTATGTCCTGGGTGGCTGACCTCGTTCCCTTGGAACTTCGGGGAAGGTTCTTCGGGCACCGGAGCCTCCTTGGGACGGTTTCGTCACTTGTGAGTGGCCTTTGCATCGGGTGGTTTCTGGATACCGTCTCCCGGGGAACGGGGTTTTCGGTGGTCATTGCCCTGGCAGCGGTTCTGGGCATTCTGGATATCCTCTGTTTCGTTCGGGTTCAGGATCCTCCCATGAGGTATGAGGAAGAATACCAGGGAAGTATCATCCGCTTTTTCCGCGAGGTTTTTGCCCATCCTCCTTTTTTTCGGTTCCTCCTCTTTGCCGTTTTCTGGTACTTCGCGTTCAACGTTGCCTCCCCCTTTTTCAATCTGTACATGATTCGGGACCTCCATATGGATTTCTTCCACATTGCCCTCTACGTCCAGGCAGTGGCAAACTGCACGACCCTCTTTTCCATACGCCTCTTCGGTCGCCTCACCGACCGTTTCGGGAATGTCCCTGTTGCGCTTTTGGCCACCTCGGTGGCCTCTTTTTTGCCGCTTCTTTGGTGTCTGACTACGGAAGCAAACTGGCGCCCGATTGTGCTTGTGATTCAGATTCTGGCAGGAATCTTCTGGCCAGCCATTGACCTTACGGTGAACAACCTCGCGCTGAAGCTTTCACCGGACCTCCATCGTTCTTTCTACATCGCCGTTTTGAACCTCTTCCTCGGGGTTTTCGGCAACGCCCTGGGGTATATCGCCGGTGGGATTGTCCTTGAGACGCTGGCGCCCTCTGTGGCTCACTTCATGGAGGGTCTTGGGGTGCATTTTTCGCCCTACTATGTGGTCTTTCTCCTTTCTGCCCTCCTTCGCTTTGTGGCAACCTTTGTCCTTCTCCCCCGAGTTCGCGAGGAGCGGGCGTTCCTCTTGCGGGATGTTTTCCGGGCGCTTTTTGAGGAGGTTCGCTAAAGTTTTCCCGGAAAGTGTCGATATGTGAGATAAGGAAAAGGAAGGGGGTAAAGGCTCATGCGCAGGAGTCTCCAGGGAAGGTTGCTTTTGTGGTTTTTGGTCTTTTCCCTTGTTCCCCTTGTGTTCCTCGCTCTGTACGGGCTTTCTGCCTTCCAGCAGTCCCTCTCAAAGGCCTATGAGGAACAGCTCCTCACCATGGCCAGCTCGGTAGCCCATGGGCTGAACCTCTGGTTTGAGACCAAAATCGCCAACATCAAAGGAGGGGGAAAGGACCCGCTGGCAGAGCGGAGTTACTGGGTGAACAAGGACGGGGAGGGCTCCGATGGGACAGGACAGAAGGTTGATCTCAGCAACGACCCTGCCTTTCTGAAAGTGGTGGAGACCCAGGCTCCCCAGATTTCTCGGGTGTTCATTTCTCCGGAAACGGGGAAACGGGTGGTGAATATTCTTGTCCCTACCATAGTAAACGAGAAGCTCATCGGGGCCATGGGGAACCAGGTTCCGGTGGAGGAGCTCGACGCCCTTGTGGCCACCCTGAAAACTGGGGAAACAGGCTACGGGTACCTCGTGGACCAGACGGGAACCATTGTTTCTCATCCCAATCCGGAGAAAGTCCTCAAGGAGAACGTCCTTTCCGGGTCTTCTGAGGCCCTGAACGCCTTCGGGAAGGAGATGTTTGCAAAGCAGCGGGGAGTTGCCCACTACACCTACGAAGGGGTACCCAGAGCCGCGGCATTTGCCCCTGTGGAGGTAGCCGGCTGGTACGTTGTGGCTACAGCCCCTCACCGGGAAATCTATGCCCCCGTCTTCAGCATGCGGAATCTCATCGTTGTTGTGATCGTCGTTGCCGGAGTCCTTGTGGGGTTCTTCTCCCTCCTCCTTTCAGGGCGCATCGCTCTGGGCATCCGAAAGGTTACGGGTATCGTCCAGCGAGTGGCTCAGGGTGACCTGGGGGTGGATACGGAGAGTATCCAGGAAATAGGGCAACGGGTGCGGGATGAGGTAGGACTTCTGGCTCAGGCCTTTGTGGCGATGGTTGAGAATCTCCGGAACCTCGTGCGGGAAATCCTCCAGGGGGCATCGTTCCTTTCCTCCTCAAGCACAGAGCTCTTTGCCTCGATTGAGGAAGTGGCCAGGACGACTCAGGAGATCGCAAAGACCGTTTCGCAAGTTGCCCAGGGCTCCACTCGCCAGAGTGAAGACCTGCAAAACGTTGCGGAACGGGCTCAGCGGGTTCGGGAACGGGCCGAAAACCTCAAAAAGGCCACAGAGAAGAACGTGCATCTTCTCCGGGAGATGGGGGAGCAGTTTCGGGAGAACTTCGCGGCCCTGGAGCGCATAGCCCTGGGGATTCAATCGGTGTCTGAGGCAGGAAAGAGAACCGAGACAGAGGCCCATGAAGGGCAGAGGCTCCTTGCTGCTCTTCGGGAAAGCGTCGTGTCCCTGGCACAGGTCTCAAGAGAAGTGGCCGAAAGCATCGAGGCCCTGGAAGGCCGCTCCCAGGAAATCGGGAAGATTGTCGACCTCATCACGGGGATTGCCGAACAGACGAACCTCCTCGCCCTCAACGCTGCGATTGAAGCTGCCCGGGCTGGGGAAGCAGGACGAGGCTTTGCCGTGGTGGCCGAAGAAGTGCGAAAACTCGCCGAGAGCTCCGCTCAGGCCGCTGCCCAGATTGCAAGCCTCATCCGGGAAATCCAGAGTGATACTCGCCGGGCGGTGGAACGGATGGGGAAGGCAGAATCCCAGGTGATGGCAGGAGTGTCCCAAACGGATGAGGTGGTGAAGAGCTTCGAGCACATCCTCTCAGCCATGCAGGGAGTAATGGACGAGACGAAAGCCCTTGCTTCCTCCTTTGACGTGGCCCAGAAGGTCCAGGAGGCGACGAAAAAGAGCGAGGAAGAAGTCCTTGCGCTTTCTCTGGAGAACGCAAGACTCATTGAGGACATCGCCCAGGATATCCAGAACATTTCTGAAAGCCTCTCTTCCATCGCCTCGGTGGCTGAAGAGAACGCCGCTTCAAGCGAGGAGGTTTCGGCATCCACCGAGGAGCAGAGCGCGTCTTTAGAAGAGATTCGCTCGGCGGTTGAGGAACTCACGCGTCTTGCAGCAAACCTCGAGGGTCTTGTGCGGAGATTCCGGCTTGAGAAAAGTTCACAGGAGGTCTTTTCCCCGGAAGAAAAGGGGGTAAAATATGGTGAAGGGACAAAAAGGTGAATCATTCTATAGAGGGAGGAAGTGCTATGCCGGTACATTACACGGAACTCGGCCTTGTGAACACGAAGGAGCTGTTCCAGAAAGCCAACGAAGGGAAGTACGCCATTCCGGGATTCAACTTCAACAACATGGAGCAGCTCCAGGCGATCATCATGGCCTGTGTGGAATGCAATTCCCCGGTGATTCTCCAGATCTCCAAGGGCGCCCGGCAGTACGCCAATCAGACCCTTCTGCGCTACATGGTTCCTGGGGCCGTCCAGATGGCCCGGGAGATGGGGAGCAACATCCCAATTGTTCTCAACCTGGACCACGGAGACTCGTTTGAACTCTGTAAGTCCTGTATCGATAATGGTTTTTCCAACGTCATGATTGACGGGTCGCATCTGCCTTACGAGGAAAACGTGGCCCTGACGAGGAAAGTCGTCGAGTACGCCCACGACCACGGGGTAACGGTGGAGGGAGAGCTCGGAGTCCTTGCCGGCATCGAGGAACATGTGGTTGCCGAGAGGAGCCACTACACCCGTCCTGAAGAGGTTGAGGACTTCGTTGCCCGGACCGGGGTGGATAGCCTCGCCATTTCCATCGGGACATCTCATGGAGCGTACAAGTTCAAGCTGAAGCCCGGGGAACCCTTCCCGGAACTCCGTTTTGACATCCTTGAGGAAGTCCAGCGTCGTCTCCCCGGTTTCCCCATCGTGCTCCACGGGGCCTCTTCGGTCCTTCAGGAGTACGTGGACATCATCAATAAGTACGGCGGAAAGCTCGAAAACACCGCCGGGGTTCCGGAGGACCAGATTCGCAAGGCCATTCAGCTTGGGGTACGGAAGGTCAACATCGACTCCGACGGTCGGTTGGTCTTCACTGCCATGGTCCGGAAGTACCTCGCCGAGCATCCTGAGGAGTTCGACCCTCGCAAGTACCTCGGTCCTGCCCGGGAAGAGCTCAAGAAGATGTACATTGAGAAGTGCAAGCTCCTTGGGAGTGCTGGAAAGGCCTGATCGCAAAGCCCGGGGGGAAACCTCCGGGCTTTTTGCGTTTTTCAGGGGGTGCTGGCGATGAAGTTCTTCATCGATACCGCGGATGTTGCGGAGATTCGTGAGGCGCTCTCCCTTGGGATCCTTGATGGGGTCACGACCAATCCCACGCTTGTGGCCAGAACTGGTCGTCCCTTCAAGGACGTTATCCTCGAAATCTGCCGGCTTGTTCCTGGTCCGGTTTCCGCAGAAGTGGTGAGTACGAATGCCGAGGGTATGGTCCGGGAGGGAAGGGAACTCGCCTCGTGGGCTCCCAATATCGTCGTCAAGGTCCCGCTCACTCCGGAGGGGCTAAAGGCTATCCGGGTGCTGTCCCAGGAGGGCATCAGGGTGAACACCACTCTCATTTTCCAGCCCCTTCAGGCCCTCCTTGCGGCCAAAGCCGGGGCGGCGTACGTGAGCCCGTTTGTGGGGCGCCTTGACGATGTGGCAGGTTACGGCATGCGTCTTGTGGCCGATATCCTTGAGGTATTTCGTCACTACGGGTACACGACAGAAGTCATCGTGGCTTCGGTTCGTCATCCCATGCATGTTCTTGAGGCAGCAAGGCTTGGGGCCCACATCGTCACCATGCCCTTTGCCGTTATGATGCAGGTGGTGAAGCACCCCCTCACTGACGTGGGTCTTGCCCGCTTTCTCGAGGACTGGCAGAAGGTTCCGGAGAAGCCTTTCTAATCCCTCTGGAGTTTGCGCCCTGCGAAAAACTCCAGGGTTTCCTGCCAGGAACGGGCCTCCTGAGGGGTGATGGGGAGGTCTGTGTTGTGGTAGTCGAATTTTTCTATGAGGCGGGAGAGGCGGCCGAGTATCCCGGAGAGCTTCTGGCGCACCATTTCTTCGAGCTCGAGACGAAAAGCCCCTGAAAATTCTTCAAGGTGCCTTGTGCAAAGGAACGTTTCCTCTCCCCATAAGCTTCGCAGGCTTTCCCAGCGGGTGCGGAGGAGGTGGACAAGGTGCTGCAGGTGTTCTCTTGAGTTCTGGCAGACGAGGCAATGGGCAGGATCTGGGAGTTTTCCTCCGTCAAGATAGTGCTGCAGGAGGTTTTGCAGAACGATGGCGATGCCAAGAATTGAGGGACGGAGGGTGAAGAGCATCCGGGCATGGTCAGGGCAGAACCCTCCTGCCAGGAGTTTGTGCCGCACGGTACTGTCGTTCACGAACTCGTAGAAAAGCCCTTCGAGGAAACGCCTGCCGTAGTCTTCCTCCAGCCGGCACAGGAAACACCCCGGCCGGGTAAGGGCTTCCTGAAGTCTGAAGAGCATTCGATCCATGACTCTCCTCCTGACGCGTCTCCCTATTATACTCCATGGGGTATATAATGGTGAAGGAGGGTGCGATGAAAGCGCGAACGGTTGTTCTTCTGGGAAAAGGGAAGCGTCTCTTTGAATTTGCCTTTGCTCTGAGCCGCCTGATGAGGGCTTACTGCATTGTCCCCGATGCCCTTGAGGGGGAGCCATTTCTTGTAGGGAAACGGATTGCGACCTGTCTTGCCCCGAGGGTTTTCGCCTATCCGTTCCTCTTCATCGGTCAGGACCATGCCCTCACGGGAGGGGTAGTGGCCGGTCTTATGCGAAGAACCTCGGTGCTGCCGTATCTCCTCGTCCTTGATGCCCACCTTGACCTTTTTGCTTCCCGTGAGGTCTCCTTTCCCATCCACCGGGGGAACTTCCTGGCGTATCTTTTGCGACGGGAAGGTTTCCCCGAAGACCGGCTCTTCGTGTGCTCGAGTTTTGGGGAGTGGTCGGAAATCCGGAGGCAACTCTTAGCGCTTCCCCCTGGCTTTCTCTACCTCTCCTGGGATGTGGATTTTGGATTCCCTGAGATCGCGCATTTCCCCTCAGGGGTCACCTCTGAGCACCTGGAGGAAATCTTTGCCGACCTGGCTTTGCTTTCTGGGCGGCAGGGCTTTCGGTTCCTTGGTGGGGACCTCGTGGAACTCGACCACCGGAAGGTTGTGGACCCCCTTTCCATGGCGTCTCGAGTATCATCCTGTCTTCGGCCGATTTTTGAGGAGGCGAAAGCGTGAGAAGGAAAAACATGGCCGTTTTTGTGGTTTTCGGAGTGCTCCTTGGGTGTCTTGAGGTGGCCTGGGCGCTTGACCCCATCGACCAGGCACAGCTTCTGCTTGAAGCGGGGAACGTCGATCAGGCCATAGCGCTCCTTCGATCTTTTGTGGAGAGCGAGAAAGACGAGGAGCGCCTTGGGGTAGCTACGGAGATTCTCGACGCCATACTTTCCGAAAAAGGTGAAATCGATGAAGCCATCGCTGTGCTCCAGGCGTATATCGCTCGCTTTCCTGAAACGCCCCGGGCGTATCTTTTCCGCTACTGGATTGCCAAGCACGAGGAGGAACGGGGGGACTTCGAGAAGGCCCTCGCAATCCTTGAAGAGCTCAGGAACCGTCTCCCCCAGGGCGATCCCTTTGCGTTGCGGTCCCAGGTGCTCTCAGACCTTGCTTACCACCTTGAGCACCGCAAAAAGGATTACCTCAGAGCTCTTGAGGTCTACAGGGAGCTTGTAGACCTCTCGGGAGACCCCGAAGAGCGCCTCCAGGCGGAGATGGCGCTTGGGTCCTGTTACGAGAAAGCAGGGAAGATTGAGGAGGCGCTGAAAATTTACAAAGCGGTGGTGGAAGAGGCCCCGGGTTCGTTCTTCGAGCGCTGGGCAAGGCTCCGGATCGTGTACCTCACCGAGCCAAAGGCAGGGGCAAAGAGTAAGGAAGAACTTGCCCGTGCCCTGGCAAGAGCCTTAAAAAGCAGAGACCTTGCGGCCCTCAGGGAGCTTGTGAAAAGGGGAGACTTCTGGAGCGGGGTGAACTTCAGCGAGTTTGACGTGGACGACCCTGAGAAAGCCCTGGAGTACATGGCCCAGTACCTCCCAAAATCCTCGCAGCTTGTGGTTTTGGAAGACCTCACACCCCGGGATGATACCTGGGTTTTACGGGTTGAGGGATGGGGGGATCCGGAGTACAATATTCTCTATCTTGTGCTTGCTGAAGGGCGCTATGGGTGGGAGTGGAAGGGACTTATCCTCTCAAGCACCACCCTTGAAGCTTGCGAAGAAGACGCTCAAGGCCAGGACATCCTAAGGTGAGAAGCCATGGACATCGAAGTCGTGCGCCAGGATTTTCTTCCCCTCGTGGAACGGATTGCAGGCCTTCTTGAGGAGGGCCGGTACAACGAGGTAAAGCAAGAGGTGAACACTCTCCATCCTGCGGACATTGCCGAAATCATGGGGCTTCTCGATTCGGAGAAACAGGTATTGCTTTTCCGGCTTCTCAAAAAGGACTTGGCCATTGCGGTTTTTGAACAGCTCGACTTCGAGCACCAGGAAAATCTCCTTCGCCATTTCACCGACGCCAAAGTTGCAGAAATCCTGAACCAGATGTCCCCGGACGACCGTATAGAGCTTTTCGACGAGCTTCCGGCAAAGGTGGTCAAAAAACTCTTGAACCTCCTTGAACCTCCTCAGCGGGATATCGCTGCCAGCATGCTTGGGTATCCGGAAAATAGCGCTGGCCGCATCATGAACCCCCGGGTGGTGGACCTCAAGGAGTACTATACGGTGGAGCAGGCGCTCAAGCGTTTCCGACGTCTGAATCCCCCGGAAGAACTCTCCTACACCGCCTATGTGACTGATGCCGAGCGGCACCTTTTGGGGAGCGTCACCCTCCGGGATCTCGTCCTGGCTGACCCAGAGGACCGCATCGGGGATATTATGAACCGGGAGGTGATTTCCGTCTCTACCGATGATGACCAGGAAAAGGTCGCCCAGATCATTCAGAAGTACGACCTCCTTGCGGTTCCCGTGGTGGATCGGGAAGGACGCCTTGTGGGAGCCGTGACGGTTGACGACGCCATCGACATTATCGAGGCGGAGGCCACAGAGGATATCCACCGCCTCGCCGCCATCCGGACCACTGAGGACGAATACCTCCATGCCTCCTTCTTCCGCCGGATTAAGAACCGTTTCATCTGGCTTGCGGTGCTGCTTGTTCTTGGAACGGTTACGAGTTTTGTCATCCAGGGGTTTTCTGAGGTGATTCAGACTATTGTGGCGCTGTCGTTTTTCATCCCCATGCTCATCGACACCGGGGGGAACGTAGGAAGTCAATCCACCACGGTTATGGTGCGGGGGCTGGCCATCGGAGAGCTTGAGGGAAAGGCGCTCTGGAAGGTGGTGCTCTCTGAGACCATCATCGGAGGAATTCTTGGAGTGCTCCTTGGGGGCATCGGTATCCTGCGGGTGCTGTTTCTTCGGGAATCTCCCCTGATTGGGCTCATTGTGGGATGTTCCATTTTCGCCATCGTTTTCATCTCGAATCTCATTGGCGTTTTCCTTCCAGTCCTCTTCAAGAAGATGCGTCTTGACCCTGCCATTGCCGCTACTCCTGTCATCACCACCATCGTGGACATCGTAGGAGTGATCATCTACTTCCGCATTGCCCAGGTCTTCCTCGGGCTTTAAGGTCAAGCCCTGCCTCCTTCAGCATTCCGAGGTCCTCCCGGGAAACCGCCTTTTCCACCCTGGCATGCACTTCTCCGGACAAAGAGGAAGATGTTTTCGCCTACGGGCTCTGCCTGCGACGGTTTTGTTCCCCTTTCGTGGTGCCTGTGGAAATCCCGGTTGCTCTTTGGGCTTGGAGAAGCCTGGAGGAAATTGACACGCCCTTTCCCATCGCCTATAATGATTGTACTTTGAAGCGGGGGAGGAATGACAGTGACCGAGGTCCGTATCGGACAGGGCGAAAGCCTCGACGAGGCGTTGCGGCGTTTCCGGAAGAAGTGTCAGCGGAACGGTATCATCTCTGAGATGAAGCGCCACGAACACTACGAGAAGCCGAGTGAGCGGAGGAGGAAAAGGGAACAGGCCCGAAGGAGAAAGAAGAGATGAGCGATGGTGGGATCAAGGCTCGCCTTCAGGAGGCTATGAAGGCGGCCCTGAAAGCCCGAGATACCGTACGTTTAGATACGGTACGCCTTCTCCTTGCAGAGATACGCAACGCCGAAATTGAGAAGCGGGCTCCTCTTGAGGAAGCAGAAATCCTTACACTTTTGCGCAGGGGCATCAAGAGGCGAGAGGAGAGCCTTGCGTACTTTCGTCAGGGGAATCGAGAAGACCTTGTGGAACGGACAGAGCGAGAGATTGCTGTCATTTCTGAGTTTCTTCCTCCTCCGGTGACCGAGAGTGAACTTGTGGCGCTTGTTCGAGAGGTCCTTGCCGCTTTCCCCGAGAAGCCGGCCTTTTCTCAGGTGATGAAGGAGGTCATGCGCCGGGTTGAGGGACGGGCAGAAGGCAGGGTAGTATCGGAAGTCGTTCGGAAGATTCTGGAAGCGGGGTGATACTGGGGCTTGTCTGCGGAGGTGTCGCTGAAAAACGAAGAATTCCGTCTTGTTCTGGGGAGCGTCAGGGAGGCCCAGAGGTTTTTCGGGTTCCTTGATGCCAATGTGCGGGTGATTGAAAGCGTTTTTCAGGTTGATGTGAACATTGAAGGCGATACGATTGTCGTTCGCCGAAAGGGCAAGGAAGACCTTGCCCTGGTGGAGCGGTTCCTCACCGAGCTTGTGGATTTCCTCAGGGAGGGAGCCGAGCCCACACCGGAGGACCTGCGCCGTATGGCCACAAGCTTCCGGGAGACACAGAAGGTCTGGTGGAAGGACGAGGAAACCATTTTCGTCACCGCCTCCCACAAACCCATTCGGGCGAAAACCCCGGGGCAGCTCCAGTATGTTCGGGCGGTGCGGAGCTCCGACATCACCTTCTGTATTGGTCCGGCAGGGACGGGGAAAACGTACCTTGCCATGGCCATGGCCTGTGCGGCGCTTCAGAAAAAAGAGGTGGCCCGCATTGTTCTTGTGCGCCCTGCAGTTGAGGCAGGGGAAAGCCTCGGGTACCTCCCGGGAGACCTCAAGGAAAAAATCGAACCCTATCTCCGTCCTCTCTATGACGCTCTGTACGAGATGCTTTCTCCTGAGCGATTCCAGCGGTACACTGAGCGGGGGATCATCGAGGTGGCCCCCCTGGCGTACATGCGCGGGAGAACCCTCAATGACTCTTTCATCGTCCTTGACGAGGCGCAGAACACGACCTCCGAGCAGATGAAGATGTTCCTGACGAGGATGGGCTTTGGTTCAAAGGTCGTGGTTACAGGAGACATCACCCAGGTTGACCTTCCCCCGGGGAAGCGTTCCGGGCTCATCGTGGTCCAGGAGATTCTCCGGGACATTCCGGGAATCACCTTTGTATACCTCACCGAAAAAGACGTGGTGCGACACCATCTTGTGCAGAAGATTATCCTCGCGTATGAGCGCTTTGAGGCGCATATGGCCAGGCGGTAACGCCTTCCTTTCCTCCCGGTTCTCCTCGTTTCTTGCCTATGGGTCTCTGCTTTTTGCCCTTCTTGGGGGTATGTTGCTCGTGCCGGAGGGTGATATCCGGGAGGGTCAGCTGGCTACCCGGGACATTGTGGCCCCTGAAAACGTGGAGATTGTGGACGTCCTGGCGACGGAAAAGCGCCGGGGGGAGATTCTGGCGGGTATCCCCCCGGTGTACCGGGTGGATGAGGGTGTGGTGCACCAGGTCAAGGAGGAGATGGAAGGGTTTTTCGTGGGTCTTGAGGGTATCCGGGCTGCTGCCCTCTCGCCGCTTCCAGAAGTCGTGGAGAGCTTTTCCCGGAAGTGGAACGTTACGGAAAATACGGTCCGCTGGCTCCTTGAAGCTCCAAAGGAGGCTTATGAGGCGGTTCGAGGATTGCTCTACGACCTTTTCGCCGCCCGTTTCTTCACGCAACCTGTTCGCCGCGAGGATCTCGCCCGGGTACTGCTTGAGATGAACACAGAAATTGAAAAGGCTGAACTCTCGGGAGAGGCCATGTGGGTTGCGGGGATTCTGGTGACGAGGTTTCTCCGCCCCAACGCCGCAATCGACGAGGTACAAACCCAGGAGAAGAGAGCACAGATTCTGGCCTCTCTGGAGCCGGTGCGGCGGGTGATTCGACGGGGTGAGGTGCTCCTCCGCAGGGGAGACATCGTCACCCGGGAACACCTTCAGGCCCTCGAGGCGCTGGGTATGGTGGGGGAGAATCGGCGTTTCTTTAAGGCTTTGTCCCTGGGGATATTCATTGTTGGAGTGGTGGTTCTTGAATACCTGTATCTCCGCCGCTTTGCGCTCTTTTTTCTTGGAGATAACGCGCTGCTTTTTGTGCGCTTGATGGCAGTTTGCGGAGTTCTGGTCCTGCACCTTCTGACCCTCCGGGTGTCCCCGGTGTTTCTCGTTGCCGGAGCCATTCCCCTTATCCTTTTGACCCTTGCGGGATGGGAGGTGGCCCTTGGGGAGTCTCTCCTCCTTTTCCCCCTGCTTTTCTGGGCCTGGAGAATGGACCTTCTCGGGGGACTTTTACTCTTTGTGCACCTGTTTTCTCCAGTTTTTCTTCTTGGCAAAAAGAGGGCAGAACGAAGGCATTTCACGAGAGTGGGCGAGATGCTTGCGCTTTTCTGCGGGATTTTGGGGATACTCTTTGCCTTGCAGGAAGGGCTGTCCTTCTGGAAAGCCCTGGCCTTCTTCGTGTATGGAGGGGGTGGGGGTATTCTGGCCTCGGTTGTCGCTCTCGGGAGCGTGTCGCTTTTTGAACACACCTTCCATCTCACCACTGAGGTTCGCTTGATGGAACTCCTCAACCCCAACCACCCCCTGCTGAAAAGGCTCATGCTCGAAGCCCCGGGAACGTACAGCCACAGCCTCATCGTGGCCAACCTTGCCGAAGTTGCCGCTCAAGAAATCGGCGCCAACGCGCTTCTGGCCCGCGCCGGGGCCTATTACCATGACATCGGGAAGCTCAGGCGGCCTCAGTTTTTCATCGAAAACCAGGCAAGCCCAAACCGCAACGTCCACGAACGCCTCTCTCCCTACCTCAGCGTGCGGGTAATCATCGGCCACGTCCGCGATGGCCTTGAGATGGCCCGGAAGTTCCGCCTCCCCCGGGAGGTGCAGGGTATCATTCAGTCCCACCATGGGCGAAGCGTTGTCCGGTACTTTTACGAAAAGGCCCTGCGGATGAGTGGAGGGAACATCAGTCGGGACGTTTTTCGGTATCCCGGGCCCCTCCCCCACACCCCGGAAGAGGCTATCGTCTTTCTTGCCGATAGTGTTGAGGCGGCGGTGCGGAGCATGAAGGATCCCACCCCACGCCGGATAGAAATGACGGTGCGGAACATCATCAGAGCATACCTTGAGGATGGACAGCTTGACGAATCCTCCCTGACCCTGCGGGACATCAATCGCATTGCCCGCCGCTTTGTGCTCTTTTTGAACGGTATGATTCACGCCCGGGTGCCATATCCTGAGCCTGTAGAGGAGGGCGTTCATGGGAAGAGTTGAGGTTACCAATATGACGAAAGCACGAGTGCTTTCCCGGCCGTTGCTCCAGAATCTTGTGGCATTCGTCCTTGGAAGCGAGCACCGGGATATGGCGGGGACTCTGGTCATCGCGTTCATCGATGAAGAGCACATGCGGGACGTCAAGCGGCGCTTCTTCCATGAGGACACCGTAGGGGATGTGGTTTCATTCTTCTACGGGGAAGACCCCGATGGGGTGTGGGGAGAGATTCTCGTCTGTGTGCCCCGTGCTCTTGAACAAAGCAAGGAACGGGGGGTGCCTTTAGCCGAAGAACTCATGTTCCTTGTGGTGCACGGGCTTTTGCACCTTCTGGGTTACGATGACGATACGGAGGAACGTCGCCGCCTCATGATGGAACGAGCCGAAGAACTCCTTACGGCGTATCGAGAGGAAGAGGTCCGGAGAAGGCTTATAGGGCAAGCACTCAGGGCTCGAGCGTTTGCCTATGCTCCGTACTCCCGTTTCCGGGTAGGAGCAGCGCTCCTTTCCCGGGACGGCCGCATCTTCACCGGTTGCAACGTGGAAAATGCTTCCTTTGGGGTGACCATGTGCGCCGAGCGGGTGGCCCTGGGGAGGGCGGTGGCAGAAGGGGCACGGGAATTCGTTGCCATTGCCGTGGTTTCCGATAGCGAATCCTTTTGCTTCCCCTGTGGTCTGTGTCGTCAGGCGCTTGCGGAATTCGGGCTGGATGTCGAGGTGCTTGCTGGGGCAAGGGATGGGCGTTTCGTGGTGCAGCGTTTGCGAGAACTTTTACCCTCAACCTTTTCTCTCCAGGGAGTGTGATGTGCTGTGGGTTTTCGCGCCGGTTTTGTCACTATCTGGGGTCGACCCAATGTGGGGAAATCCACCTTCCTCAACAGGGTCATCGGTCAGAAGGTGAGCATTGTCTCGGACAAACCCCAGACCACCCGTAGGGTGGTGAAGGGGATCGTGAATCTCGATAATGCCCAGATTGTTTTCCTCGATACTCCTGGGCTCCACACGCCGAAGGACCGCCTGGGGGAAATCATGATGCAGGAGATTGAGGACACGCTCCTTGATGTGGACCTCCTCTGCTACATGACCGACCCTGCCTTTCAGGAGGAAGAAGAGAGGAAATACTTGGAGAAGCTCAGCAGTTTCTCCCGGCCGGTTTTCCTTGTGCTCAACAAGAAAGACCTCCTTGGGGAAGAGGAGGCGAGGGGCATTCTGGAGCGTCTGGGGAAATATCATGCTTTTGCGGAACGTCTGGCGATTTCATGCACCACCGGCGAGGGAATTCGGGAACTCCTCGAGCGCATTGTGGCCTATCTTCCCGAAAATCCCCCGTACTACGAGCCGGGAATCGTCTCCGACGCTTTTGAACGGGATATCGTGGCGGAAATCGTTCGAGAAAAGGTCTGGTGGCATGTGCACCAGGAAGTCCCCTATGGTGTTGAGGTCCGGGTGGAAGAGTTCAAGGAACGGGACGACCTCCTCTATATCCGGGCCATCATCTATGTAGAGCGGGAGTCGCACAAAAAGATTGTCATCGGTGAGGGCGGCCGGATGATCAAAAAGATTGGTGAGGACGCCCGCCGGGACATTGAGGCCCAGTGGGGGAAGAAGGTCTATCTTGACCTCTGGGTCAAGGTGGAGAAGAACTGGCGCAAACGCGACGAAGTGCTGCGCCGTTTCGGGTACAGGGTGAAGTGAGCCGGTATACCTCCGATGAGGGCATTGTTCTGAAGACGTCGGAGTTTGGAGAGATCGACCGTATCGTCACCCTCTTCACAAGGAAACGGGGGAAGTTCCAGGCCATAGCTAAGGGTGCACGGAAGGTGGGGAACCGCTTTGGGGCTTCCCTGGACCTTTTCTCCTTTTCCGAATTCCTCCTGTACACCGCCTCGGGTATGCCCCTCATTGTCCAGGGGAAGATTCAAAAACTCTTCCGGGGTCTTTTGCGAACGCCTCTACAGTGGATGGCAGGGGAGTACCTTCTGTGCGTTCTGGATCGGGTGTTCCCCTTTGAGCGACGGGAGGAGGGACTACTCGATGAGGTGCTCGTGCTCTGGGAGATGTTCCTCCGCCACGAAGAGGCCATTCTCCCGCTTCTTGTGCGTTTTCGCCTGGACGTGGCCCAGGCCCTTGGGGTTTTCCCGGAACTCCGGGAGTGCGTGCGTTGCCGGAAGAGGATAACGGCCCCCTCCTGCTTTTTCAGCATCGCCTCAGGAGGCGTGGTGTGCGATTCCTGTAGCCGGGAAGCGCAAAGGCTCTTCCCCCTCTCTCTTCGGGAACTTGAAGCGCTACGAGCCCTCGTTGACACCCCCCTGGGGTATGTAGTAAAGTCCTCTCAGGAGGACCGGAAGGCTTTTGAGGCCCTTGATGTTCTTGTTGCTCAGTACCTCTCGTACCAGGGCGAGCGGAAGATTCCGGATTTTTCTTCCTTTCTGGGGCGTGAGCTCTCATGGTGATGCGTCGCGTCAGGAAAATCCGCATCCCCGTCCACCGTCTTGAAGTAGGGACGGCCATCCCCTTCACGCTTCTTGACGAGAAAGACCGGGTGCTGCTCTTTCGGGGGCAGACCGTCACCGAAGCCTTTCTCGAGCGCCTCAGACGCCGGGCCATGACTACCGTAGTGGCAGAGGTCATTGAAGAGGTTCGGGAGGAAACGGCGAAAGAAGACGTGTCCTTCGAGGTGAAGATGAAAACGCTTTCCTGCCTTGAGGACACCATGTATGGTCTTGCGCAGGGGCGTCGCGTCTCTCTTGAGCCGCTTGAAGAGCAGGTAGGAGCCATCCTTGAAGAAGTCCGGGCCCACGAGGAACTCGTTATCCCCATCGTTCAGCTGAAGCGGCATGATGACTTCACCTTCACGCACTCACTCAACGTGGCCGTTATTGCCCTCTTCATTGGGAAGTTCCTGGGCCTTGGGCGGGAAGACCTTGTGCAGCTTGGTCTTGGAGCGCTCCTCCATGATCTTGGGAAGCTTAAGGTTCCCCTGGAGATCCTCCGTAAGCCCTCTGCCTTGAGTGAGGATGAGTGGCGGATTATCTGTGGGCATCCTCTGGTGGCCAAGAATCTCCTTGATGAGCAGAGAGCCCTTGGGGATCTCGTCAAATTCGTTCCCCTTGAGCACCACGAGCGTCTTGACGGCAGTGGCTATCCCCTTCGGCTTGGGGCGGAGGCGATCCATCTCTTCCCCCGGATCGTGGCTGTGGCCGATGTGTACGAGGCACTCACTTCGCAACGTCCGTACCGGAAGCCCATGCCGGTGGCCGAAGTTGTGGAGTACCTCATGGGGAATGCCGGGTATAGACTCGACGAACAGGTGGTCCGTGCCTTTGTCGCACACCTTTCCCCGTATCAGGTGGGGGACGTGGTTCGTCTCTCCGACGGTCGGGAAGCAGTGGTGAGCCGTCTCAATCCCGTTTTGCCTTTCCGTCCCCGTGTGACCGTCCGGGTACCCGACGGGAAGGGAGGGTACATCACTGAAGAAATCGACCTTGCCAGGTCCCTGACGCTTACCATTGTTGAGGAGCTCTCGGTGAAAAGCCGTGTTCTCCTCCCTTCGTGAATGCTCCGACGAGTTCCCTCACACGGGTAAGGACCTCTTCCCGGTTCTTAGGGGTGAGGAAAAACCGCAGGGTCCCGGGCTGGGCAAAGAGCTCCTGGACTTCGGGGATCCCAGGGAATCGGGAGGTGGCAAGGAGGAATGCCGCCTCTTTCCAGAGGATATCGAGGAGTTTCCGGAAGTTCCGGGAGAAGAGCTCCATTTTGCCGATCTCGTCGACAAGAAGTGGTGCTCTCTGCTTTAGGGCATTCTCAAGCTCAGGGAGCACCAGACGCTCAAAATCCTCAACGAACACCGCGTATGTTCCCACCCGCAGGGGTGAGGCTCCTCCCTTTGTAGCCAGAACGCCACGTTTCCCCGAAAGAGTGACAATCCGAAAACCGGTCCGTATGCGTCCTTCCCGAATCTCCTCGGTATAGAAACCGTGGAAGAGCCCGGGGAAGTGTTCGGCCACACGTTTCACCAGGGTGGTTTTCCCCACTCCCGGCCTCCCGAGAATCACAAGACGGGTCATCTTTACGCCCCCTTCCTTTTCCAGTATAGTACTCCGTGATGGGGGATTTCATCAAATTCCTGGGGACAGCGGGAGCGCGTTTTGTGGTCGCAAGGCAGCTCCGGGCTTCCGGAGGTGTGTGGATTGCCTTCCAGGGCACTGCCCTGCACCTTGATCCTGGACCCGGCGCGCTGGTACGGGCCCTTTCCAGCAAGCCTCCCCTTGATCCGGCGACGCTGTCGGGAGTTGTGCTTTCCCACCGGCACCTCGACCATTCCGGAGACCTCAACATCATCGTTGAGGCCATGACCCAGGGAGCCACGAAAGTTCGGGGACACCTCTTTGTGCCTCAGGATGCCCTGGGAGAAGAACCTGTGATTTTCCGGTATCTTCGGGAACACCTTGAAGGTCTCCACATCCTTGTTGAGGGAGGGGAGTACGCCCTGGGGTCCCTTCGCTTTACGACTCCTCTTCGCCACGTTCACGGAGTTGAAACCTACGGCTTCAAGTTCTTTTTCCCCCAGGGGGTGGTTGCCTTCATCACCGACACCCAGTTCACGGAGAGATTGTTCTCCGCCTATGCCGGAAGCGACGTCCTGGTCATCCATACCCTGCGGCTTGAGAGGAGCGACCATCCAGACCTCCTGCACCTGAGCGTTCCTGACGCCGAGCTCCTCATCAGGGAGATTCGTCCGCGTCTGGCCATTCTCACCCATTTCGGGATGACGATTCTCCGGGGGAAGCCCTGGGAGATTGCCGAGCGCCTCTCAGAGCGGTGCGGAGTTCCCACCGTCGCCGCTCACGATGGCCTCGTCCTTGACCTTGGGAGTCTCTCGGTCAGAAGCGGGAAAGCCCAAGATAAAGGCGGCTGAGGAACACGGAGAGGTAGGCGAGAATCCCTCCTCCAAGGAGCGTGTTGATGGCGACCCCAGCAAGAGAGAGGAAGCCAAAAACCCAGAAGAAAAGGTACCCCACAACGAGGAAGAAGAGGGCCACCACGGTGAAGGTGAAACACTCGCCAAGGTTCTCTACAGCGAGCTGAAAGCTTCGGCGAATTCCCGAAAAGGGGTCGTCCCCTTCAACCACAACCGCCGGGATGGTGAACATCAGGAGGAACCCGAACACCAGTCCCGGGAAGAAGAACCAGAAAGAAAAAAAGCCTACGAGGAACCCCACAACGAGGGCTGCGAAGAATACCTCGGGGAATCTCCGGGAGAACATAGAGAACGCCCGCCTGAAGCTCACCTCTCCCCGGACCTCAAAATCCCAAAGGAGGAAAGTGACGAAACCCAGGGCAAGGAGCGCCAGAAACAGGGCACAGAGGACGAAGAAGATGCCCGCTCCCCACTGGAAGAGGAGAACGATCCGGGAGAGTCCCCGGTCCCACACGAGGAAGCTGGCCACGCTGGCGAGAAAGGCCGAAGGAAGGGCGCACAGAATCGTCTGGGGGTACCGCGTGAGGAAGTCAAAGCTTTTCCGCATTTCACGCCAGAGGTCCACCGTTCCCATATCCACCTTCCTCTCTCTTTTTCCTAATCTTATCCTCTTTTCCCGGGATAGGCAAGGAGGCCTTTTGCCTTTGGCGCTTCTGGAGTAGAATGGAGAAAAAATGGGGAGGGGAGAAAATGGGAACGTTTTTACGGATTGTGGGTATTGTGGTGATGTGCCTTGGTGTGGTCCTGGCCGTCTTCACCGTTATCGGTGTCCGGGGATGGATAGGGTTTCTTACCCAGTCCGTTCCCTCGGAGGAGCCTTCCTTTGCTCCACCACCCTTTTCGGACCTCGTCTGGGCAGGAGGTTTTGGGGGGGTTCTCGGGGGGTTCGGACTTTTCGTCGGTGGGGCATCGCTGTTTTGTCTTGGCACCATCTATAACGAAGTACGGTCACTCAGGGGCCGATAGAGAGGGGGATGGCGATGGGGAAGAGGATAGTCATCATCGGTGGTGTTGCTGGCGGGCCGAAGGTGGCGGCAAAACTCCGCCGTCTGGATCGGGATGCGGAAATCGTCATCATTGAGCGAGGAAAGTTTCTTTCATACGCAGGCTGCGGGCTTCCGTACTATGTGAGTGGTGAGGTGAAGGAGTACCGGGAGCTCATGGAAACCCCGGTGGGGATCCTTCGGGACCCGGAATTTTTCGAGAAATCCAAAGGTATCAAGGTCTACAACCGCACTGAGGCTATCCGAATTGACCGGGAGAGGAAAATCGTTGAGGCCCGGAGGATTGACACCGGCGAGATGCTCTCTTTCCCCTACGATTACCTTGTTCTCGCCACCGGGGCAAAGCCCTCTTTCCCACCGATTAAGGCGGTGGACCTGGAGCATCCCGACGCCGCTATCAGCGCCAGAGACCTCGGGCACGTGTACACCCTCCACGGGATTGAGGATGCCGAGGCCATCCGCTGGACGATCAAAGAGAAGCTCGCCAGAAAAGCCGTGATTATCGGCGGTGGGCTCATCGGGATGGAGATGACCGAAAGCCTCGTGAAAAGCGGGCTTGAGGTGACGGTCATCGAGGTCCTTCCCGAAATCCTCCCCATCCTTGACGAGGATATGGGCATTCTGGTGCGGCGCTACTGTCAGTCTCAGGGCGTGACGGTGAAAGTTGGAGAGCGAGTGGAAGTCCTCGAAGGACAAGGGGGCGTGGTGAAGCGGGTGATCACCGACAAGGGGGCTTATGAGGCGGACCTTGTCATTGTGGCCACCGGTTTTCGTCCCAACACCGACCTTGCCCAGCGAGCGGGTCTTGCCATCGGAGAGGCGGGTGGTATCAAGGTTGACTGCTTCATGCGCACAAGTGACCCCTGGATCTATGCGGTGGGAGATTGCGTTGAGATAGAGAATCTCGTGTGCGGGAAGGCAGCCTACATGCCCATGGGGTCTTTGGCCAATAAAGAGGGCCGGGTGGCGGCCATCAACATCGCCGGAGGCAATGAGGTCTTCCGCGGTGCTCTGAACTCAGTGATTTTCAAGCTCTTCGAGTACACCATTGCCCGTACCGGTCTTACCGTGCGCCAGGCCCAGGAGCTCGGGTATGACCCGGAGTACGCCCTTGTTCCTGCTCCGGACAGGGCGCACTACTTCCCCGGGGCAAAGCAGGTCATCACGAAACTCGTAGCCGATCGGCGAAGCGGAAAACTCCTCGGAGCCCAGATTGTTGGACGTGGGGAAGTGACAAAGAGTATCTACGCCATAGCCACGGCCCTCTACTACGGTGGTGTGGTCGAGGACCTCTCGAGCCTCGACCTTCCCTATGCCCCTCCCTATGCCTCGGCGATTGACAACATTTGCGTGGCGGCGAATGTCCTGCGGAACAAGCTCGAGGGGAGAATGGTGGGCATTTCGCCTCACGAGGTGGAACGGAAAAGAAAACGGGGAGACGATTTCATCCTCCTTGATGTGCGCACTCCCAAAGAGTACGAGAAGGTCCGCATTCCCGGGAGTACCCTTATCCCTTTGGGGATGTTGCCGCAGAGACTCGGGGAGCTCCCGAAGGACAAGGAGATTGTCACGTTCTGTGCGGTGAGCCTGCGGGGGTATGAGGCCTCGCTCATTCTGCGGCATGCGGGGTTCAGGGATGTCAAGGTGATGGATGGAGGGATTGCCTGCTGGCCCTATGAGCTTGAACCATAGGTGGTTGATTGTCCTTGTCGTGTGCGGGGTGGGGTTCGCCATGGTCTTTCTGTTCCTTGCGCTTTCCCCACCCCGTTCTCCCGAGGAGGAGGCGGATCAGGAAGCTCTCCCGGAGGAAACCCCCGTTTCTTTCCCCATCCAGAGCGAGGGAATCCGAATCCGGGGTTGGGAGCGGGGTATGCTCCGTTTTGTCCTTGAGGCTAAAACTATGGAGCTTGACAAGGGTGGGACTTTGGGGAAGTGCTCGGGGGGAGTGCGTATCCTCGTTTTTGAGGATAACGGGGAGCTCCGGGCAACGCTTGAGAGTCATGCCGCCGATGTGAACCTCCTGCGAAAGAACGTGAGGCTCCGGGGGAGTGTGGTGGTGACGTCTTCTTCAGGAGACCGCCTTGAAACTGAGGAACTCTTCTACTTTAGCTCCGAAAAGACCATCCAAACCCGTTCCCCGGTCCGGGCGTACTTCAAGGAACACTTCTTAGAGAGCGAAGGCTTCTCAAGCGACGTGGACCTGGTGCACCCAGAGTTCTTCCGTGTTATCCGAGGCACATTTCATCTGGAATCCGCTTCTCCCTGAAGAGGATTTCGGGGGTCAGTACACCTTCCCGGTAGCGACGGAATGCCGGAGGATGAGTTCTCAAGTTTTCTAAAAGCCGGTCGGTGAGGCGCCATGCTTCCTGAATGAACGAGGAGTCAGGAAAGAGCGTCCGATCGTGGTACAGGAAATCGTGGAGGATTTTCTCGTAGGCCTCTGGAGTACTGGCCTTAAACGCCCCTGAGTAGGTGAAATTCAGCGTTACCGGAGTGGATTCGAGCTCTCTCTGAGGCTTCCGCACCGAGACCACAAGGTCAATTCGTTCCTCGGGCTGAATTTCGATGATGAGCCGATTTGGCGGTGTGACCACAGAGTGGAAGAGGACTTCGACGAACGAGCGTTTCTGTGCCGTTTTTTTGCCACTTGCCACATAGAAAGGCACCCCTCTCCAGCGTTCTGTGTCGAGGAAGAGCGGAAAAAAGAAGAAGGTCTCCCGTAGAGACAAGGGATTCCGAACCTCTTCCCGGTACCCCGCGTACTGCCCAAGCTGAACCTCGCGGCTCTCAGGAAGGCGTACCTGGGAGAGTAATCTCGCTCGTTCCCGGGAAAGCTGGAAGAAGAAACGGGCGCATTCCTTCTGGTCCTCAGCACACAGGGGAGGAATGTCAACGGCAAGAAGGGTGAAAAGCTGCAGGAGGTGGTTCTGGAAGATGTCCTTGATTGCCCCGGTCTCCTCATAGAAGGCCCCCCGTTCCCCAACACCCTCCTCTTCGAAGACCCCAATATGGACTTCCTGGACGAACTCCCGGGAGAGAAGTCGCTCAATAAAGAAGTTTTCCGCCTTGAGCACTACGAGGTTCTGAACAGTGCCTTTGCCCAGGTAGTGGTCCACGTAGAAGACGTGCTCCTCGGGGAAAATGTTCCTCAAGCTTTCCTCAAGGGCAAGGAAATCCCGTTCGTCTCTCCCGAAAGGTTTTTCCAGGGCCACAAAGAGGTCTTTGGGATTTCTTCCTTGCGTGAGGGCCTCGATGCAGTGGAGGGCATCCCGGTAGAGGGAGGGGAGGGTGGCGAGGTAGAAGTACAGGGGGCCGTTCCCAAGAAGGGGCGAAATCTTCAGAGCAAGCTCTCCGGGGTTCTCAAGATCCCCCTGAATGTACGTGAGGCGCTCAAGGAGAGGAGAGGGGCGGGGGAGGAGCTGAGCGACAAAGGCCCGGTACGAGGCGTTGTCTTTGAAGCGGCGCCCCAGGGCCACGACGGTGAATTCCTGCTCTTCCGAAAGGGTGGCCAGGGCGGGAAGGATTTTCCGGGTAAAGAGATTCCCTGTAGCGCCAAAGAAAACGAGCGTCCGCATCGAGGTCACATCCTGATAAGCATTGCCCGAGCTGGGGCTCCATCCCCTCCCCGGATTTTTAGAGGAAGGGCGATGAAGAAGTACACCCCGGGGGCGATATCGCGCAGGAGTAAACCTTCAACCACGACGAGCCCATTCTCGAGGAGCACCCGGTGGGTGGGGTGACCTGGCTGGTCCCGTTCCACTCCCAGGGCATCGATGCCCACGCCTTTAAGCCTTTTTCCCACCAGGAAGTACGCCGCCCCCTCACTGAGGTACACGAAGTCCTCCTGGGAGGGGTCACTGAAGGAATTCTCGGTTTTGAGGAGGACAAAGTGTCCCTCAGAGAGTACCGGTTCAAAGGGCCTCAGGTCCTCCTCGGTAATCACGGGACGGTGACGGATTTCAAGGACCACCGCAGGGCCCATGCAGAGGGAGAGGGGAATCCGGTCGATGGAGATGTCGGAAGGGAGCATGTGGAGGGGGGCATCCATGTGAGTTCCGGTGTGGGTGTCGAGTATAAGACGGGTTTCGTTGGCTCCCTCAAAAAGAGTCCGGATGCGCTCAATCTTGGGTCTTCGTTCCTTTCTCCCCCGGTAGGTGGGCATGTCCTCGGCAATCTCAAGGGAAATGTCGAAGATTTCCATCCATTTTTCCTCCTTTCAGGGAGCATAAATCATCTTGACCGTCATCCCTCCGTCGACCACCAGGTTCGTTCCGGTGATGAATCCCGAAGAGGGAGAGGCGAGGAATACACAGGCCGCTGCAATGTCTTCCGGAGTTCCCACACGCTGTGCAGGATGCTGCAGGTGGTCAATGGGACGCAGCTCTGGTTCCCGGCGGAGTGCCCTCTTTTTCCAGAGCGAGGTTTCAATCCACCCCGGGCTTATGGCGTTGACCCGGATTTTGCGTTCTCCAAGGGAAATCGCCAGGGCATGGGTGAGAGCGAGAACTCCACCCTTTGAGGCCGAATAGGCTTCGGTGTGGGGCTCGGACATGAGCGCCCGGGTTGAAGCGATGTTGATGATAGCCCCGCCTTCCCGAAAGAGGGGGAGAAGGTGCTTAGTGACGAGGAAAATGCCTTTGAGATTCACTCCGAGGGCTCTGTCCCATTCCTCTTCGGTGAGTTCCTCGAGGGGTTTGCCAATGAAAATCCCCGCATTGTTCACGAGAACGTCGACGGCTCCCCGGGTTTCCCGGACCTTCTGGGCTGCCTGTTCCACATCTTTGCGGCAAGAAACATCGCAGACCACAGGGTCATATTGGCCCTGCCACTTCTGCCACTCCTCCACGAGTTCCTGCAAGGCCTCTTCATCCACATCCCACACCGACACAAAAGCTCGGGCTTCGAGGAATGCCTGGACTATTGCCTTTCCTATGCCCTGGGCTCCTCCAGTGACCACAACGCTTTTCCCGGCGAAGTCGTACATTCAACCACCTTCTTTCAGGAGTTTTTGCATTTCCAGAGCGTTCCGCACCGCAAAGTCCCGGTAGCAATTGTTGAACATCACGAAAACTTCGGTATTTTCAGGGAGCCTGGCAAGAATCCGTTTTTTCCACTCGGCGAGCTCCTCGTGGGAGTAGAGGTACCGGAATTTCTCTGAAACCGGGAGGTTCTTCCCCTGCCATGCTTCTTTGTTCCTCCCATGGAAACGGACGACGGCGACCCGATGCGTCGTCTCGAAGAACGGCGGAACGGTCCAGGGGAGCTCAGGTTCATCAACACACACAAGAGCAAAGCCAAGGTCTTTGAGCAGTTTCAGTGTACGGGGGAAGAGGGTTTTCTGTATCCAGCTTCTGTGGCGGAATTCTATGGCTGCGGTAATGCCTTCGGTGTGGTTGCGGAGCCACTCGAGGTACGCAAAGGATTCGGATTCAGGGCGGAACCAGGGGGGAAACTGGAAGAGGATATACCCGAGTTTTCCCCCCTCCCTGAGGGGATTCAGGGTCTTGAGGAACGCAAGAAGAACTTCTCCAAGCCACGGTTGGGGAACATCCTTTGTAGAGAATTCCTCTGCCTTTTGCCAGTCAGGACCAAGGGTTTTCAAAAGGGGAAGAGGCAGAGCTCTTTTCGGCGTGCGGTGGAAGGTGAAGAGGGAGAGCGCCTTCACGTTGAAGAGAAAGCCTTCCGGTGTCCGCTCTGCCCAGAGAACCGCATTCCTTTCAGAAGGGAAAGCATAGAACGTGGCATCCACCTCTACAGTGTCGAAGTGCTCTGCATAGAAACGGAGACGCTCTGCCGGAGTCTGAACGGTTTTGGGGTAGAAATCGCTCTCCTCAATCAGCGTCCGATCGGTCCACGAACAGGTCCCCACATGGAACACTGGTGTCACCTTCCTGAGGAGAGTATAGTACCTCCCGGGGCGTGAGGCAACTGAACAAGTAGATCTGCAACAGGGAGGGTAGGAGAAAAGAGCAGTGTATAGGAAAGCAGGTATTCTTCTTTCTAGCATGTTCCAGGAAACGGGGAGAGCTCGGGAAAGTGCCCCTTTCCAGTACGGGCGAAGAGGCGATGGAGTAAGGATGGTGGAGCGACTCAACCGTACCTTCCAGAAGGATTCCCCCTGTCCTGCAATGATAAAGTGGACCTTAACACTATGAGGTTCCAAGGAGAAGACTACACCGGAGCGCGAGGGAGAGGAGCCCTGGGGAGAGCTGAGGGGATACCGTACTTTAATGCTTGACTTGTGGGGAGTGAAGCAGTAGAATCGGATGCACCCGGTGTGGATGCAGAGAAAGAGGGCATTTGAGCTATGTACCAATCTTTTGAGGTGAGGAATTTTCGGTGTTTCCGCGAATTAAAGCTCGATGAACTGGCCCAAATCAACCTTGTCGTGGGGGCTAACAACGTTGGCAAAACGGCATTGCTGGAGGCTCTGTTTATCCACTGTGGGACGTACCGTCCTGAGCTGACGTTCAAGGTTAATGCTTTCCGTGGGGTGGAGCAAGTAAAGGTTGAACTGGGCCGATGGGCTGAAACACCGTGGGATGGCCTTTTCCACCAGTTTGATGTTTCTCAGGCTATCACCTTGGAAGGAAAGGACACGGTCGCAGGTTGGCGGCTGGTTCGGTTGAGAGTTTTGCGCGATGTATCGGAACTGGCAGAGATAATGGCATCCTTGCACACTGTGGGAGTAACCCCTGTCCCTTACGGGCACCTGAGGGTTTCCGTGGCCACGGAGATTGCTCAGGTGCTCGAACTGGAGTACACGATGGACGGCAGAGGCGGAAAGTTTTACGCAGTCATAGACCCGAACGGGGTTCGTTTTGCGCCGATTCCACCTGCTCCTCCTTTTCCGGCTTTCTTTCAGACCTCCCGTGGGCGTGTTTCTTTTAGGGATGAGGCCGAAATGTTTGGAAATCTGCAAGTTCGGGGTGAGCAGGACGAGGTCCTGAAGGTTCTTCGGCTCATCGAGCCGAGACTCCGCCGTCTTGAAATGGTGGTTGTTGCCGGAGAACCGATCCTGCATGGAGATATAGGTGGCAACCGCATGATTCCTTTACCCTTTCTCGGGGAAGGTATGGTCCGTCTGGCGAGTCTGGTTTTGCATATCGGCAATGCACCCGATGGTGTCGTGCTTGTGGACGAAATTGAGAACGGACTTCACCATACCGTTTTGACCTCGGTGTGGCAGGCTGTTGGGGAAGCCGCGAGAAAGTTCAACACACAGATTTTCGCCACGACTCATAGCCTGGAGTGTGTTATTGCTGCTCACAAAGTGTTCTCACAGACCCAATCCTGTGAGTTCCTCTTACACCGTCTAGAACGGGTGAACGACGAGATTAGGGCCATCACTTACGATCGGGAAACTTTAAAAGCAGCTATTGAGGCGGATCTCGAGGTGCGGTAAATGCCCATACAGATTACGTCCCCCTGTGTTCTGGTGGTCGAAGGGGAAGAAGACAAGCGGTTTTTTGAGGCGTTGCTTCGGTATTTGCAGCTGGAAGCACAGGTGATACCGGTTGGTGGCAAGACCCAACTGAGGTATGGCCTGAAAGCTCTCGTTCAAAGCCCTCGTTTTTATACGGTAGCTCGCTTAGGAGTGTCAAGAGATGCGGATAGTGCCCCGAGGGCTGCGTTTCAAAGTGTGTGCGATGCCCTGAGGACCCTGGGTTTGCCGTTTCCTGCTGATCCGTTACATGTTGTGGAAGGCTGTCCTCAGGTTGGCGTCTTGATTTTGCCGGGTCCAGACACGCCGGGTACCCTGGAAGACCTTTGCCTTGAGGCTGTTGCTCAGGATCCGGCTATGGACTGCGTGGAGAGGTACTTTCAGTGCTTACGACAACAAGCCATTCCTGTGGCCGATAGCAAAATCTCAAAAGCAAAAGTTCATGCGTTCCTGGCGTCAAAGCCGGAACCGGGGAGACGACTGGGCGAAGCAGCACAGGCCGGTTACTGGCCGTTCGATAACAAGGCCTTTGAACAGGTGAAGGACTTCCTTAAGCGTTTGTTCGGGTGACCTGAGCCCTTGCTCTTACTGCGGGTTTCATTCTGAGCTCCTGGGAGGTTTGGTGTGCAGACGTTTTTCCGTTACCTTCCACCTGCCCCGGCATGGTAGAATGAAGGAAGTACGAAAGGAGGTCTTGCTATGGCTATAGAAAGGGTTCCAGACCTTCCCCGCAAGATGAAAGCGGTGGTGAACCACGCTCCCTATGACTTCCGTCTTGAGGAGATTCCGGTTCCAGAGGTTGGTCCTGAGGAAGTCCTCATCCGGGTGGGGGGATGCGGTATCTGCGCTGGGGATGTGAAGACCTTCCACGGGAATCCCCGGGTGTGGGGTGGTAATGGCCATCCCCCGTACGTGGTGACTCCAGTCGTTCCAGGGCATGAGTTCTTCGGCCAGGTGGTGGCCCTGGGAGAAGGGACAAAGGAGAAACACGGCATTGCCCTCGGAGACTGGGTGGCCGTGGAGCAGATTATCCCCTGTGGGGTGTGCCGCTTCTGCGAGGAAGGGAGCTACTGGATGTGTGAGCGGCACTACATTTTCGGTTTCAAGCGCCATGAGGCCGAGGGAGGATTTGCCGAGTACATGCGCCTGCCCCGAAACTCCCGGATTCACAGGCTCCCGGAAGGGTTCCCTCTCCGGGTTGCACCCTACATTGAGCCTCTGGGATGCGCCATCCATGCCGTGGACCGGGCGGACATCACCTTCCGGGACGTGGTGGTCATTGCCGGGATGGGGGCCATAGGCCTGGGCATGCTCCAGGTAGCTCGTCTGAGAAACCCCCGGCTCCTCATCGCCGTCGATGTCATCGAGAAGCGCCTGGACCTCGCGAAGAAACTCGGTGCTGACCTTGTTCTCAACCCGAAAGTCGTGGATGTGGTGGAGGAGGTCAAGCGCCTCACCGATGGCTACGGGTGCGACGTGTACATCCACGCAAGCGGCAATCCCCAGGGGGTCATCCAGGGGCTTAGCATGCTCCGCCGCCTTGGCCGTTACGTGGAGTTCAGCGTCTTCAACGCCCCAACGACAGTGGACTGGAGCATCATCGGAGACGTCAAGGAGCTCGATATCCGAGGTGCCCACCTGAGCCCCTGGACCTACCCTGTGGCTATCCGCTTCCTCCATGAGGGCCTTGTGAAAGCCGATGACATCATCACCCATGAACTTCCCCTTGAGGAGTTCAAGAGAGGGCTTGAGCTTGCCGAGAAAGGCGATGAAGCCATTCGGGTGGTGCTCAAGCCGTAGGGGTGAATCCTTTGCCCAGGCGAAAGGATAATTTTGCCCTGGCCTGCGAAGTGGCAAAGCTGTACTACTACGAGGACCTCACCCAGGACCAGATTGGTGAGGTCCTCGGCCTTTCCCGACAGAAGGTCTCAAGGCTTCTTCGCTGGGCAAAAGAGGAAGGCATTGTCCAGATTCGGGTGCTTGACACAGGGGAGGACATGAAGACCCTTGAGGCGCAGCTTCGGGAACGTTTCGGTCTTCGGGATGTGCGGGTGGCCTCAACCTTCAGCCGTGACCCGGGCCTTGTGGTGAAGCGAATTGCCCAGGTTGCTGCATCGTACCTTCGGGGAGTGGTTGAGCCCCACACCTCCTTGGGGGTTGCCTACGGGAAAACGCTCTTTGCCATGACCCATTTCCTCGTACCGAAAGCCGTCCCGGGCTTCCAAGTGGTGCAGATTATGGGAGGGTACGGGAAGCTCAAGGGAGACGTCGTGGCGGTGGAACTCGCCCGGGCCCTGGCGCAGAATTTCGGTGGGAGTGTGGTGTATCTCCTGGCTCCAGCATTTGCGAAGGATGAGGCAACGCGGGATGCCCTCCTTGGTGATGAGCGTGTGGCTCGAGTTTTGGAACTTGCCCGCAACGTGGATATTGCCCTTGTGGGGATTGGCGGGGTAACTTCGGGTTCCACCTTGCTGGACACCGGGGACATTTCCCCCCACGAGGTTGAGGAGCTTATCGCCCGGAAAGCGGTCGGGAATATCTGTGGCAATTTCTATAATGAGCAGGGGGAGCCGGTTCCCTGCCAGGCCGATCGGCGGCGTATTGCCCTGACCCTACAGGAGCTCTCGAGAATCCCAAGGGTCATAGGGGTAGCGGGAGGAGAGGAAAAGCTCAGGCCTATTCTTGGAGCGCTTCGGGGGAAGTTCGTGAACATCCTCATCACCGATGACGTTACCGCTTCGGCCCTTCTTGAAAAGGGTTAACATTTGCGCTCAGTGTTTTCTGGGAGTATAATTACAACATAGGAGGAACGTCATACCAAAAGGAGGGGTGTGGTTATGCGGAAGTTCCTTCTGTTCCTCTTTGCCTTCGTGCTTCTCGCAAGTGTAGCCTACGCTTCACCGGTGAAACTCGTCGTTGTCGGGGATGCGGGACATAACCTGAAACCTTTTGAGTGGTATGCGAAGGACCTGAAGGAGAAATTCGATGTGGAGCTTGAGGTCATTGGTGTTCCCTTTGGAGAACTCTACGAGAAAGAGAAAGTGGAGCTCATTGCCGGAACTGGCGCTTTCGACATCATGATTGTTTTCCCCAAATTCCTCGCCGAGTTTGCTGCCAACGGTTGGCTCTATCCTCTTGACGAATTTGTCGCAAAGCTTGATCCCAAGCTCGACGACGTTACCCCGGGATACCGGGACTTCTACTGTAAATATGGCGGCAAGCTCTATGCTCTCCCCTACGACGGTGACGTCCTGAGCCTCTATTACCGGAAGGACCTCCTTGAGAACGAAGAAGAGCGAAAGGCCTTTAAGGAGAAGTATGGGTATGATCTCAAAGTTCCCGAGACCTGGGATGAGTACCTCGATGTAGCTGAGTTCTTCACCCGGAAGGCCGGAGAGAAGCTCGCCGGAGAGGTCCTGCAGCGAGATTTCTACGGGACCGCCTACTACGGCCAGAAGGACCAGATTTTCGCCTGGTGGGGGAACATCTTTGCAAGCCTCGGTGGAGTGTACTTCGATGAAGAGACCATGGAGCCGGCCATTAACTCTGAAGCGGGAGTGAAGGCCCTGGAGATTATGAAGGAAATCCACAAGTACTGTCCTCCCGATGTCCTGGCCTACGGATACGAAGAACTGAAAGACGTCTTCCTCAATGGGGACTGCTTCATGGTCATCCAGTGGCCCTGTGTGGGGAAGAAGGGAGCGGATCCAGCACAGTCAAAGATTGTCGGAAAAATCGGAGTCTCTCACGTTCCGGGAGTCAAAAAGGATGGCGAGATATACTATCGGGCCATGATGCCCTGTGGGCGAGTTCTGGCCATTGCCGCACAGTCAAAAGACCCCTGGAAGGCATACCAGGTCATCCACTACCTCTCGGTGGTCACAAGCCTTGATGACGTCTCTACTCCTGAGACTGGCCTTGATCCCTACCGGTACTCTCACTTTGCTCACCCCGAGGCCTACGAGATGTTCGCTAATGTCGAGGACGCAAAGATTTACCTTGCTGGTGTCCAGAAGAACATGGAGAAAGGGTACCCCGAAATGGTCCTTCCTGGAACGGTGGAGTACGAGGAGACCCTGGGTGTGGCCCTCACCAAGGCTCTCGCCGGGGAGCTCGATCCCAAGAGCGCTTTAGATGAAGCAGCACAGGCCTGGAGAGATATTCTTGAGCGATTTGGGAAAGAGCAGCAGAAAGCCCTCTACCAAGAGCTTGTGAAAGGCTGGAAAGCCGTGGGTCTCTGGTGAGATCACCGGGGCTGGGGTTCTCCCCCAGCCCCTTTTTCCGGAGGAAACCATGGGAGGCTTGCGCAAAAGAGACTGGTGGATGGCTTTCCTTTTTGTCCTTCCGGTGGTTGTGATTCTCCTTGCCATTTCCATCTTCCCGATGGTGTACTCTTTCTACCTCAGCCTCTGCAGATGGGACATCGGTATGGGAGGGCAACGGACCTTCATCGGAGCGGGAAACTACCTGAGGCTCTTTTCCGATGCCCGTTTCTTCAACTCCCTGAAGAATACCGGTCGGGTCCTCCTTTTTGGAGTGGGCACGCAGTTTGCCCTCGGCCTTTCTCTGGCACTCCTTTTGAACCGGAGTTTCCGTGGACGGAGTCTCGTGGTGACCCTCTTCCTCCTCCCCATGATGATTTCGCCGGTGGTGGTGGGATGTATCTGGAAAATCATCTACCACTACCAGTACGGTCCTCTCAACTACCTCCTGAATCTCCTGGGGATTCGTTCTGTGAACTGGCTGGGAAGTGGAAGCATAAGTCCGTACTCTATAGTCCTTGCAGACATCTGGGAGTGGACGCCTTTTATGGTCATCACCCTTCTTGCAGGCTTGCAGGCCATCCCCGATGACCTCTACGAGGCGGCACGGGTGGATGGAGCCAACCGCTGGCAGATTTTCTCTGGGGTGGTGTTTCCCCTCTTGCGTCCGGTGGTCATCATTGCCATCCTCATTCGGGTGATGGACGCGTTCAAAATCTTCGACCTTGTGGTGCTCCTCACCATGGGTGGTCCGGGTCAGGCTTCAGAGAGCGTGGCTTTTTACAATTACCTCACCGGGTTCAAGTACTTCAGTATGGGTTATGCCTCGGCTATGAGTTACGTCCAGCTTGCGGTCATTGTGGCCATCGCCAACGTTTTCCTGCGGTCCTTCAAGGGGAGAGCAGTGGTATGAGGCGACGGGATGGAGTGACGGTGGCAGTCTTTGTGGGCATATTTGTGCTTCTTGCTGTTGCCCTTGCTCCTTTTGCCTGGAACGTGCTGACTTCCTTCAAGGAAAAGGGAGAGTACTTCACCTACCCTCCAGTTTTCGTTCCCTCGTCGTTTGACCTTGAGCACTACGTGCGGGGGTTGCATCTTGGGGGAGCAAAAGGCATAAAAGACAGCTTCATCATCGCCTCCCTCACCACCCTTCTTGCCATTGCCCTGGGGTCACTTGCGGCGTATTCCCTTTCCCGTTTCCGCATCGGTGGAGACAACTTTGCCTTCTGGATTCTCTCGGTGCGGATGATGCCCCCCATCGCCTCGGTCCTTCCTCTTTTCCTTTTCTTCCGGTTTTTGCGGTGGCTGGATACCTACCAGGCGCTCATTTTCACCTATGCGCTCGTGAACATCCCCTTCGCCGTCTGGATGATGAAAGGGTTCTTCGACGAGCTCCCCGTGGAACTTGAAGAGGCAGCGCTCATCGATGGGTGTGGGAGACTGGGAGCTTTCGTCCGAGTGGCCCTGCCCCTTGTGGCTCCTGGTCTTGTGGCAACGGCGCTCTTCTGCTTCATGTTTTCCTGGAATGAATTCCTCTTTGCGC
This sequence comes from Candidatus Caldatribacterium sp., assembly GCA_028275365.1. Taxonomy (GTDB): domain Bacteria; phylum Atribacterota; class Atribacteria; order Atribacterales; family Caldatribacteriaceae; genus Caldatribacterium. The sequence goes on from JAPWUU010000001.1 coordinate 54,973, forward strand.
TGATTCTCGGGCGATCCCGGGTCGTCCCCATCACGGTGAACATCGCCGGTCTCATCGGGGGTCACGAAATCCTCTGGGCAGAGATTTCAGCGGTCTCCATCGTGGCCAGTGTGCCCATCATTGTCCTTGCCATTCTCCTCCAGCGGTACCTCGTTCGGGGTCTTACCCTGGGTGCCGTCAAAGGGTGAGGGATGGGGATTTCTTCTGCGCTGTCTTCAGCCATTCCAGGAATTCTTCTCGGGAAGCGAAGGATTTCTGGGTTCCCCGTTTCTCTGTAGAGAGGGCAGCATAGGCGCAGGCAAGGTCAACAGCACGGGGGAGGTCTTTCCCCTCTGCCAGGAAGTAGGCTAAGGCTCCGAGGAATGCGTCTCCGGCTCCGGTGGTGTCGACCGTCCGGGCCTGGTAGGCAGGGAAAAGGGTGAAGGTTCCTCCGCTCCCCAGAAGAGCCCCTTTCTCTCCCATGGTTACCAGGACATTCTCTATACCTCTTTCCCAGAGCGTGGCTACTGCCCTCTTCAGGTCCTCCTCCCCTTCGATGGGAAAACCGGCGAATCCTTCAAGTTCCCGCTCGTTGGGGACGAAGAGCTTTACGCCGCGGATGCTCTGCCAGTCCAGGGGCTGGAAAGGAGCGGGATTCAGAATAACCGGGATGCGAAGCTCCTGAGCCAGAGCAATGGTGGCGTAGACCGTCTCAAGGGGAATCTCGAGCTGCACGAGGATAAAGTGGGATCTGGCCAGGGCTTCTCTCGCTTTCCAGACGTCTTCAGGAAGTAGGAAGGAATTCGCCCCCGGAATGATGAAAATGCTGTTTCGGCCCTCGGGATCCACGAAGATAGGAGCGACGCCGCTCGTTTTCCCCGGAACGGTCTTGATGAAACTTGTATCAATCCCGTAGCAAGCGAAATTCTCTTTGACCAGGGGGCCGAAGAGGTCATCCCCTACGGCAGTCACCACGACGACCTCTCCCCCGAGTTTGGCCACAGCTATCGCCTGGTTGGCTCCCTTTCCACCGAAACCGATTTCAAAATCCTTACCGAAGATGGTCTCTCCGACTCTTGGGAAACGGTCCTCATAGTAGGTGACAAGGTCCATCATGTTGCTCCCCACCATGCCGATGACCGGTCGCGCCATGCTTCTCCCTCCTACTTTCCCGTATACTTCTATGATAGCACAGAGCTCCTGATGCACTGCTCTGGGGTTCTGACCATCCGGCCGCGGGAGAAATTTTTTCTGAACGGGTAGCATATCGCAGGGCGTTTGGTTAGAATACCGGAGAGCGTCACTTTTTGGGAGGCCTATGGTTCGCATAAAGGTTCTGCCCTTGGGAAAAACCCTGGAAGGGGAAGAGGCAGAGAATCTCTTTTTGCTTTTTCAGAGGAAGAACATCCCCCTGGAGTCGTACTGCGGGGGTGTGGGTTCCTGTGGTAAATGTGTGGTTCGCATTGTGCAGGGGGAAGTCTCTCCTCCCACCTCTCAGGAAGTGCGACATCTTGGAGAGCGTATCGGGGAGGGCTTCCGTCTTGCCTGCCAGGTTGTGCCCCTGGGGGATGTGGTGTGTGACGTTTCGGCATCTTTCGAGGATACGAAGCCCCTGGTTCTCGGTTCCCCTGAAGAGGGAAACGAGACCTTTTCTGTAGATGATGTTCCTGTGCGCCGAAAAATCCTGAGGCTCCACAAACCCTCTCTCCACTCCCCAACCTCTCTCAAGGAAGAGCTCGAGGGGATGGTATCTCTTTCCTCCTTTGAGCGGGTGGCCCTGTCTGGGCTTTCTCTACTTGGGGAAAGGGATGAGGAAACCTTCGAGGTCCTCTGGGACGAGAGGGCCGTTTTTGCAGTACGGACTCCTCCGAAAGAGACAATCCTCGGGCTGGCCTTTGACCTTGGGACGACCACTGTGGCCTGTGAGCTTTTGGACCTTGCCTCGGGGAGGGTCCTGGCCTGGGAAGGGGCACTCAACCGACAGGTGCGCTTTGGCGCCGATGTGATTTCGAGGCTCCGAGCCGTTCAGGAACGGTTTGAAAATCTTGAGGCCCTGCAGAGGGATGTGGTGGAGACGATGAACGCCCTGGCGGGGGTAGTATGCCAGCAAGCTCGTCTTGACCCTAAAGATGTTGTGGCGGTTTCGGTTTGTGGCAACACCGTTATGGAGCACCTTTTCCTCGGTCTTTCTCCCCTGAGCATTGGCGTGGTACCTTTTGTCCCCGTACTCCGGGAAGGGTATGTCCTCCGGGCAGGGGAACTTGCGCTCTCCGTTCACCCCGGGGCTCAGGTGTACGTCTTTCCTGCAGTGGCAGGATACGTGGGAGGGGACGTTCTGGCAGGACTTGGGGCCTTCAGGGTTCACGAAGCAGAGAGAACAATCCTCTACATCGATATTGGGACCAACGGAGAGACGGTACTCGTGCACCGGGGAGAGGTTTTTGCCTGCGGGACAGCGGCAGGACCGGCCTTTGAGGGGGCAGGAGTACGTTTTGGGATGCGGGCCTCTTTAGGTGCGATTCATGCCTTCCGCTTTGAGCAGGGGCGGCTCTCTTTCTCCACCATCGGGGGTGTACCGCCCCGAGGCATCTGCGGCACAGGCCTTCTGGACCTTATGGCCGGTCTCCTTGCTTTTGGTCTCCTTTCCTCAACGGGGAGGTTTCGCAGGCAGGCGGAGTGGGCATCGTTTTTTGAAGAGGAGCGGGGAGAACGAAGGTTTATCGTATCCCGTGACCCTCTGATTTTCGTCACCGAGAAGGACATCGAGAACCTCCAGCTTGCCCTGGGGGCAATGAAGGCAGGAAGAGATATTCTGCTGAAAGAGGCTCACCTGAAAAAGGAAGACATTGAGGAGGTCATCCTTGCGGGGGCCTTCGGGAGTTTCATAAAGCCAGAGAGTGCCCGAATTCTCGGGCTCATTCCCCAAAAGGCCCTGGCCCGTTCCGTGGGGAATGCAGCCCTTTTGGGGGCAAGGAAAGCCTTGGTGTCGTTGCGTTTTCGGGACGAGGTAGAACGCCTTGCCCGTCGGGTTCACTACATTGAACTTTCGGCTCGTCGAGACTTTGAAGATGCATTCTGTGATGCACTGCTTTTTGAGAGTTAACCTGCAGTAGGGGGGTTCACCAATGGCAGTGGTCAAACCCTTTTTGGGGTATTTCTACGCTCCTTCCCTTGCCAGGGAACGGGGAATCGAAAGACTTGTGGCGCCTCCGTATGACGTGATTTCGGAGAAGGAGAGGAAACGCCTGGGTGAAGAGGAGTACAACTTCGTGCACCTCATCCTCGGAAAAGACGAGAGCGGCTACAGGAATGTGGCTGAGCGACTCCGTTGCTGGGTTGCCCAGGGGGTGTTTGTGAAGGACACTGCTTCTTCCCTGTACATTTATGAGCAGGAGTTTGAGCTCAATCCCTTTGGGCACAGGACCCGTACCGGTGTTGTGGCTCTGGTGCGCCTTGAGGAATTCGAAAAAAGGGTCATTTTTCCTCACGAGCGGACCATGCCGAAGTACTCTCTGGACCGCCTTGAGCTCTTGCGGGCAACACGGGCGAATCTCGAGCACATCTTCTGTCTCTACAACGACCCCCAGAGGGTGGTGGATGCCCTCTGCGAGGAGCACAAAAAAGAGGAAATGCTCCTTTTTGCCTTCACCGACCGCCAGGGAGTGGCCCACCGGCTCTTTCGGCTTTCTGATCCTTCGGCCATCGCCACCATCCGGAAGGTCCTCAATCCCCGTACCCTCATCATTGCTGACGGACATCACCGGTATGAAACCTGTCTCATGTACCGGAGGGAGCGGCGGGAGGCTTTGGGAGACCCCCTTGAGGAGATTCCCGAGGACTACACCATGATGACTCTGGTCAACATTCACAATCCGGGGCTCCTTATCCTTCCGACACACCGGCTGGTCCATGACCTTCCAGAGGAGCGTCTCGCCAATTTCTTCAAAAAATGTGAGGCCTATTTCGACGTTAAGATTTTCCCCAACGAGCAACAGATGGAGAAGTTCCTGCGAGTGGCCCCTCCGTACACCATTGGGGTCTACGACCGGAAGAACGAGCAGTGGGGGACGATCACCCTGAAAGACCCCCGGATTATGGACGAACGCCTGGGGGAGGACAACGTGAATCGCCATCTTGACACCACCATCCTTCACGAACTCGTCTTTCGGGATATCCTGGGTCTCAACGAAGAGGGCCGGGGAGAAAGTGAATTCGTTGATTACCTCCGGGGGACCAAAGACGTTTTCGCCATCGCCCGGGAAGAGAACAGGTACCAGCTCGTCTTTGTCATGCGCCCGACACCGATTGAGCAGGTTGAGAAAGCCGTGGCAAAATTCCAGCGGATGCCTCAAAAATCCACCTATTTCTACCCCAAGGTGTGGAGTGGTCTCGTCTTCCGGATGCTGGAGGAGTAAAAGCAGCGTATGCCCCTGCTCCAGATTGCCCTGGATCTCTGGGAAGAGCACGAAGCCCTTGAGCTTGCCCGTCGTCTTGCTCCCTGTGCAGATATTCTTGAAGTGGGGACGACACTCCTTCTTGCCTGTGGTCTGCGGATCGTCCAGCGTCTCCGGGACCTTCTGGGGGACAGGGTACCCCTCTTTGTGGATGCCAAGATTGTGGATGCAGGAGAAGAAGAGGCTGAAGCGGTTTTCCGGTGCGGTGCAGACGTTGTTTCTGTTCTTGGGGGAGCGTCCCGTCCTACCCTTGAGGGCGTACGGAAGGCGGCGAGGCGCTGGGGGAAGCGGTGGATGGTAGACACCATTGACCTGCCTTCGGACGTTCTGGAAAAAGCGACCTTTCTGCGGGAGCTTCGACCGGACTTTGTGGGCCTTCATCTTCCCCACGATGTGATCCGGGAGGAAGAATATGCCTGGCAGAACGTCGAGTCTTCCTCTTTTCCCTGGCAGGATTTTCCGCTCCTTGTGGCAGGGGGTATCACTCCCCGGAACCTCCCCAGAATCCTTGCATTTTTCCATCCAGAGGTGGTCGTCGTGGGGTCAGCAATTACCCGGAGTTCCCATCCTGAAGAGGTAGCCAGGACCATGAGGAGGATGCTTGATGAGTATTCGAGAGAAAGTCGCTGAGGTCCTGCAGGAAGCCCAGAGCTTGCTTTCCACCCTTGAGGAGAGCGAGGCAGAGCAGGTCCTTTGTGCCCTCAGAGAATGGCAAAAGAAGCGCCTCTTTTTCTGGGCACGGGGACGCAGTTTCCTGGTCCTCAAGGGGTTTGCCATGCGCCTGATGCACCTTGGGTACGTGGTGTATATTGTGGGTGAGGTGACCTGTCCCGCCATTCAGGAGGGCGATGTTCTCATCGTGGCTTCAGGTTCAGGGAAGACGTCCTCGGTGCTCCTTTTTGCCGAGAAAGCCCGAGACCTTGGAGCCAAGGTACTGGCCTTTCTGGGAAGGAGGGGAACGCCTCTTGAGCGTATTGCCCACCACGCTGTGGCCTTTTCCCCGGAACAAGCAGGTGAAAGCCGGCAGCTCTACACCGGAGGAGGGGGAACGAGGTTTGAGGATGCTCTCTGGCTCTTCTGCGATGCCCTCATCCTCGCCCTCGTTGAGGAGAGGGAAGGGGAGGCCTACCGCCTCATGATGGAACGCCATGCCAACCTGGAGTGAGGAGGGAGGAGGAAGATGGTCAGCATTCCCGAGCTTCGTCGGAGGGTTGAGGACATCCTTGGGGTGGAGATCCCTCTGCGGGCGCGCTTTCCGGAAAAGGAGAACATCCCCGAAAGGGAAGAGGACCTTCAGGGTTTCCTTGCCCAGCACACCGACCTGACGCTTCTTCGGCCCACGGCAACCAGGCAGGAAGTTCGGGAACTCTGTGAAAAGGCCAGAAAGTACGGGGTTTTCAGCGTGATTGTGCATCCCTACTATGTCGCTCTGTGTAGTGAAATCCTCGAGGGCAGTGGGGTCCTCGTGGGGGTAGCTGTGGGGTTTCCTCTGGGGCAGAATAAGCCCGAAATCAAGGCCCGGGAGGCTCGCCTGGCGTTCCAGGAGGGAGCAAGAGAAGCCGACATGGTGGTGAACCTGGCGGCACTCAGGGAAGGAGACTGGAAGATGGTGTACCAGGACATCCGGGGCGTGGTTGAGGAGATGTCCCCTCACGTGGTCAAGGTGGTCCTTGAGGCAGGATACCTCACCGAAGAAGAAAAGGCCATCGGGTGCCTCATCGCCTGTGCCGCACGGGCCCATTTCGTGAAGACTGCCACAGGATTCGGACCTTCAGGAGCAACAGAAGAGGATGTCCGCCTTTTCCGCCAGGTGGTGGGGCCGTATCTTGGGGTAAAGGCAGCAGGGGGCATCAAAACCCGCGCTCAGGCCCTTGCGCTTCTGCGGGCGGGGGCCAACCGCCTGGGGACATCCTCCCTTGCGGTAGTTACAGGCGAAGGGTAACGAGGTCTCGCCGGAGCTCCCTGTTGATGGTGTCCCGCCATTTTTCAAGAAGTGACGGGGGATAAGGAACGACTTCTTTCGCCTCGGGAGAAAGGGTCTTCTCGCGGTGGAAATTCTGCCAGTACCAGACTGGGGCCTCTCTGAGGAATCTGGCCATCTCAAGGAGCGTCACAAGATCGTGGAGGGGAGGATAAATGGTCGTCCGGATTTCTGCGCAGGTCCTCCGCTTTAAGACCCTCTGCAGCACTCTCTCCACTACTTCCCCCCTTCCCCCCACGAGGTCGTATCGTGCAAAAGGCACTTTGAAATCCACACCCCATAAATCCACAAGGTCCTCAAGGGTCAGGAATTCTTCGTAGAGACTTCCGTTGGTGTCAACCTTGATGAGGTACCCGAGTTCTTTGACCCTTTCTAAGAAAGGCCTGAGTTCCCGGGCCCACAGGAGGGGCTCCCCGCCGGTGACGCACACCGCATCAAGGAGCCCCAGACGTTTTCTCAGGTATTCGAGGACCTCTTCCCCGTCAATATGGGGGAGGGATTCGCTCTCGGTGACGAGCTCCGGGTTGTGGCAGAAAGGGCAGCAGAAATTGCACCGGGCAACGAAGAGCACAGTGGCGATTCTCCCTGGATACTCGATGTGACTCACCCTGTGCCACCCCCGGAAGACCATCGCGGTCACCTCAGGACGTATTCTTTTCGCTCGGTGAACTCCTCCTGCTTCCCTCGGTTCCAGCGCTGGACCGGGCGGTAGTACCCCACAACCCGGGAGTAGACTTCCGTTTCCTCACCGCATCTGGGGCACACGGTGACTTTCCCCTTGAGGTACCCGTGCTTTGGGCAGACCGAGAAGGTGGGAGTGATGGTGAGGTACGGAATGGGGTAGTTCTCGAAAGCCCGCCGCACAAATCTCTTCACCGCTTCAGGGTCGGGCATTTCAGGGAGGAAGGTGTGAAAGACCGTCCCACCGGTGTAGAGGACCTGGAGGTCTTTCTGGTGCTCTAAAGCTTCGAAGGGGTCGTCGGTGTAGTCGACCGGAAGATGAGTGCTGTTGGTGTAATAGGGCTCCGATTCCCCGGCGGTGATGATGTCGGGGAAGGTCCGGCGGTCAATCCGGGCCAGACGGTAACTTGCGCTTTCGGCGGGAGTGGCTTCAAGATTGTAGAGGTTACCCGTTTCTTCTTGGAAGTCGGCGAGCTTCTCCCGCATGAACTCAAGAACTTTCACCGCAAAGGCTTTGCCTTCCGGATGGGCGATGGAGACTCCGAGGAAGTTCAAACAGGCCTCGTTCATCCCCACAAGGCCGATGGTGGAGAAGTGGTTCCGGAATGTGCCGAGGTACCGGCGGGTGTACGGGAAAAGACCATTTTTGAGGTTCCGCTCGATGACCTTGCGTTTGATTTCGAGGGCCGTTTTCGCAATGTACATCATCCGCTTGAGGCGGGTGAAGAATTCCTCTTCGGTTTTACTGAGATAGCCAATACGGGGGAGATTGATGGTGACGACCCCAATAGATCCAGTTTTGTCTGCCGAACCAAAGAGCCCCCCGCAACGGTTCCGCAGAGTCCTTAAGTCAAGCTGCAGACGGCAGCACATGGAGCGCACATCTCCAGGACGGAGGTTACTCGAGATGAAGTTCTGGAAATACGGGACACCGTACTTTGCGGTGAGCTCAAAAAGAAGCCGCGCGTTCTCCGAATCCCAGGGGAAGTCGGGGGTGATGTTGTAGGTGGGAATGGGGAAGGAGAAGACCCTTCCTTCGTAGTCGCCTTCAAGCATAACCTCAAGGAACGCCCTGTTAATCATGTCCATTTCTTTCTGGTAGTCCCCATACGTTCCGAGGTCTGGCCGCTCTTCTCCGCCAATGATGACTGGGCGATCCTTCATGTCCTCGGGCACAATCCAGTCGAAGGAGAAGTTGATGAACGGTGCCTGGCTCCCCCAGCGGGACGGCACATTCATGGCAAAGACCATCTGCTGGATGAGCTGCTTTACCGCCTGGTACGAGAGGCGGTCATATCGCACGAAGGGTGCAAGGTAGGTGTCCACAGAGTTGAAGGCCTGAGCTCCGGCAAACTCCATCTGCATCGTCCCCAGGAAGTTCACCATTTGCCCGGTGAGGGCCGAGAGGTGTTTTGCCGGCCCGGCGGCAATCTTGTCCTTGACCCCGCCAAAACCCTCCCGGATGAGCTCCTCAAGCGACCACCCGGCACAGTATCCGGCAAGACCATAGGAAAGGTCGTGGATGTGGATGTCCCCGTTCATGTGGGCTTCCCGGACTTCATCGGGGTAGATGCGGTTCAGGGTATAGTGGGCCATGACCGATCCGGCGACATGGAGCACGAGCCCCGGATATGAGTAGGTGGTGTTGGAGTTCTCCTGGGTCCGCCAGTCGGCCTTGAGAAGGTATTCCTGGACGATTTTCTCCACATCGACCACGACCTTCAGGGCTTCCCGGGCCTCCTGGCGCTTCCGGCGGTAGAGGATGTACGCTTTGGCAACTTTGGCGAACCCGTGCTCAATCAGAGTCTCCTCCACCACGTCCTGGATGGTCTCAATGTCCACCACCGTATCCTGCCCGAACTTTTCGAAGAGCTTCTGGGTGACGATGATGCTCAGTTCTCGTGGAGTAGCCTCGTTCTCCTCGCCCACTGCCTGGAAGGCCTTGTAGATGGCCCGCTCAATGCGTTGCCGGTCAAAGGGAACGATACGTCCATCCCTTTTCCGGACTTCTCGCGGCGTTAGGAGGTTCACAATATCCGTCATACCGATTCCCCCTTTGAAGCATTCTGTTCCCTGCTTAAGGAAAGCACGATTTCCATGAACTGGTCGATGTCCCGGAATTCCCGGTATACCGAGGCAAAACGGACATACGCCACCTGGTCGAGAGCCTTGAGTTTCTCCATCACCTTCTCCCCAATTCGGGAAGAGGGAACCTCCTCATACCCCTCCTCCTGGAGTTCCCGCTCGATGTCGTCCACAATCCGCTCCAGCTCTTCAGACGACACCGGCCGCTTTTCGCAGGCTTTCATAAGGCCGTTGAGGATTTTCTTCCGGTCGAAGAGCTCTCTCGTCCCGTTCTTCTTGATGACCCGAAGGGGTTTCCGCTCGTACCGCTCGTAGGTCGTGAAACGGCGGTGGCAGGTGGGACATTCTCTGCGGCGGCGGACCTCGGTACCTCCCTCAATCTCCCGGGAATCAATCACTTTCGAATCATCTGCGCCACAGTACGGACACCGCATGCTTCTCACCAATATATAGGGTTTTTTATTTGCCACAAACACTAAATGTAGTATACATGAAGGAGGAGGAATACGCAAGAGGCATGGAGAAGTATTTGGTGTCCTGAAGGAAAGAGGGTATAATTCTTGAAAACAGGGGAGTGGTGCTCGGTGTCCCAGCTGAACGTTCTGGTGAGTTTCGGTGCTGGTGTTCTGTCTTTTCTCTCGCCCTGTGTTCTGGCCATTGCCCCGGCGTACCTGGGGTACGTTGTGGGTGTGGAAGCGCTTGAACGTGACCGCCGTGCTACCCTCTTCCACACGGTGTTCTTCGTTCTGGGGTTTGTCGGCGTGTTTGTGCTTTTGGGTATTGGGGCGTCCATGCTTGGAGGGGCGTTTTTCCGTTACCGGCTCTGGTTCACCCGGATTGCGGGAGCCGTCATTGTCCTTTTTGGACTTCAGGTCCTGGGGGTAGTGAAGATTCGGGCGCTCTATGCAGAACGGCGCCTTCGGCTTGAGACGTCTTTCGGGGTTTTCCGGAGTCTCCTCCTTGGGGTCTCCTTTGGCCTGGGCTGGACTCCCTGTGTGGGTCCGGTGCTCGGGTCCATTCTCCTTTATGTCTCTGCACTCGGACGAATATGGGAAGGAGGATCGTTGCTCCTCGTGTACGCTCTTGGCCTTGCCCTCCCCTTTCTGCTCCTTGGGGCGGGGTGGGGATGGATGACGGGCGTGCTGCGCCGCCTACAAAAAGGAGGAAGAATCGTGGAACTTGTAAGCGGCATCCTCCTTATAAGCTTGGGGGTTATGCTGGTGCTGGGGAAAATTGACGTCTTCCTTGGCCTCTTTGGGTCGTTCAACCCGGAGGCTTGGCTTGTGGAGTAGGGAGCTGAGGGCGGTGCCTCTGGCAAAAAGGAGTAGCCAGCCGATTAAAGCGTTTGGAGCAATTTCGAAAAAGCTCAATCTCTCTTCTCGGGTGTACCGGGGTGTGCATCCCATCCCCGTGGACCGTATCGTGGGGAGCGTGGGACGGGCTGCCGACCTTCTTCCAGGATTCCGCCTGCGAAACCCCGATGTCCGTTACTACCGGATCCGGCGGGCCATGGAACGGGGAGAAATCCTTCCGCCAATTATTGTGTACAAGGTTGGGGATGAGTACTACGTCCTTGATGGGAACCACCGGGTGGCAGTGGCGAAGGAGCTTGGTATGGAATTCATCGACGCCGAGGTGATTGAATTTTTCCCGTCAGAGCGCCGGGAGAGTAAGACCCTTCGGGCAAAGCGGACGGAATTTGAAAATCTCACGGGTCTCAAGGGAATCGATGCCAGCGAACCCCGGCACTACGACTCGTTCCTCAACTACATCAGGGACTATGCCCAGCGCATGGAGCTCTTTTTGGGACGAAAGGTTCCCCTCAAGGAGGCAGCGCTCAACTGGTTCCTCTGTGTGTACACCCCGGCGGTTCAGGCTATCGTGGAGAAGGGACTTGAGGAGGCTTTCCCGGGGAAAAGCCTTGCGGATATTTTTGCCTACATCATGGACTACAAGTGGTACAGGAGTCAGAAAGAGGGGTACGACATCGGTTTTGACGCCGCTTTACAGGGATTCGTCGAGGAGATTGTGGGGAAGAAGGACACTGGAGAGGAGGAAAAGAAGAAGGGTCTCGTGCAGCGGTTCGGAGGAATCCTTGAGGAGGTTCTGCCATGGCTCAAGAGGGAATGAAGTGGCACGCCCTTTCCTGGGATGAAGTGGCGAGAACCCTTGGAACGGATACGGTGCAGGGGCTTTCGGAAGAAGAGGCCAGGGCTCGTCTGCTCCAGTACGGGCCCAACGTGCTTTTGCAAAAGAAAGGCAAGGGCATCCTGGCCATGTTCTTTGAGCAGTTCCGAGATTTCCTGGTGCTCATCCTCCTTGGGGCAGCGGTGATTTCCCTTGTACTGGGTGAGGTGACGGATTCCCTGGTTATTATGGCCATCCTTGTCGTCAACGCCTGCCTCGGGGTGTTCCAGGAATACCGGGCAGGGAAAGCCCTGGAAGCCCTCAAGAAAATGAGCGTACCGGAATGCGAGGTCATACGCTCGGGAGTGCCAAAGCGAGTGAGCACGGAGCTTCTTGTTCCTGGAGACATTGTTGTGCTTCGCGAGGGCGATATTGTTCCCGCAGACCTCCGCCTTCTTGAAGCCAAAGCACTCCGGATTGACGAGGCCAGCCTCACCGGTGAGTCCGTTCCCGTGGAGAAGTCCACCGAAGTGCTCCCCGAGGATACCCCGCTTCCTGAGCAGGTGAATATGGCGTTTTCCGGGACGGTCGTCACGTACGGGCGGGGGAAGGGCATTGTGGTGGCTACGGGTATGGCACGGGAAATCGGGAAGATTGCCGCTCTTCTTGAGGAAGAGGAAGAGACTGTTACCCCCCTACAGAAGCGTCTTGCCGGGTTGGGGAAACTCCTTGGGCTTCTGACCATCGGTATCTGTGCTCTGGTGTTCCTTCTTGGGGAGTTGCGGGGAGAGCCGCCCTTTGAGATGTTCATGACTGCGGTGAGCCTTGCGGTGGCAGCGATTCCGGAGGGACTCCCTGCGGTGGTAACGGTGGTACTGGCCCTTGGGGTTTTCCGGATGAGCAGGCACCACGCGATTGTGCGGAAACTTCCTGCCGTTGAGACCCTGGGATGCACCACGTACATCTGTACAGACAAAACCGGGACGCTCACCGAGAACCGGATGGTGGTTCGAAAGGTGTGGACCTTTGGCCAGGATCTTAGGTGGCTTTTGACGATTGCCACGCTCTGCAACGATGCGTTCCTGGGGGAAGGGTCTTCCTCCGGCGACCCTACGGAGGTTGCTCTTCTTGAGTATGCGAAGCACCAGGGCTTTCCCTGGCAGGAACTCCGGATGCGCCACCCTCGTTGTGATGAGATTCCCTTTGATTCTACCCGGAAGCGGATGGCCACGCTCCACCTTTTTGACGGGCGGTACCTCCTTTTCGTCAAGGGGGCTCCTGAGATACTCCTTGAGCGGTGTTCCCGGTATGAGGCTGATGGGAGTACTTTTCCTCTCGGAGAAGAGGAGCGGAGAAGGGTCGTTGCAGAACTTGAATCCATGGCGGGAGAGGCTCTGAGGGTTCTGGCTTTTGCTTTCCGTGAGCTCCCTGATGAGAAGCTCGACGAAGGAAGGGAAGAGGGCCTGGTGTTCGTGGGGCTTATGGGGATGATGGATCCTCCGCGGAAGGAGGTGTACGGAGCGCTTGCCGAAGCAAAGAGAGCAGGAATCAGGACCATCATGATTACCGGCGACAGCGCACTCACGGCTTCGGCCATTGCCCGGGAACTTGGTCTGCTTGGTCCTGGGGATGAGGTCCTCACAGGACAGGAACTCGAGTACCTTTCCCACGAGGAATTGCGGGAGCGCATCACAAAAACCAAGGTCTTCGCTCGGGTCTGGCCGGAACAGAAGCTTCGCATTGTTGAAGCTTTGCAGGAGAATGGCGAAGTTGTGGCCGTGACAGGAGACGGGGTGAACGATGCCCCGGCCCTCAAGAAAGCCGATATCGGCATCGCCATGGGCATCACCGGAACGGACGTAGCTAAAGAAGTCGCCGATATGGTGCTTGCTGACGACAATTTCGCCACCATTGTGCGGGCGGTGAAGGAGGGGAGGACGATTTTCGATAACATCCGGAAGTTTGTGGTGTACCTCCTCTCCTGCAATCTCGGAGAAATTGGAGTAGTCTTCATCCCGATTCTCCTTGGGCTTTCCCGACCGCTTGTGCCGGTGCAGATTCTCCTTGTGAACCTCGTCACCGATGGGCTCCCTGCCCTGGCCCTGGGGGTTGAGGTCCCCGAGCCCGACCTCATGACCCGTCCACCTCGCCATCCCAGGGAAGGCATTCTGACCCCCCTGTACTTGCGGACCATCCTCTTCGGAGCGGCTTTCATCACCCTGGCGGTTGTGGTCGCTTTTGTCCTGGGTTTGCGTCTTTGGGAGCTTCACACCGCAAGGACCATCGCTTTTGTCACGCTTTCCCTTGGGGAGCTCTGGCGAGCGTACAGCTTTCGCTCGGAGCGCCTGAACGCCTGGAAGGTTGACCCGAGAACCAATCTTTTTTTGCTCGAAGCCTGCGGGATTTCCCTCGGCGTGGTGTTGCTCACCGTCTTTGTCCCTTTCCTCCGGGGAATTTTCGACACGCATTTCTTGACGTTCTGGCAGTGGATGTTCGCCCTGGGCTTTTCTCTTTTGTCCTTCCTGGCCTTTGAGATTCGGAAAATCTTTGTGAGGAGGGATAGAAAGTGGAACTGAAGCTTGTGGCCCTTGAAAACCCTGAAGGGTACAACGTGATTCTCGGGCAGGCGCACTTTATCAAAACCGTCGAAGACCTCCACGAGGTCCTTGCGACTTCTTCTCCACACCTTAAGTTCGGTATTGCCTTTTGTGAATCTTCTGGGCCCTGTCTTGTGCGGTACAGTGGGAATGATGAGGAGCTCGTGGAGCTTGCGAAGAAAAACGCCTTACTACTTTCGGCGGGACATGTGTTTGTGATTTTTCTGAAAGAGGGGTATCCTATTAATGTGCTCAATGCCGTGAAAATGGTCCCTGAGGTGTGTCGCATTTTCTGCGCCAGCGCCAATCCCATTCAGGTCATCCTTGTGGAAACAGAGCAGGGGAGAGGGGTCCTCGGGGTGGTGGACGGGCTGAAGACCAAGGGAGTGGAGACCGAAGGGGACATTGCGGCGCGGAAGGTCCTCCTCAGGAAGTTCGGGTACAAGCTGTGATGTGAGGCGAGCATGAAGCGAAGTGGTTTCGCTGACCTGCCACTCCATGGGGGGCAGTGCCCTCCGTGGCTCTTTGAGCGAATGAAAAGGCTTGGCGGGTGCATCATTGAGGCTATCGTTGCGCTTTTTGGACCCGAGGAATTCCTCCGTCGCATTGCCGACCCGGTGTTCTTCCAGTCCCTGGGGTGTCTTCTTGGGTTTGACTGGCACTCAAGTGGCCTCACCACGACCCTCTGCGGAGCACTGAAGGAGGCCGTCCGAGGAAAGGAGAAAGACCTGGGGCTTTACATCTGTGGGGGAAAGGGAGGAACTTCGAGGAAAACCCCTGAAGAAATCCTGCACCATGCCGAAAAGGATGCACTTTCTTTTGGGGAAGAGTTCGTCACCTACAGCAGGCTCAGTGCCAAAATCGATAACACTGCCCTGCAGGATGGGTACACCCTCTACCACCACGTGTTTTTCTTCACCGCTTCAGGGAAGTGGTCCGTGGTCCAGCAGGGGATGAATCCCGATACCCGCTTTGCCCGGAGGTACCACTGGCTGGGGGAGCGCGTGGAGGATTTCACCTGCGAGCCCCATGCGGGAATCTGTGGCATTCGGGAGGTGGAGGTCCTGAACCTTGTGGCCCGGGAGAGCAAGCCCTGTCAGGAGGGTATCGTGGCGATGCTTGGGGAAGGCTTTTCTGCCGTCCGGAAAACCGTCTCTGGTGCGCTCCGGCATCTTGCTCTTCCCCGCCGCCATCACATCCGGGAGGAGGATTTCGACCTTTCCCGGATGGAGAGGACCCTGGCACTCCTTTGTGAAAAGAAGCCGGGGAGTTTTCTCGAGGTTCTGGCCTCCCGGGGTGTTGGGCCCAAGACCCTGAGGGCGCTGGCGCTCACTGCAGAGGTGGTTCTCGGAACGCCCCCGAGCTACACCGACCCGGTGAGCTTTTCCTTTGCCCATGGAGGCAAGGACGGTACTCCCTTCCCCGTGGACCGCAGGGTTTACGATACGACCATTGGCTTCTTCTCCCAGATTGTGGAACGGATGCGGGTCAGCGTCTCGGAGAAGAAACGGATGTATGAGCAGCTGAAACTCCTTGGAGGAGAGGAGGGAAAGGGATGGATGCTCTGGAAGCATTGAGGACTCGCCGTTCCATCCGGCGCTTCGCTCCGCAGACGGTGGAGCGGGAGAAAATCGAAGCCATTATCGACTGTGCCCGGCTTGCTCCTTCGGCGAACAATCTCCAGCCTTGGGAGTTCGTGGTGGTGACGGACCAGAAAAAGCGCGAGGAAGTTGCCAGACTCACCGATTACGGGAAATTCATCCGCGAGGCTCCGGTTCTTGTTGCGGTGTTCTGCAGGGAGACCAAGTACTACCTTGAGGATGGGTGTGCAGCCACAGAGAACATCCTCCTTGCCGCCTGGGCACTGGGTTTGGGGTCCTGCTGGGTGGCAGGGGACAAAAAACCCTATGCGGAGGAAGTGCGCCGCCTTCTGGGGGTTCCGGAAGGGTACCGCCTGGTGAGCCTTGTGGCCATAGGGTATCCGGCTGAAGTACCAAAGGGTCACACGTTCAAGCGGGAACTGCGAGAGGTTCTCCACTGGGAGAAGTTCTGAGGAGGTGGAGCGGGTGCGGGTAGGGGTGCTTTCCGACAGTCACGACCATCTGACTGAGCTCCGGAGGGCCCTGAAGGTCCTGCAGGAGGAAGGTGCCGAGCTTGTCATTCATGCCGGAGACTACGTGGCACCGTTTTCGGTGGCGGTCCTTGCGGAACTCACCATCCCCTGGTTTGGGGTGCTGGGCAACAACGACGGGGAGATCCTGGGGATTTTCCAGAAGTCTGAAGGGCGGATCAAGGCCCCCTTCCTGGAACTCGAAGAACGGGGTTTTCGGATTTTCGTTTCCCACTTCTACCAGCCAGCAAAACTCGCCTTTGCAAGCGGTCACTATGACCTCGTGGTGTACGGTCACACCCACGAGGCGATCATCAAAGAGGAGGGGAAAACAATCCTTGTGAATCCCGGAGAGGTGTGTGGTCTTTTGAGCGGGAGGCCAACGGTTGCCCTCTGTGACCTTGAGAAGAGGGTAGCGAAACTCCTTGATATTTGATTTAATAGTGGCAAATCTCTGGGAGGTTGGGTATGCAGATTCTGCGAGAGCACTTTGTGCGGCAGCTCACCGAGCTCCAGGAAGACCTGGTGGGCATGACCCATGCGGCAGAGAAGATGCTCCAGATGGCGGTGGAGTCCCTGAAGGAGCGAGATGTTGAGAAGGCAAGAGAGGTCATCGCCCTCGATGATGTGGTGGACGATTACAACTTCAAAATCGAAGAGAAGTGCCTGCGCATGATTGCCCTGCAGCAGCCGGTGGCAAAAGACCTGCGGGTGATTGCCGCTATTTTGAAGATTATCACCGATGTGGAACGCATCGGAGACTACTCCATCGACATCGCCAAGTTCAGCATCCGTCTTGCAGAGAACCCCATCTTTCGGCCCTTCGCCGAAGTTCCCAAAATGGCGGAAATTGTCATCCATATGCTCGAGGAGACCATTACTGCCTTTCTCCGCCGGGATCTGGGCATCGTCCAGAAAGTGGTCGACGCCGATGCCCAGGTGGATGCCCTGTACCGGGCTATTCATGAGGACGTGGTGCAGAGTATTGAAGCCGATCCTAAGGTGGCTCGCCAGGCCATCTGGATTCTCATGATTGCCCGCTACCTCGAGCGCATCGGCGACCATATCACGAACATCACCGAACGTATCTACTACATGGAGACCGGAGAAATGCTCGAACTCCACCAGTGAGGAGGGAGGAGGATGGAGGAGCGGACCATCTGGTACTTTGAGGCTCCGGGCCCTCAAAATACGGAGAAAACCCTGGAGTGCGCTGTAAAGAGAGCGAAAGAAGGCAACATCGCCTACCTTGTGGTGGCTTCGAGTTCCGGGGAAACCGCCCTTCGTCTTGGAGAGAAGGCGCGTCAGGAAGGGTACCAGGGGAAGATTGTAGTGTGCACATACCATGCCGGGTTTTCTGGAGGGGACGAGGTTTCCCTCTCTCCTGAGCGCCGGGCCCTTCTTGAGTCCATGGGGATGACCGTGGTGCAGGGATCTCATGCATTGAGCGGCATTTCCCGGTCGTTTCGCCAGCGTTTT
Source organism: Candidatus Caldatribacterium sp. (assembly GCA_028275365.1). Taxonomy (GTDB): domain Bacteria; phylum Atribacterota; class Atribacteria; order Atribacterales; family Caldatribacteriaceae; genus Caldatribacterium. The sequence goes on from JAPWUU010000001.1 coordinate 72,466, forward strand.
GGGGGTTTGAGTATCCCCGAGGTCATTGCCGAGAGTTTCCGGCGGATTTCAGAGGGGTTTAAGGTTGCGGTTGAGGTAGCCATCATGGCCGCCGATGCGGGGGCAGTCCCCACAACTCAGGATGTTATTGCCCTGGGAGGGAGTGGAAAGGGGGCGGATACAGCTTTGCTCCTGCGTCCGTGTCACCAGAACTCTTTTTTTGACTTGAAAGTCCGGGAAATTCTCTGCATGCCTCGATCATAGAGAGGAGGAATATGCTATGGGCGTTCTGACCTTCAAGGCATCGGGTGAGTGGGTCGAGGGTTTGCGTATTGACACAAGGGTTAGGAATTTCTCTCTAAGCTTTGACGAGCCCCCTTCCCTGGGGGGGAAGGATTCGGCGCCCAATCCTGTTGAAGGCATCCTTGCTGCGCTCGTCGGGTGTCTGGGCATTGTGACGGTGGTGGTAGCCCGGGAGAAGAACCTTCCGGTGGAGAGAATAGCCATCGAGGCAGAAGGCGACCTCGACCCCCGGGGGTTCATGGGGCAGTACGACGTTGTGCGCCCTGGCTTTCTCTCCATCCGTTTTGTGGTGAAGGTCAGCGGGAAACTCTCTGAGGAGGAGCTGCAACAGCTCCTTGATGAGGTGAAGAAACGCTGTCCGGTTTCCGATGTTCTGAGTAATGGCACGGAGGTTTCAGGGAGGATTGAAAGGACATAGGCAGACTGGCCCAAGAAGGATGAAGGAACATGCGCGCCGCAGTCTTGGAAGACTTAGATCGTCTCAGCATCATGGAACTTCCTGATCCTTCTCCTGGGGAAGGAGAGGTTCTCGTTCGTGTTCGGGCGTGTTCTGTCTGTGGCTCGGACATCCGCATTTTCCACTTTGGAAATCCCCGGGTGAAATTCCCCCAGATTATCGGGCATGAGATTGCCGGGGATGTCGTGGCCGTTGGTCCTGGGGTGACCAAATTCCGGGTAGGGGACCGGGTGGCCATCGGTGCCGATGTTCCCTGTGGAGCCTGCTACTGGTGTCAGAACGGGATGGGCACGAACTGTGCCACTAACTACGCCATCGGGTACCAGTTCCCCGGGGGGTTCGCCGAGTACATCCTCCTCAACGCTCTGACCGTTGTCCAGGGAGCAATCCACCGGATACCGGATAACCTCTCGTACGACGAGGCCTCCCTCGCCGAACCCCTGGCCTGCGCCATCAACGGCCTTGAGATGAGTCAGCTCGGTGTGGGGGACACGCTCCTTATCATCGGTGCCGGTCCCATCGGGTGCATGATGATTGAAATGGGTCGCTTCATGGGGGCAACGAATATCATCGTTATCCAGCGTTCTCTGAAACGCTTGGAGATGGCGAAGAAATTCGGCGCCGACCACTACTTCCTTGCCGATGACCCGGACCTTGAGGCGAAGGTGTTCGAGGTGACCGGGGGAGAGGGAGCAGATGTGGTGATGGTCACCTGTGCCTCTCCCGATGCCCAGGAGATGGCATTACGCCTTGCCCGTCACCGGGCGCGAATTAACTTTTTCGGCGGATTGCCAAGGGATGCCCGGAACATCTCCATTCCGAGTAACCTCATTCACTACCGGGAGTGCATGGTCCTCGGGACCCACGGGAGCCTTCCCCGCCATCACAGGAAAGCTCTGCAGGTGATGGCCAAAGGCATGGTACATCCTTCCTGGTACATCACCCACCGCTTCCCCCTTGAGGCCATCCACGAGGCCTTCCGGGTGGCCGAGTCTCACGAGGGGCTGAAGGTTGTGGTCAACCCATGACCCGGGTCATGAAGGCGCTGGTTCTTGAGGGTAGAGGTCGCCTGCGCCTTGCCGAAGTCCCACTTCCCGAACCGAGACCCGGGGAAGCCCTTGTCCGGGTCCGGGCCTGTGGCATCTGTGGTTCGGATCTCCCCCGGATTTTCGGGGACATTGCCTACTTCTACCCCCTTATTCCAGGACACGAATTTTCAGGAGAGGTCGTGGCCGTGGGAGGGAGAGAAGATGAGCGGTGGGTGGGAGAACGGGTGGTGGTGTACCCTCTCCTTCCCTGCCGGAAGTGCCCCTACTGTGAAATGGGGTGGTATGAGCTCTGCGAAGACTACGGGTACCTTGGCTCTCGTCAGAACGGCGCGTTTGCTGAGTACGTCGTGGTGCCTGTGGCCAATCTCCTCCCCCTTCCGGGGAACCTTTCCTTTGAGGAAGGTGCCCTCACCGAGCCTGCGGCGGTGGCGTTCCATGCCGTTCGGCGTGTGGGTGAGATCATAGGGGAAAGCGCAGCCGTGTTCGGTCTTGGACCGGTGGGGCTGCTTCTTGGAATGTGGCTGAAGCTTGCGGGAGTTCGACGACTCATCGGGTACGATGTGGACGAGCACAAATTCGCCATAGCAAGGAGTCTGGGTTTTGACGTGACGCTTTTCCCTTCCTTTTTCCCCGCAGAGCCTGAAGGCATCGACCTTGTGGTTGAGGCTTCAGGCAGCGCCAGAGCCCTGGTGGACGCCCTGAAGCTTGTGCGCAAGAAGGGAAAGGTGCTACTTTTGGGGAACCAGGAGAGAGAGCTCACCCTTCAGCCAGCGGATTTCGGGCACATCCTCCGGAAGGAACTCACGGTCTTTGGGAGCTGGAACTCGAGTTTCACCTTCCTTGATTCCGACTGGAAAAAGGTTCTCGATCTTGCTGCTGGGGGACGGGTATCCTTTGCCCCGTTGATCTCACACCGTATTCGTCTTGAGGAAGCGCCGGCTTTTCTTTTAGGGATGCGGGAACGACGCCTGTCGTACGTAAAGGTGGTGCTTGTCCCGTGAAGACGAAGATTTCGGCATCTCTGGACTGTGCGAACTACCTCGCCCTCCTTGAGGATGTCCGGAAACTTGAGCGAGCCGGAATTGAGATGCTCCACATCGACGTCATGGACGGGGTGTTCGTGCCCAATTTTGCCATCGGGACCAACCTCTTGAAGAAGCTCCGTCCCCAGACCTCGCTCCTTTTTGATGTCCACCTCATGGTGGTGAACCCCGAGGCACATTTCTCGCTCTTTGCTCAGCTTGGGGCCGACAGTATCACCTTTCATGCTGAGGGAAACCCGCGACTGCACCACCTGGTCGACGCGGTGAAAAGGCTCGGCAAGAAGGTGGGTATTGCCCTGAATCCCTCCACAAGCCCGGAGTTTTTGCGCTACCTCCTCCCCTACCTTGATCTCGTCCTCTGCATGACTGTGGATCCGGGTTTTGTGGGGCAGAGGTTTGTCCCTGAGGTCGTGACCAAGGTGGAAGCCATCAGGAAGATGAGCCTTGAGCTTGGTGTTGCCGTTGATATTGCCGTCGACGGGGGGATCAGTGAAGAGACCGTACCCCGGCTCAAGAGAGCCGGGGCCAATGTGTTCGTGGCCGGGACTTCGAGCATCTTTTCAGGGAGAGAAGACCTCGAAGTGGCGGCGCGGCGTTTCCGGGAGTTCTGCGAACGTCTTTGAACCCTACCGTTCACCGAAAGCGGCAAACGCCGGTACCCGAAAGAGGCTAAGGATGAGTGCAGTAAAGGCAATGGTGTTGAGCGGTACGCTCACAAGGCGAGGGACAAGGAGAATCTTCCAGGGCATGTCGAAGAGGGTGTGGAGGAAGTAGGGGGTGAGGAAGAGCCCTACGCCCACCTGGGGAATGGCCACGGCACAGAACGTCCGAAGGGTCTTTGAGTGAAAGGGAAGAAGCGATACAATGCCCGGAACCACTCCGTAGAGGCTTGAAGTCAGGGTGAAGTGGGGGAAATACGGCCCCATGGGGCTGAGGACAAAGCCAATGATGTCCGCGAGGGCTCCTGTAAGAGCACCGGAGATGGGTCCAAGGAGCATACCGCTGAGGATGATGGGAAGGGTTCCGAAACCAATTCGTATGCCTTCAATGCCACCGATGGCGATGCGGAGGCTAGCGAATCGGGTGAGCACCACGCTCATGGCGATGAAGATACCCGTGAAGGCAAGATGGCGAACTTTCTCGCGCATTGAACAACCTCCCCCTGGCGCTGATTTTTCGGTATTGTACCGTACCCTGAGGGGGCCTGCAAGCGATGTTGTCTCCTGTTGCCCTGGTGTTCTGCTCGGGTTACGATGAGGAGGAAGTGGAGAGAGCCGTTCGCCGGGGTTTTGCCCTTTTTGGGGGACCGGAGGCGCTGTGCCCTGGGGTAAAGAGTGTGCTCCTCAAACCCAATCTCCTTGTGGGTGAGGTTCCAGAGCGGGCTGTGACCACCCATCCTGCGGTGTTCCGGGCGGTGGCAAAGGTGTTCCTGGAAGCAGGGTACCGGGTGGGATTCGGGGACTCCCCTGCCTTCGGGTCACCTGAGAGTGCAGCGAAAAAAGCCGGCATCCTCGAGGTGGCCCGGGCTCTGGGCGTGGATTTTGCTGATTTTACCCACGGGGTGGAGGTGGATTTCCCGGAGGGTGTACAGCACAGGAAGTTCACCATTGCCAGAGGAGTCAGGGAGTACGATGCCCTTGTGAGCCTTCCAAAGTGGAAGACCCATGGGCTTACCAGGGTCACGGGGGCGGTGAAGAACCAGCTTGGGTGCGTTCCGGGGATACGGAAAGGAGAGTACCACTTTCGCATTCCTGATGCTATCCTCTTTTCCCGAATGCTTGTGGATCTCAACCGCCTCCTCCGTCCGGCCTTCTTTGTTATGGATGCGGTGGTGGCAATGGAGGGTAACGGTCCCCGAAACGGAAAACCACGTTTCATGGGGCTTCTGGCCTTTTCCCGGGATCCTGTGGCCCTCGATGCCACCCTGGCACGGTTGATTCACCTTGATCCTGCCCTTGTGCCCACCTGTTCTGAGGGTGAGCGCCTTGGTCTGGGAACATGGCGAAGGGAGGCCATTGTGCTCTGGGGGGATGACCCTGAACGTTTTGAGCAAAGAGATTTTGAGGTCCTGCGGTTGCCCCAGGTGTCTCCCTCGAGGAAACTGTTTCTCCCCCTTGTGCGACGTTTCCTCCTTCCCTATCCGGTCATCCGGCGAAAGCTCTGCAAAGGCTGTGGAGTGTGTACCGAGGTTTGCCCCGTGCATCCTAAGGCCCTACGCTGGAGCGAAAGCATTCGCCTCCCTTCCATAGAGTACGCCCGGTGCATTCGCTGTTTTGTGTGTCAGGAGGTGTGTCCCCACGGAGCGATTCTTGTTGGTGTTCCCCTTGTGCGGAGGGTGCTGGGAAAAATGGCATGATTCTTCATGTTCTTCTGCGGGAGGTGAGACGTATGGAAGAACGCATAGAGATGGATGTGGCGCTGAGCCAGGGTCTGCGTCGTTTACCGGTGTACCTGCTCCTTGACACTTCAGGGAGCATGGCGGGGGCACCCATTCAGGCCCTCCAGGAAGGAGTGGCATTGTTCAAGCGAGAGGTGGAGAACGACACTTTCGCCCGAGAAACGGTCTGGGTTTCGGTCATTACCTTCGGAAAAGAAGTCGAAAACCTCACCCGGGGGCTTGTGCCCATTGACCAGCTGACCCTCCCTCCCCTTGAGGCGGGAGGATACACCCCCCTTGGGCAGGCACTTCAGCTACTCATCGAGTCCCTCGACCGGGATGTGAAGAAGGCCGTTCCGGGAGGGGAAAGGGGTGACTGGAAGCCTCTCGTCTTCATCCTCACCGATGGGAAACCCACCGACGACTGGCGAACCCCACGGGAAGAACTGCTAAAGCGGAGGGAGCGTAAGGTGCTCAACGTGATTACCGTGGGCTGTGGTCCGGACATCGATGAGACCACGCTTCGGGAAATTGCCATTGGACCGAGCTTTAAGATGGACTCCGACGCCGCATCGTTTTCCGCCTTTTTCCGCTGGGTGTCTCAAACTGTGCGCACCGTGAGCAAGACTCTCTCGCGACCCCAGGGTCAGGGTGAGGGCTCACCCATGCCCATACCCATGCCTCCGGATGTTCTGCAGTACATCCCGTAGGGAGGTGTGCGAACATTCCCCAGGGGTTCATCGTTGGCGATCGGGTGCTTTCGTCTTTCAACACCCATCCGGACTGGATTGCCATCTTCGGAGCCCTCGGGCGGTACAGTTTCGTTGGCGGCAGTGCTGTGGGGAGGTTGCATTCCCGGGAACGCAGGGGTCGGGAAGACAGTCTCCTCGTTCGGTCGAAAGGTGACTGGCTCTGCGCTGCAGTGGCCGATGGAGTCGGGAATGCCCCGAAGGGCGTGTGGGGGTCGGCGCTGGCGGTGAGTGCCTTCACCGACCGGGTGCTCTTTCACCTCCCCTATAGCTGTACGAGGAAGGTCCGTCGTGTCTCTGAGACGAGGAGAACCTTCGAGAAAGACTCCGCCTCCCTTTCCCTGGCGGGATGGCACGAGGTGGGGGTGCTCAGCTTTTTCCAGGAAGGGGAAGTGGAGAAGGGGGAAATCCCTCCCTGGGAGACCGTTCAAGAATACCTTTTTGAAGCCGGTGAGTACACGCACCGGATGCTCCAGGACTTAGCCCAGCGGGAGGGGAAAGACCCGCAGGATTTCGCCACAACATTGCTTTGCTGCCTTTTCCACGTGGTGGAGGAAAAGGGGGCATTCTTCCACATTGGGGATGGGGCACTTCTTGGTGTTCGAAAGGACGGGAAGAGTGTGCTCCTGAGCGTTCAGGAAGGGCGCGATACGGGTGAGGTAGAGGTGCTGACCCAGCCCGACTGGCAGGACTTCTGCCGTGCCGGAACTTTTGATTTCCGGAGGGACTACCTTTCAGCCTTCATGCTTATGACCGATGGTCTTGCTGATGACTGTCTCTACGGGCCTCCGGAGGACATCACTGATCGTTTTGCCCTGGATATTCTTCGGGAGATTCGTGCGACCTCAAATCGCGAGATGGCGGCACGGCGCCTCGTTTTCTGGCTGGGAACGTACACACTTCCTGGCAGTTTTGACGATCGAACGCTTGTTGTGGTGTACCGATGAGGGTCACAACCATTTCTCCTTTTCCGTTTGTGCCGAAGCGTCTTGAGGTCGAGGGTCCAGTTTTTGTGGGTGGTGAAGGAGAGGTTTACTTCAGCCGCTGCGGGAACTTCGTGGTGAAGGTGTACCACGACAGAACTCTTCCTCCTGAAAAGGAGGAACTCCTCCGGCGAGTCCTCGCCTTAGGCAAGAACCTGGGGGAAGAGGCCAGTTTTCTTTGCTGGCCTGTGGCGCTGGTGCGAGAAATTGACGGGTGGCGGAGGATTGGAGTGGTGACGAAACGAATCCCCCGCCCCCCTTTTCGAGAGCTCGTCGATTACATCTTCAGTCCCCGGGAATTCAAGAGGGCAGTGGAAGAAGGGGCAAACTGGCTCAACTACCTCCAGGTGGCCCACAGCATTGCCCGAACCGTAGCGGCGCTCCACGGGAAGGGATGTGCCCATGCCGATCTCCATTTTGGCAACTTCCTGGTGGATATCCGCAAGGGTCTTGCGGTGCTCATTGACCTTGACGGCCTTGTGGTTCCGGGGTTTCTCCCTCCTCAGGTCGCGGGAATGATGCCTTTCATGGCTCCGGAAGTGGTCATGGGCAGGGAAACCCCAAATCAAAGGACCGACCGGCACAGCCTCGCAATCCTCGTCTTCCACACGCTCCTTTTCCGAAATCCCCTGCAGCCTCTCGTGTGCTATGCCGAGGATCCGGAAGAGGACGAACGGCTCGGGTGGGGGAAAATGGCACTCTTCAGCGAGCATCCCCTGGATTTCCGGAATCGTCCCGAACGCCTGGGGATACCACTTTTCCGCCGAGGCACACTCAGTTACCGCATGCTCCCTCCCCACCTTCAGGAGCTCATTGAGCGGAGTTTTCTCGAAGGCCTTCGTTCTCCTGAGCAGCGTCCCCTGGCGCGGGAATGGGAACGAACACTCTTTTTCGCCTTTTTCGAGCTCTGGCGGTGCTTGAGGTGCGCCCAGTACTTCCCGTATCCGTACTGGATGCCCCTTCCCCTTCGCCGCTGCCCTTTCTGTGGGGAAGTTGTGCGCCCTCCCCATCCGGTGGTGTGCAGTGTCCTCGAAAGGAAAGGTCAGGGGGTTCTGGTCGCGGCAAAGCGGAAAATTGTCCTCGGGCACCGGTTTAACCTGGTGGCCAAAATGCTCCACGGCCAGAGGGAGGACGAAATCCTTGGGGAAGTCCGGTGGAAGGAGGGTGAAGGGTACGTTTTTTCAGGAACGGGTCACTGGCAGGCGGTTTCACCCTGTGGGGAGTGCCGGAAAGTCGAGCCGGGAGAATGTGTTCTTCTCAGACGAAACCTCCTTTTGGTCTTTGGGGATTTCGCCCTGAGGGTTGAGGAAGATGGTTGCTGAAGACACCCCTAAGGATGGTCTTGTTGGGCTTCTCGCTGCTTTCCGGGGGGAGGGAAGGCCTTCTCCTGAGGAGGAAGGGGTGCTGTCCTTTCGGGATTTCCAGCCTGTTTTTCCCGAGGAGTCACTTGTCCCCCCCGGTGGTTTCGTGGTGTTCCATCCAGGGAACTACGTGTTGCAGAGCCGGGTGGTTCTTGCGCCTCCTTTTTTCCTTTTGGGGATGAAGGGGACGGTGCTTTTCCGGGATGGGGAGGTAGTCCGGGTTGAGGGAAGAGGAGAGGGAAGAATCCGGGGTGTGGCCTTTTCGCTTCGGGGCCGGCACAAAGGCAACGTGGTGGTGGTCCTGCAGGGCCGGGTAGTGTTTGAGGAATGCCTCTTTCAGGGAGGTGTGCGGGAAAAGCTGAGCTGGATGGGGAATGGTGTCGTGGTGGCAAAGGACGCCTCGTGTGTCTTTCGCCGCTGTGTTTTTCTGAGGAACGAGGCAGCAGGAATTCTCGTTGAGAGCGGGTCCCGAGTAGAAGTTGAGAACTCGCTCTTTCTTGAGAACGGGGGAGAGGGGATTCTTCTCCGGCGTGGTACCGCTGCGGTGGTCCGGAACTCCCGCTTTATCCGGAATGCCTGGGGGGTTACCTGCGGGTCGCTCCTCCTTTTTGAGGGGAACGAGGTGCTGGAGCACACGGTTGGTGGGGTGTGTTTCCTGAAAGAGGCGGAGGGCATTTTTGCAGGGAACCGGGTTGCTGGCAACCCTCTGGGGGTGATGAAAAGCAGAAGTAGCTGCGTCATCTGGGGGACGAATCTCCTTGAGGAGAACCGGGTTGCCCTCCTTGAGGAATGACGGTCTGTGTGTCCTCAAAGAAGTACCGAAGGAAAACAGCGAAGAGAATCACGCCGCCTCCGAGCAAGGCGAAACGTCCTGGAGACTCTCCAAAGGCAAGGAAGACCCAGAGGGGGTTGAGAACCGGCTCGATCATCGGGATTAAGCTGGCCTCAAGAGCCCTGACTTTCCGTATGGCCTGAGCGTAGAGAAGATAAGAAAGCCCGATTTGCACTGTTCCGAGGAGCACAAGTCCTGTAAGGCTCCGTCCACCGGGGAGAGGGCCAAAGCAGAAAGGGAGGCCCGCCAGAGCGGCAAAGAGGTTGCCTACGAACACCGACTGCAAGGGTTCAGCGTCTTTTTGCATCCGCAAGGTGACGATGAGGAGGGCAAAGGCAACGCCGCTGCCGATGGCCACGAAGTTCCCGAGCATGTTCCCCGGGCTCAATTGGTCAAGGAAAAAGAGCACCATTCCGCAAACTACAAGGACCACAGAGAACCAGTCAAAGCGAGAGGGAACCTCGCCAAGGAGCCACTGGCTGAGGAGGGCAACATACACAGGAGCGCCGTACTGGAGAAGGATAGCATTGGCAGCGGTAGTGAGTTTGTTGGCAAGAACAAAGAGCACCACCGTTGCCGCGTAAGCAAGGCCCCCAAGAACCTCAAGACGGGTGAGGCGGAGGCGGGGGCGAAAAAAGCACAGGAGAAATCCACAGGCGATGGCACTCCGGACTCCGGCAATCGCCACGGGATTCCAGGTTACGAGTTTGATGAGAAGGCCACCGAGACTCCAGAACAGGGCAGCGGCAAGGAGGTAGACAATGGCCCGTTTCCGCGACATGTCCAGGCCCCCGGGTTTTTCCAGTTATCGATGGGCTTCGCGCTGCTTCTTCTCTATGTACATGCTGGAGAGCACCGAGAAGAGTATCACGAGCCCAAAGACCACGTAGGTCCAGAAGTACGGGATGCGCATCACCACAAGCCCGTTCTCGATGACCGAGATGGTGAGAGCGCCGATGAAAATCCCCACCATGCTCCCCACACCACCCCGGAGTGATGTACCTCCCACGACACTGGCCGCCACGGCTTTCAGCTCCCAGCCTTCTCCTGCCCGGGAGGTGAAACAGGCGGTGCGGGCAATCTGAGCGCAGGCCACAAACCCACAGAGGACCCCCACAATCATGAAACAGACCGTCTTCACAAGGTCCGTGTTGATCCCCATGGCCCGGGCGGCATCCCGGTTGTCTCCGGTAGCGTAAATCCAGTTCCCGAAGCGGTGGTAGTGGAGGAGAATGCCGAGGAAAACGGCAAAGACGATGAACCAGAATGCCTGAGCGGGGAAGACGCCCCCAATTCTTCCCGTGAAGAAGGGGAGGAAGTACCGGGAAGGAACTGTGGAAACGTCACAACCCTTTTGTTCCCCACCCGAGAAAAGCAAAGCCAGTCCTCGCCACATCATCATGGTCCCGAGGGTGGTGACGAAGGAGGGTATCTGGGCGCGAACGGTGATGAGGCCGTTGATGATTCCCAAAGCAGCGCCCACGAGGATGGTGGTGAGGGCGACGAAGAAGAGAGGAACCTGAGCCTCAAAAAGCCGCAAAAACACAAAGGAACAGAAGACGAGGATGGACCCAACAGAGAGGTCGAACTCCCCGCAGACCATGAGCAGTCCCACTCCCAGAGCGATGATACTGAATTCTGACCCCAGGGAGAGGAGGACCTTGAGGTTGTCGGGGTCCACGAAGCGGTGCTCAGGAGAGAGAATGGCAAACCCGAGAACCAGCACCACAAGCACAATGAGAACGCTTGAGGAACGAGAAAGCAGCAATTTCCGTCCAAGGCTCATTCTTCCGTCATTCATCCTTCCACGACCCCTTTCCGGTGGTTATTCGGCAAAGGCACTTTTGATGACGAGCTGAGAGAGTTCCTCGGGAGAAGTGTCTTTCTTCTTCACATCGGCCATTTTCTTGCCCCGGGCCATGACCACAAAGCGCTCGGCGATGTCATAGGCGTGGTAGAGGTTGTGGGTGATGAAGATAACCGAAATTCCCTCACGCTGCAGCTGGCGGACGAACTCGAGAACCTCTTCAACCTCTTTCACAGAGAGCGCCACCGTGGGTTCGTCCAGAATCACAAGTTTGGCCTTGAAGTGAAGGGCCCGGGCGATGGCTACACCCTGCCTTTCGCCTCCGGAGAGCGTAACCACAGGAAGGTCTGGAGAGCGCAACCGGAGACCAAGATTTGCCAGGGCCTTCATACTCTCTTCGTTCATGACCTTCCGGTCGATGATACCCCAGCGTCTTACTGGCTCTCGACCCATGAAGATGTTCCGGGCAATGCTCAGGTTCGGCGCCAGAGCCTGTTCCTGGTAGACCGTTTCGATGCCAAGTTTTCGGGCATCCCGGGGGGAAGAAATCCGCACTTTCTGGCCTTCGAAGTAAATCTCTCCCTGGTCGGCTTGATGGTACCCGGAGAGGATTTTGATGAGCGTGGACTTCCCTGCACCGTTGTCTCCGATGAGCCCCACCGTTTCTCCCCGGTAGACCTCAAAGTCCACTCCTCGGAGGGCGTACACCCGGCCGAACCACTTGTGGATGTTCACCATCCGCACCAGGGGTTCACCATTCTGTCTCTCCATATCCGTCTCTCCCTTGTTATCGTGTTTTCCGTTCCACGTAACTGTTGAGCACCACAAAGAGGATGGTGGCAATGCCGATGAAAGCACTGATGCCGAACACCGGAACACGCAGGAGGATGAGGCCGTTGTCGAGGATGGGAATGGTGAGGGCTCCGAGGACAATCCCTGGCATGCTCCCCACACCACCCCGGAGTGATGTACCCCCCACGACACAGGCAGCGATGGCCCGGAGTTCAAAACCGATACCCTGGGTGGCGGCGAAAGAACCGATGCGTACGGCCTGCATGCAGGCAGAAAACCCACAGAGGACCCCCACAATCATGAAACAGGCGGTCTTCACAAGGTCCGTGTTGATCCCCATGGCCCGGGCGGCATCCCGGTTGTCTCCGGTAGCGTAAATCCAGTTCCCGAAGCGGTGGTAGTGGAGGAGAATGCCGAGGATAACAGCAAAAAGCGCAAACCACAGCGCCTGGACCGGGAAAAAGGACCCCACCGTTCCGGCAAAGGTGCGTTCAAAGAGGGACCCAGAAGGGACAAGATTACGGATGCCTGCAGGCATCATCTTGGACCAGATATAGAGCACCCCTCGCCAGAACATCATGGTTCCCAAAGTGGTGATAAAGGAGGGCATCTTCGTCTTCACCGTGATGAGGCCGTTGAGGAGTCCAAGGAGTGCTCCCACCCCAAGGGCAGCCCAGAAAGCCCAGAAAGGTGCAAACCCACGGTAGAGCAGGCGAACGAAGACATAGGAACAGAAAGGAAGGACTGAGCTCACAGAGAGGTCGAATTCTCCGCAGATCATGAGCACCCCAACACCCAGGGCAACGACACCAAGGTCGGGGAAGAGTTTTCCTAAGGCAGCGAGGTTCCTCCGGTCGACGAAGAGGTAATTGGGAGTCAGGAGGGAGAAGAACATCACAAGACCGATGAAGACGAGGAAAGTATTGGCTGCCCGATACCGCAGGAAGTTTCGAACCCACTCCATCTTCTTTCATCCTCCTGCAAAAAGCCCCCGGTTGCCCGGGGGCTTTGGGTTTTAGCGGATGTGCTCCGGAGAGAGCTTCTCGATGAGGGCAATCTTCTCCGGGGAGTCCACAAGATACCCACCGGTGTCGATGTTGGGGGTGAAGCCGTATTTGTTATAGAGGTAGAGGACGTAGACGGCAAAGTACCCCTGGAGGTACTGCTGCTGGTCAATGGTGGCGGTGACGTACCCCTCTTTGATGCCGGCGAGGGTGTCAGGGGTGGTGTCAAAGCCACCGGCAATGATTTCTCCAGGCTGCTTCCCTGCTGCCTTTAACGAAGCAGTGAGGCGATCCGTGCAGATACCGCCAAGACCAATGAGGAAAGTCGTCTCGGGGTGGGCAAGGAGGTAGGCTGTCTCCCGGGCTTCCACGGTGGTCATCTCAAGACCACCAGCATCGATGATCTCGTAAGAAGTGATACCGTACTCTTTCATGGCCTCAAGGATACCGCTGGCGCGGATTTTGGCGTAGTTTGCTCCGGGAACCTCAGCAGCCATGGCTACGTGGGCCTTGGAGAGGTCAATACCCTTGGCTTTTGCCTCGTCAAAGAGCCGACGGGCCAGTCGGTAGGCTGCGGCTTTCTCGCTCTGGCCGATGTAGCAGAGGCGAGGATTGCCTACAGCGCCCTCGGAATCATCGTTGTTCATGCCGATGACCGGGATACCCTACTCGAGAGCCCTTTTCACCGGTTCATCCCAGGCGGTATCGTCGTTGATGACGAGAGCGATGCCGTTCGGCTTCATGGCCACTGCTTCTTCGAAACGCTTGAGCTGCAGCGTCAGATCGCCACCACAGAGGTCAATGTCCACTTTGCAGCCGAGTTCCTTTGCGGCGTCCATAGCGCCTTTCTGCACCACAGCCCAGAAGGGGTCATCGCCTCCATGGGTGACGAGACGGAAGTACATGCCTTCTGCCGGTTTTTTCTCCTGGGCAAAAGCCAGCGTACCCACAAGGACCACAGAGACAAAAAGCACCATAAAGAGATTCCGTCGCATACTCATCCCTCCCATCGAAGGTTTTTGAGTGTACCTCATGAGGTTTTGCATACAAAAGAGCCTTCCTTCTTTTCTCACCCCCTTTGACTTCCGTAACGGATTGCCTCCTCATACATGGCTACGATGTTCTCTGGGGGAACATCGGGCTGGATATTGTGCACCGCACAGAGCACATATCCTCCTCCAGGGGCAAGCTCGTCAATGCGCCTTCGTACCTCTTCACGAACCGCATCGGGAGTTCCGTAGGGAAGGGTCCATTGCGTATCGATGCCACCCCAGAAGGATAGAACATCCCCAAAGTGCTTCTTGAGCCACCCCGGGTCCATTCCCGAAGCGCTCACCTGGACCGGGTTGAGGATATCGACGCCAATCTCTACGAGGTCCTCAAGGAAAGGCGTGACGGCACCGCAGGAGTGGTAGAAGAGAAAAGCCCGGGTGTGCTTTTTGATGGCTTCGTAGAGTCTTTTTTGTCTTGGTTTTACGTACTTTCGGTACATCTCGAGAGACAGTAAAGGTCCACGCTGCGTGGCGAGGTCGTCCCCCACGAGAACGACATCCACAAGATCTCCCACTTCTCTGAGAAGGAGCTCGAACTGCTGCAGTTCAAAGTCGAGCACTATGTCCATAATGGCGCAGGCAAGGCCAGGTTGCAGAGCAAGGTCGGTCATGAACTGGGCAAAGCCCCGGAGATACCAGGAAAACTCAAAGCATGAACCGATACAGTTGACGATAACCGCTTTGCCTTCCTTTTTTCGGGCTGCAACCTGAGCTCGAAGACCTTCCGGAAGACGGGGTGGGGGAGGGTTATAGTGCCTCAGTTCTTCCAAAGAGGTAATATGGGCGAGGGGATGGGCGACCATGTCGAAATAGTATCCGGTGAAGCGGCGCTGGACCCCCCAGCAATCCTCCCAGAGTGATCCTTCCTGGTCCGTGGACCATACCTCCCTGGGAACAAGGTCATACACGTACCGCGTGTCTATGGCAAAATGCTCCAGGATATCCTCAGCAGGCTGGGCAAGGTACTGGATACGGTCAACAAGAATGTCTTCACAGGGGGTTCCCAGGAAAGAGCAGAGCGCACGGTGCACCTTCAGAGTCATTCCGGTAACCACGCCCCCAAGATCCAGGGGCACTCTATCTGGCTCCCTGTGGCGCAGTGCCGTATTCAAGCGCTCTGCGGAGGTCATTCCCCTCCTCCTTCAAAAGATATTATATCTGAAAGAAAGTCCTGCGTACAGTGTTTTTCTCGGGTATAATTGGTTGGGATGGGAGGTGACATGCTGCGTGACCGACCAGACAGTGGCTTCGCTGTACCGGGTATCATTCCGAAGCGAGGAAATTCAGGTGACCCCGAAGGAACGGGAAATCCTCCGGGCTCTGGCCCGCAGGGTTCGGGAGCTCTCGGAACTCCCGGAGCAGGAGGAGAAACGCAGACTCTGGTACCGCCACAACGCCCTTGAGCGAACCCGCCCGGTAATCTTCTGTGATCCTGAAAACGGCTGGAACGAAATCATCCCACCCCAGAGCCTGCAGTGTGAGGGGAGGCTTGCCCGCCACTGGGAGATGTGGCTTCGGAAAGAAATCTTCTGGGGAGAGTCCATGGGGGACGATAAAGTAATTGAGCCCTACTTCGACGTTCCCTATATGTACGAGGAAACCGGCTGGGGTCTTGAGGAAAGAATCGTGAAGGTGGAAGCCTGGGGCTCATACCGCTGGGACCCCCCGCTCAAGGATTACCGGGACATGGAGAAACTCCGCTTTCCCGAAATCCACATCGATGAGGAGGCCAGTGAGAAACTCCTCAACCTTGCCCAGGAGGTTTTCGGGGACATCCTCATCGTCCGGAGGAAGACTGTCTGGTGGTGGACGCTGGGTATGACCTGGACCCTGGTGAACCTGCGGGGGCTGGAACAGATCATGCTTGATATGTACGACCATCCCCGGGAACTCCACGAGCTCATGGCCTTCCTCCGGGATGGGCACCTGAGAAAGCTCGATTTCCTCGAGCAACACAACCTCCTCTCCCTGAATAACGACGGAACGTACGTGGGCTCAGGAGGCTTTGGATACACCACAGAACTCCCCCAGAAGGACTTCGACGGGGTGCACGTGCGCACCATCGACATGTGGGGGTTTGCCGAGAGCCAGGAGACCTGTTACGTTTCTCCCGAGATGTTCGAAGAGTTCATTTTCCCCTACCAGTACGCTATCCTTGAGCGCTTTGGTCTCAACTGCTACGGGTGCTGTGAACCGTTGCACTCCCGCTGGCACGTGGTGAAGCGGTTCCCCAGCCTTCGGCGGGTTTCCGTTTCCCCCTGGGCAGACCTCAGGAAAATGGCGGAGTACCTGGGGAGAGAGTACATCTACTCCATGAAGCCGAGTCCCTCCGACCTTGCGGTTCCGCGCATTGATGAAGAGCACATCCGGAAGAAACTCCGTGAAGCCCTGGAAATCACCAAAGATTGCTGTGTGGAAGTCATCATGAAGGACAACCACACAATCGGCGGCAATCCGGAGAACGTCATTGCCTGGTGCCGGATAGCAAAAGAAGAGGCGGAGAGGGTTGCCTCTTCCCGGTGACTCGTCCTCTATAATAGAGGGGATAACTGGAAAAGGGGTGAAGAAGAGATGGGAGCATCGTTAGAGCAACTTGCGGTCAACACCATTCGCATGCTGGCTCTGGATGCCATCCAGAGAGCAAAGTCCGGGCATCCAGGTCTTCCGCTTGGGGCCGCACCCATTGGGTATGTTCTCTTCCGACGGTTTCTCAAGCACAGCCCGAAAAACCCTCAGTGGTTCAACCGGGACCGTTTTATTCTCTCTGCTGGTCATGGGTCGGCCATGCTCTACGCCCTGCTGTACCTCTGTGGGTACGAAAAGATGAGCCTTGAAGAGCTCAGGAATTTCCGCCAGTGGGGAAGCCACACGCCTGGGCATCCAGAACGGTGCGTGGGGTGCGGCATAGAGACCACTACCGGGCCTCTGGGACAGGGGTTTGCCACCGGAGTCGGTGTGGCCATTGCCGAGGCGCATCTTGCTGCACGTTTCAACCGTCCTGGCTTTCCCGTCATCGACCACTACACCTATGCGCTGGTGAGCGATGGCGACCTTATGGAGGGTGTGGCCTACGAAGCTGCGTCTTTAGCAGGACATCTGAAGCTTGGGAAACTCATTTACCTCTACGATAACAACCACATCAGTCTCTCGGGGGAGACGCGTATCTGCTTTACCGAGGACGTGAAGGCCCGTTTTCTTGCTCTGGGGTGGCAGGTCCTTGAGGTTGAGGACGGGAACGACCTTGCCGCTTTAAGCCGGGCTATTGAAGAGGCCAGGAGAGACACCGAACACCCCTCGCTCATCATGGTGACGACGCACATCGGGTATGGAAGCCCAAAGCAGGACACCTTTGAGGTCCACGGTGCTCCCCTGAAGCCAGAAGAGGCTGTGGCAACCAAGAAGTTCTTTGGCTGGCCTCTTGAGCCTGAATTCTACGTCCCCGAAGAGGTCCTCGCTCACATGCGGGAGGTTGTCCGTGAGGGAGAAGAAAAGGAGCGGGAATGGCAAAGGCTCTTTGAGGCCTATTCCCGGGAGTATCCGAAAGAGGCGGGAGCCCTCAGGATGATGATGGAGGGGAAGCTCCCACCAGACTGGGATAAGGATTTGCCGGTGTTTGAGCCGGGTGCTGGGCCGGTGGCTACCCGCTCTGTGGGTGGGAAGATCCTGAACATCCTGGCTGACCGGATTCCTGGCCTCATCGGGGGTTCTGCGGATCTTGACCCCTCCACCAATACCGTTTTGAAAGGCAAGGGGAGCTTCCAGGCGCCTGCGTCCGTACCCTCCGGGACCCAGGGACTTGTCGATGGACCCATCGGGTACGAGGGCCGGAACATCGCCTTTGGTGTGCGAGAACACGCCATGGGAGCCATCCTGAATGGTATGGCTATCCATGGGGGGCTCATCCCCTTTGGGGCAACCTTTTTCGTGTTCTCCGACTACATGCGTCCTGCGGTGCGCATTGCGGCCCTCTCCCATTGCAAGGTCATTTACGTGTGGACCCATGACTCGGTGGGTGTGGGAGAAGATGGTCCCACACACCAGCCGGTGGAACACCTCATGAGTTTTCGGGTTATGCCGAACATAGTGTGCATTCGCCCTGCCGACGCCAATGAAACCCGGGAGGCCTGGAAGGTAGCCATTGAGCGGCAGGGAGGGCCGGTAGCACTCATCCTCACGCGGCAGAACGTTCCGGTCATCGACCAGAGCAAGTTCGGGAAAGCCGAGGGCCTGAGGAAGGGAGCGTATATCCTGGCCGACAACTCCCAGGGCAATCCGGAGCTCATCCTCATCGCTTCGGGTTCTGAAGTCCACGTGGCCCTTGAGGCTTATGAGAAACTCGCTCAGGAAGGCGTAAAGGTGAGGGTTGTGAGCATGCCCTCTTTTGAGCTTTTCGAGGAACAACCGAAGAGCTACCAGGAGGAGATCCTCCCTCCCGGCGTGAAGAAGCGGATTGCCATCGAGGCTGGAGCAACCCTGGGGTGGTACAGGTATGTCGGGACGGAAGGAGAGGTCATCGGCATCGACTGCTTTGGCGCCTCGGCACCTGGGAAAACCGTGCTTGAGAAGCTTGGTATCAGCGTGGAGAATCTCCTTGCAAGGGCTAAGGCTATGCTTTCCCGGTGAGGTTTTTCCGTTGACCTCACCGGGCTTTTCTGCTAATTTTCTTGCCGAAAGGGAGGATGTGGTGTATGAGCGCAAAACGACTGGCAATTCTCGTTGGCGGAGGTCCTGCGCCTGGTATTAACGGTGTCATCGGTTCAGTGACCATCGCTGCCCGGAAGAAGGGCCTTGAGGTAGTCGGGATCTATGACGGCTTCAAGTGGATTTCGAGTTCTTCCTTTGACCCTGCGGTACACACCGTTCCTCTTGACATTTCCCGTGTTTCCCGGATTCATCTTGAAGGTGGGTCTATTCTCCGTACCGCCCGGGATAGCCTCATCAAGGGAGGAACCGTTGACGAAGCCAAGGTGGCGAATGTCCGGAAGGTCATGGAGTCCCTCAACGTGGGGTATCTCGTTACCATCGGTGGGGACGATACGGCCTTCAGTGCAAGCATTGTTGCCAGGGCCATGGAAGGGAGACTCTTTGTCGCCCATGTCCCCAAAACCATCGACAACGACTTGCCTCTTCCCGGCGACATGCCCACCTTCGGTTTCCAGACTGCCCGGGAGGTGGCTACCGGCATTGTGAAGAACCTCATGGAGGATGCCCGAACGACGAACCGCTGGTACTTTGTGGTCATCATGGGTCGTTCTGCAGGCCACCTTGCTCTGGGAACGGGGAAGGCTGCAGGAGCCACCCTCACAATTATCCCCGAGGAGTTTGGCGATCGGAAGGTCAGGGTGGAGGATGTCTGCGATATTATCGAAGCCGCAATGATTAAACGGAAGGCCCTTGGTCGGGACGATGGCATTGCCATTGTGGCAGAGGGTGTGGCGCTGAAGTTTGGGGATGTGGAGGAGATTGAGAGAATCCTTGGAAAGTCTATCCCCCGTGACCCCCATGGCCATGTGCGTCTTGCTGAGGTCCCCCTTGGGGAGCTTTTGAAAAACGAAATCACCCGGAGGTTTGAGGAGCGAGGGAAGAAAATCACCATCGTCACCAAGGACGTGGGGTATGAACTCCGCTGCGCTCCCCCAATTCCCTTTGACATTGAGTACACCAGGGACCTGGGGTATGGAGCTGTGGAGTACCTCTTAAGCGGAAGCTATAGCGAGGAGATGAAGCAGAAAGGTGCCATGATGAGCATCCTGAACGGAAAGCTCAATCCCATCCCCTTCGACGAGATTATGGATCCTGTCACGGGACGGACCCGTGTTCGCACGGTGGACATCACCTCCTACGCCTACCAGGTGGCTCGCTCGTACATGATTCGCCTCGAAAAAGAGGACCTGGAGAATCCCGAGTTCGTGGCTTCCATGGCAAAAGCTGCGAACATGGATGTGGAATCCTTTACGAAGCGCTTCGGACACCTTGTCTCTTGAAGCCTTTGGAGAGAGGGGAGAACGATACGTATCCCCTCTCTCCTTTGTCCAGTACCCCATCTTCTGGGTTGCCCTCAGTGTCACCTTGGGATTTGTCGTGGGAACGCTCCTTCGGTTTCCCTTTCTCCCCCTTTGTATTCTCCTTGGGGGGCTTTGTACCGCTCAGGTACTCTCTCTGCCTTCCCGTGCCTTTGTGCTCTTTACCCTCGCGGGCTTTGGGGTCTTCGGGATGCTTTTCTCCTCCGTGGTTCTGGACCTTCCCGGAGAGTTCTTCCGGGGTAAGGAAGGCCAGAACCTCGTCCTTGAGGGGTATGTTGTCGAGAAGGACGGGAGGTTTATCCTTGTCCATCTTCGGGGCTTCCCGGTGTACTCGCCGGGGGTTCTTCTCCGGGGGAAGGAAACTGTCCTCCAGCCGCTTCTTTACCACAAGGTGGAGGTTACCGGAATCTTCCGCGGATTTCCTTCTTGCGCGAATCCTGGAGGGCGAAACCTGCGGGAACACTTCCGAAAAAGGAGAATTGTCGGGTACCTTGAGGTGCAGGAGGTTTCGCCTTCTCCTTCTCAGATCCTGTGGTTTGCCTTTCTCCGCTGGGTACATGAAAAAAGAGGAATTTTTCTCGATCGCTGGCGCCATCTCCTTCTTGAAACCTCCCCTCTTTTCAACGCCCTCCTTTTCGGCGTTCGAGACGAAGAGTTCCTGCAAACATTCCCCCTCCTCCGGGAAATCGGCGTGTACCACCTCTTCTGTGTTTCGGGTTTCCACATGGCACTTCTTGGGACGCTGCTTTTCTCCATGTTCCAGCGCCTCCTTCCCCGGCGGATGATACTCTTCGGTGTGCTTCCTTTCACCTTCCTGTACCTTGCTTTCTGCGGTTTTGTGGCCTCGGCATCCAGGGCCTGGATCATGGCGAGTCTTTTGCTTTTGGGCAGAAGGCTTGGGCGTACGGTGACCACGATGGGAGTACTTTGCAGTGCTTTCCTGGTGATGTTCCTGCTGCAGCCGGAGATGCTCTTTCTCCCCGGTGCACAGCTCTCCTTTGCCTCCACAGTGGGCATTGCTGTGTTTGCCGCTTTTCTCCCTCGCCGGAAGGAACACAGGAAGTGGCGGGAGCTCTTCTCCCGGTACGTTCTTGGGGTTCTACTTGCCACCGCTTCCGCCACCTTTGCCAGTTTCCCCTTCCTTGTGGGGAACCGGTTCTCCTTGAGTTCCCTTGTCTTTCTGGGTAACCTCGTTGCGCTTCCCCTCGTTGAGGGGGTGCTTTTCCTCGGACTCTGGACGCCTGTTTTGGGGGCCTTTGTCTACGGGCGTCTTTTGCTGGGGTTCTGCCTCCGTTGCCTTTTGCGGATGCTCTTTGGGGTGTCGGTGTTTCTCCAGAATTCCGTGCCCCACTGGGTTGCCGACTTTTCCAGAGGGCGCGATGCCCTCTGGGGAATGGTCGTCTGGGGGACTATCTTTGTCCTCTGGATTGCTGCTCTCACCAGGAAACGGGTGTTACTCTTCTTTTCCCTCTGTCCCGTTCTCGGAGGCCTGGTTCTCGGTTCCCTGTGGTTTCCGAAAACGAGCTTCCTGGTGTTCGACGTCGGTCAGGGTCTTGCCTGTGGATTGTTTGAAGGGAATACTGGGGTATTCATTGACACCGGAGGAATCATCCGGGGGTATGGCAATGTAGGGGAGAGCATCCTACTCCCTTTTCTACGCTTTCGGGGGATTACCGAAATCCGGGGTATCTTTCTCACCCACGGACACAGGGACCATGCAGGAGGCGTGACGGCACTGCAAAAGGTGTTCCCGGAGGCTCCCTGTTTTTCGCCTGCGGATTTTTCTTCCCCGACCCGCCTGCGGCTTTCACCCCACATTCTCCTTGAGGTTTTTCCGGTCTCTGATGGAGGGGAAAGGGCAGTGGTGTACCGCCTGCACACTCCCTACGGTCGGGTGCTCATTTGTGGGGATGCGGAAGGAATTTTCGAGGAGATAGCTCCCCGTGATCCCTCTCTGCTCAGGGCAGAGGTTCTGGTGCTTCCCCATCACGGGAGTTACAATACCTCTCTGGAAGCACTCATTCGGGCTTCGGATTGCCTGTGGGCGGTCATTTCTGTGGGGGAGAATCCCTATGGGCACCCTGACCCCCGCACGGTGGCGCTCCTTGAGAAATTGAGGGTACCGTACTTTATCACAAAACGGGATGGAGCGGTAGAGTTTTACCCTCTTTTCCGCCGGGGGAGGATACGGAGATTTGGGAAAGCAGCGATTTGAAGACTGGCTTTCGGGAAATCTTGGGGGTCGTTTCTTCATCCTTGAGCGGCGGGTGAACCAGGCGCGTTTTGAAAACTGGTATGTTCCCGAAATCCTTCGAAAACTCGGGGCTTCCAGGGTATTTTGGGTGCGAAAGCTTAAGGAGTGGGAGGAAAGGGCAAAGGAGTTCTCTTCTCCCTCGCTTTTCCCCGAAAGGGAGGTTTGCTTTCTGGACCACCTTGACGAGGGGGAGGTGCTCCACGTCTTTCGTGAGACGTCCCGGTACCCTGAGGTGTACTTTTTCTTCCTTCCAGGTAGTGACCTTAAGGGGACGGGGTGGTCAAGGATTCCCTGGATTGTGGTGGAAGAGAGCAGGGAGGTCCTGCAGCATTTTCTCCAGGGTGAAGCGGCCCGGCTTGGTCTTTCGTTCGGGAAAGGAGTTGAGGAGAGCCTTCTTCGCCTTTTTGAGGAGTACGAACTTCAGGAAACGGAGATTGTGAGTTTTCTCGAGGGATTTCGGGGCAGAAGAGTCCAGAGAGAAGACGTTGAGGCCTTCTTTGAGAAGAACGAGAAGGTCCTGCTTTTTCGTTTCCTTGACTTCCTTGGAGAGAGGAACACCTCCCTGGCCCTGCAGTACGCATACCGCTTGGTTGGCCAGGGATTTCCCTTACCCCTTCTTGTGACTCACCTGGCGCGGCGATTCCGGCTTCTCGCTCAGGTGTTCGAAAAGGGGGAAACCCAAAGGGACCTCTGGCAGGGGAAGGAAGTGAATCCTTTCGAAATGAAGAAAATCCAGAAGATGAAAGACGCCTTTGGTCCCGCCGATATCCCACGAATTTTTGCCACACTCAGGACGGCCGACAGGCTCCTAAAGACTCAGAGTATTGATCCGCGCCTTTTCTGCGTCCTCCTTGTGACCGGGATCACGCAGTCTGAGAAGCCATTGCCCGGTTGAGTTTCTGGGTGAGCCGTGACTTGATGCGAGCTGCCTTGTTCCTGTGGAAGACCCCTTTGCTCACCGCCATATCAACCCGTTTGTACACTTCGCTGAGGAAGGTCCGTGCCTCGTCAATCTTCCCTGTTTCCAGAAGCTTCAGGAATTTCTTGATGTAGGTTTTCGTTGTTGATTTGATGGCTTTGTTCCGGAGTCTCCGTTTCTCACTTTTCCGCAGGTTTTTCCACGCAGACTTTGTATTTGGCATGATTCCACCCCTCATTATCCAGGAAATAAGACGATGCCAATTGTAACATGGAAGGCCAGGGTTTGCAACCTCTGGTGTCGGTGTACACCGTATTAGACTGGGAGCTTTCGTCTTCGGCGCAGTCTCTCCGAGAAATTCTCCCGTGATGAGAGGATTATAATAGCGATGGGATCACGGGGAGAGGGGAAACCTGATGGCCTTCACGAGGATTGTTCCCGAGATCGGTCCACGGGGGAAGGGCGTTACCCTGTGGGGAGTACTTTTGGTTCTCTCCCTGCTGCTTTTTGTGGGATGCACCCTCTCGGTGAGGGTTCGGGTAGGGGAGACCGCCAGTGTGCGTTTGGGCAAAGGGATCGAACTCGAAGGAGGGGATTTTTCCCTCTTCTTCCGAGACGTCCTCGAGGATTCGCGCTGCCCCCAAGGAGTGGAGTGCTTTTGGGAAGGTAGGGTTGTTGCTCTGTTCGACGTTCAGGGGAATGCAACGGAGGTTGAGCTTGTTGAGTCCAAACTTCCCAAAGCATTGCCTTTTGGGTCATACTGTGTCGTGTTTCTGGGCGTTTTTCCTCCACGGACTTCTTTAACCCTTCCGGCAAAGGATGAGTATCGAGTTGTTCTGAGAATAGAACAATGCACACTGGAGAGCCCAGGACTGAAAGTTCCGGGGATTCCTTCCGGTTTGCCGGCTAACCTTAGCTCAAAGGCGCCTTTCCTCTACACAAATTTTCCCAAAAATTTTTTTCTCCCCCCCTTGACAAGAAAAAGGAGAGGGTGTATCCTATAATCGCCATGGGTTCCGAGGAATCGGAAGGTGGCTTGGGACCCTCCAGAGTCCCCCCGAAAGAGGGGATGAGGAGGAAGCCCGTAAAGAGGCGCAATGCCTCCTGAAAGCACCGGAAGGTTCGTTGGAGCCCATGGTTCTTTTTTACCCCTGTTTTCCGCAGGTTCCGGACAGGAACCTCTGGAGTTTCCTCCCAGGTGTCACCTGTGGAGTTCTCAACAGGAGAAGCCCCGAGTTCACCCATCTTCTCCGTGCCGGAGGCCCGGCTTTTAAGCCTGGGGAGGAAGGCGTGGTTGACACCTTTTTCAAAAGCGGTACGTAACATGAAACTGTGAAGCTTGTAACGAAAACAGCAAGGTGCAAACTCCAGGTTGATACCGAACAAGCCGAAACCTTGCGAGAGACCCTGCGGCGGTTTGCTGACGCCTGCAATGACATCCTCTGCATCGCTCAAGAAAACCGCACCACCAACAAGGTCAAGCTCCAGCACCTCTGCTACCGCACCATCAAAGAAAAGTACAATCTCCAGGCTAACCTCATCATCCGCGCTATCGCCCGTGTAGCCGAAGCGGCCAGGAAAAAGCGAAAGCCATCGAAACCGAAGAAGTTCAAACCCCCAAGCATGAGCCTCGACCAGCGCACTTTCTCCTTCAACGAAAAGTGCTGGGAAGTCTCCATCTCCACGGTGGCGGGCAGGCTCAAGCTTCCCCTGGCCATCGGCAACTTCCAGCGCGAGCTCCTGATAGGGCAGAAACCCACTTCTGCCACCCTCTGTTACAACAGGCGAACGAAAGCGTTCTCCATCAACATCGTCGTGAACCGGGAAGTGCCCCTCCCGCCACAAAACGGTAACGTCATTGGCGTTGACCGTGGTATCTACAACCTTGCCACCACCTCCAATGGTTTGAAATTCTCCGGGCGGCAAGCGATGCATGTCCGCAAACGCTACGCCCGGTTGCGACAGGCGCTCCAAGCCAAGGGCACGAAGGGGGCGAAACGCCTCTTGCAACGGCTTTCGGGGAAGGAGCGCCGCTTTATGGCCGACCTCAACCACAGGATCGCCAAAGCCATTGTCAACTCCTGTACCCCTGGCGATGTGATTGTCATAGAAGACCTGCGGTACATTTGGGAGCGAATTCGTGTCGCTAAAGAGCAGTGCCTTCTTCGGCACTCCTGGGCTTTCGGGCAACTGGGCAGGTTCATCGAGTACAAGGCTACTGAACGTGGTATTGCTGTGGTTTATGTTGACCCCCACCATACCAGCCAGCGCTGCCCGAAGTGCAGGTTTGTTTCCAAAGGCAACCGCAATGGTCATATCTTCCGTTGTGCCTCCTGTGGTTTTCGTGGCCATGCAGATCTTGTGGCTGCAACCAATATCCGTCAGGCGTATTGAGACGCGCTGGCGGATGGGCCTCTGTCAGTAGGCCCTGAAGCGGCCTCAAGCTGCAAGCCCCTGGCTTTAGCTATGGGGTAACTGACTGCAGTGCGGTGAAATACTCAAAAGCCTTCTGGGGAATACGGTACCGGGGAAGGTAGAAGAGATCGTGCTCGGCGTGGAACCACTGGATTTCCTTCGGAGCGCGGATTGCTCTGTAGAGCTCGAAAGTACATTCCCCCGGAACGATGGTATCCCGGGTAGCGTTGAAAAGAGAAACCGGGGTGTCGGTGAGCGCTTCTGCTGCGTTCACGGGGTCGAGGTCCTTCCAGGCTATGGCGACGTCGCGAACCGGTATGCCCCGCTTCCGGAAGTCATAGCGGATGTTTACGATAGAGTCGAGCATGCTCTCCTCAAAAAGAATTTCAATATTCCCTCCGCCGACGACAAGGGCAATGCCCCTGAATTTCCCATAAAGCGCAGCGACGACGGTGCCCACAAGTGCCCCAAGGCTCACACCAAGAAAGAAGATTTCTCTCGGGCGAATACTTTCGTGCGTTTCGAGGAAGCGGAGGGCAAAAAGGGCGTGCTCGAAGGTCCGGAGGAAGGCCTGGTAGTCATCCTCAAGGTCTGTCGAGAGGATGTCTCTGCCGTTGACCCTCCGTTCCCCGTGGTACTCCATGTCAATGGCCAGAGCCGCAAAGCCCCTTCGTGCTGCCTCGAGGGCAAAGAAGGTAAGGTTTTCTTTCGACCCCCGGTAGTGGTGGAGGAAGAAGACGGCAGGATACGGTGGAGGAGCGTTCCGGGGCGTGAGGAAGAGGGCAGGGAGGCCGGGTTGCAGAAAGAAACGGGAGATAGTGTACTCCCTGTGTTCTCTGAAAGGTGCAAGGTCCGCTTCCATAATCTTTACTCCTTTCGGTCTTCTGGACTACGCTATTTCCTCTACCGGTCTTTTCTTGTTGACTTACCGCTTATTTATTTCTATCCGGATTACTGCCGTTGCGTCCCACAGGTTCTCTATCTCTTTTTCGACTCCCTCATCCGCAGGGGCGTACTTTTTGATGAAAGCCCGGAGAGCCGTCCTTCTTCTCTCCGTCCACAGAGGTAGCCTCACCGAATACTACCACACTTTCGCAGGCCGTTGGAAGCCCTTCGGGAAGGACTCTGGTTTTCCCCACGACCGTGAGGCACACTTTTGGGTACCGCAGAGGTTGTCTATCCTGTGCCCTTCACTGACTTGTGCTGTGAATGGGGATGGATTAACCGTCTGGGGTTTCGTGTACCGGTCAGGTGGCGTCTTTCCATTGCCCGGGCCGGTAAAAGGCCAAGGTGGCAAATCTTGTGAAGATGTGGTAAGATAAAGAGCAAGACCAGAGAGGGAGAGGGGATACCGAAAGCAGTGTCTGAAAGCGAGGACCCGGACGAGCGGTTTTCTTTCCCCCTGTATCCCTTTAGGTTTCACCGGAGTGCCGCTTTTTGCCCTCACCTGTCCCGGAGGATGATGTAAGTGGAGTATCTGGGAACGATCCTTCTCATACTGCTTCTTGTTGCCATGAACGCCTTTTTTGCGGCTTCTGAAATTGCCCTGATTTCCACCCGGAGGAGCCGTATCCACCTGGCGAAAGGGAAAGGTTCGGAAAAGCAGCTTGAAGCGCTGCACCATCTTCTCGAGAACCCGAGTGAGTTCCTGGCCACCATCCAGATTGGGGTAACCATGGCAGGGTTTTTCGCAAGCGCCACCGGTGCCATTTCCCTTGCCCGGAATCTCGGAAGGCGCCTTGAAGCCAGTGGCCTTCCGGTACTTGCGATTCTTGGGGAAGAGATTGCCGTGATCTGCGTCACGGTTCTCATCTCTTTCGTTACCCTGGTCCTTGGGGAGCTTGTGCCCAAACGCCTTGCCATGGCGCATCCAGAGCGCCTTGCCCTTATTTCCTCCCGGTTCATCTTCTTTCTCTCCCGGGTCCTGCGCCCGGTGGTGGTTGCCCTCTCGGCATCCACGGATGTTATCTCCCGTCTTTTTGGGGTCACCCAGGAGGCCACGAGTTCTCTAAGTGATGAGGAGCTCAAGCTCTTCATCGCCGAGCAGCGGACACTTCCTTTAGAGGAGCGGCGGCTCATCAGCGAAGTCTTCGAGTTTGGGGATACCCTGGCGTATGAGGTCATGACTCCAAGGACCGACATGGTGTGCATTGAGGAGAATGCCACCCTTGGGGAAGCTCTGGAACTTTCGCTGAAGAGCCATTTTTCCCGCCTCCCGGTGTACCGGGAGGATATCGATAACATCATTGGTTTCGTCCACATCAAAGACATGCTCCCGGCGTTAAAAGAGGGTGACCTCGAGAAACCGGTGCGGGAAATCCTCCGCCCCATCCATTTTGTCCCTGCGACGAAGAAAGTCGTGGAGCTTTTGCGCGAGCTGCAGCAGCGGCGCATCCACATGGCCATCGTCCTTGATGAGTACGGAGGAACGGCAGGGCTTGTCACCATTGAGGACCTCCTGGAGGAGCTTGTGGGTGAGATCCGGGATGAGCACGACCGGGAGGCCCCTCCGTACCGGAAGATTAGCGACCGCGAGTACCTCGTGGATGCCTCACTCCCCATAGAGACGGTGAACGAAACCCTGGGGGTACAGATTCCCGAAAGCGAAGAGTCCGAAACCCTGGGGGGTCTTGTTATGGAACTCCTTGGGAAAATCCCTGAAGAAGGAGAAACAGTCAGCGTCAATGGTTACAAGCTCAAGGTTGAGCGCATGAGGGGGAAGCGCATCGCCACGGTACGCCTCACCGTTGAGGAGAAGGGGGAAGAAAACCATGGGGAAGCTCATCATAGCTCATGACCTGGGGACTACAGGCAACAAGGCCACGCTCTTTGGCCCGGAGGGGGAGTGTCTGGCAAGCAGCTTCTTCGGGTACGAGACCTTTTACCCCGATGCGTTATCCGTCGAACAGGACCCTGAAGAGTACTGGAGGGCGGTGGTTTTTTCCACCCGGGCCCTTCTTGAGAAAGCCAGGGTGAAAAAAGAAGACATCGGCGTTGTTTCCTTCTCCGGCCAGATGATGGGGGCCCTGCCGGTGGATGAGCGGGGTGAGCCTCTTGACCGGATTATCATCTGGGCCGACCGCCGGGGAGTGAAGGAGGTCGAGTGGGTCCGGGAGAGGATTGCCGATGAAGAAATTTACCGGATTACCGGGCATCGCCTGAGCCCCAATTACTCTCTGGCGAAGATTCTCTGGTTCCGGAATCACCGGCCTGAAGTCTACAGGAAGGCGCGGAAGTTCCTCCTGGCCAAGGACTTTGTGGTCTTCCGGCTTACAGGGCAGTGGGCGACGGATTTTTCCGACGCCTCCGGGACGAATCTCTTCGACATCACCGAGGAACGCTGGTCCACAAAGATTCTTGAGGCTGTGGGCATTGAAGAGGAGAAACTTCCACCCGTTTTCCCCTCTTTTACCGTGGTGGGGGAGGTGACGAAAAACGCAGCCGAGGAAGTGGGGCTTTTACCGGGGACGCCGGTGGTGATTGGCGGAGGAGACGGGGCCTGTGCGGCCTGTGGAGCGGGAGTAGTTGAAGAAGGGCAGGCGTACAACTACCTCGGTTCCTCTTCCTGGATTGCCCTGGCCTCCCGAAAACCCTTTTACGACCCCGAGATGCGGACCTTCACCTTCCACCACCTTGCTCCGGGGCTTTTCATGCCCACCGGAACCATGCAGGCCGCAGGAGGCTCATACCAATGGTGCCGGGATACCCTCTGCGGAGAGGAGAAAAAGACGGCGGAGAAACTCGGGGTAAGTCCTTATTCTCTCATGGACCTCGAGGCTCAGAAAGTTCCGGCAGGAAGCGAAGGCCTCCTTTTCCTCCCTTACCTTCTGGGCGAGCGGGCTCCCTGGTGGAACCCCCACGCCCGGGGGGTGTTCATCGGACTTACCCCAAGGCACACCAGAGCCCACCTGATTCGGGCCGTCCTTGAGGGTGTGAGCCTGAACCTCCGGATTATCCTTGATGCCTTCCGGGAGCAGGGGCTCAGAATAGCAAACATGCGCATCATCGGGGGTGGAGCAAGGGGAGACTTCTGGGCCCAGATGCTTGCCGATGTCTTTGGTCTTGAGGTCCTTCGCCCCGTGTACCGGGAGGAGGCGACTTCCCTTGGTGCGGCTATCTGTGGAGGAGTGGGGATAGGGCTCTATCGGGGGATTGAGGTGGCAAAGGAACTTGTGAGAATCAGGGATCGGTTTGCGCCGCGGGAAGAGGAGAAAAGCGTATACGACCGGGTTTACCCTACCTTTGTAAGGAGTTACCTTGCCCTACGTGAGGTATTTGAGGAGCTGGGTGAGGATAGGGCGTAAAACATTCGCTTTATCTTCGGTTTTTGGCATAAAAATGTA
>JAPWUU010000013.1 GCA_028275365.1 Candidatus Caldatribacterium sp.
AATCGAGGGACTCGAGGCATTCCCGAATCGTCCCGGAGATACGGTGCTCCTCTTTCATGCCGGAACGGTGTGGCAAGATGGCAGTTTCTACACCGATGGCGGTCGGGTCCTCAACGTGTGCGCTTTTGGGAAGGACCTTGAGGAGGCCTACAGCCGGGTGTACGAAGCCGTGTCACGCATCCACTTTGAGGGAATGTACTATCGCCGGGATATCGGCTTTCGAGTTCTGAAACACAGGGGGGCCCGGTAGGCCCCCCTGTGTTTCAGACTCTGACCTCTTCCTTCTTGCGGTTCTTCTCCGCCTCTTCCTGGAGCTTCCTGAGGTACTCCTGCCGCTCGCTCTTGTAGTCCTTGTAGTAGATGGTCCCCTTGTAGTCCCGCTCCCAGATTTCATCAGCGAGCTTCTTGAAGGCCTGGGCGTAGGCGTCGACTTCGTCTTTGAGCGTGGTGATGAGGCTTTCTGCACCCTCGTGGCTCGGACGGGCCCCGTACTTCTCCACCACTTCTCGGAGGACTTCCGGGACATCGATGAGCATGCAGGGCCGCATGAGGTTGTTGTCGTACGGTTGCCGTTCCTGAATGGCCCGGAAGAAAGGAGAGGAGATGACTTCTTTCAGGGATTTGTTCTTGATGTTGTCGACGGTGAAGTGACAGAAGACACAGGGTTCGACATCTCCCATGTTGTTGATGTGGAAGTACCGCCGTCCACCGGCAATGCACCCACCCACGTAGGGACCGTCGTTCCAGAAGTCTCCGATGAAAATGGGCTTTTCGTAGCGGAGCCGGTGGACTTGGTTGCGCAGGTGGATTCGCTGTTCCGGCGTGGGCATGAGGCTGGTGTCGGGTTTCTTCCCTACGGGAACGTAGGTGAAGTACCACCCGAAGCTGCAGCCCTTGCTGATGAGGAAGTCCATGAACTCGTCGCTTGAGACGAGCTCAGTGTTGTAGCGGGTTGCCGTAATGGAGAAACCGAAGAGCACCCCCTCGTCCCGGAGGGCTTCCATGGCCTGCATGATTTTCTTGAAGGTTCCCTTGCCTCGCCGGGCATCCGTTTCTTCCTCGTAGCCCTCGACACTGATAGCAGGGTACACGTTCCCCATGCGGGCCAGGCGCTTGGCCATTTCCCGGTCGATGAGCGTTCCATTCGTGTAGACCTGGAAACAAATATCACTATGTTTCTCAAATAAGTCCAGATGTTCCTCGCGAATGAATGGCTCGCCGCCGGAAATCGTCAAAAAGTGCATGCCCATCTCTTTCGCTTCGGTGAAAATCCGGTCCATGAGCTCAATCGGCATGTCGCTCTCTTTCCGGTACTGGCCAGCGTAGCACCCGTAGCAGTTGAGGTTGCACCGCATGGTGGGGCTCACGACAAAAAAGAACGGTACCTGGCAGCCGAGCTCCTTCTCGAGTTTCTGCCGCTTCGGGACCCCAAGGAGGATGCTCTTCACGATGAGGTTCACCATGAGCCTCTCCCGAACGTTGGGGTGGGTCTCCTGGAGCACTCGCCGGGCGAGGACGATCTGCGGGCGCTTCTCCTCGAACATCTGGCGAAGCCCCCGGATTTGGTCCCGGTAGTACTCGATGGGGGTGAGTTTCTCGGCAAGGTACGTGAGTTTGATGATGGTTTCGTCTGAGACGTTCCGCAGCGAGTTCACGATGAGTTTGACCACCTGTTCGGTTGTGAATGCTTTGATGGATTCGAGGTAGCTCATATACCTCCCTCCCTTTTCGGTATTTCCTTGCTATTATATCATACCCTGCGGGTGCTTTCCCGCAAGAGGTCGTACACCCGCTTCACTTCCTGGATGTCCTGCCAGGTGAGGTACTTTGGGGAACCGGGAGCCCGGGATTCGTGCCGGAGGAGGAAACTCGGGTGGAACATGGGGAAGATTCGCTTCCCCCCGCGCCAGTCAAACCACTGCCCCCGGAGCTTACTCATGGGCTCCTTGGTTCCGAGGAGGTACCCCGTGGAGACACTCCCGAGGGTCACAATCACCGAGGGATTGACGATAGCAATCTGCGCCTCAAGGTATGGGAAACACGCTTCAACTTCTTCAAGAGTGGGGGTTCGGTTCCCCGGGGGCCGGCACTTCACCATGTTGGCGATGTACACCTCTTCTCGCTGGATGCCAACAGAGAGGAGGATTTTCGTGAGGAGCTGCCCTGCTTTTCCAACGAAGGGGCGCCCGGAACGATCTTCGTCCTCTCCCGGGGCCTCACCGATGAACATGATGAGGGCATCAGGGTTCCCCTCACCGAAAACCGTCTGGGTCCGGCTTTTGGCCAGGGGGCAGAGGGTACACTGCTCAACCTCCCGTCGGATCTCCTCAAGGAGCTCTTCCTTCTTCCGCAAAAGCGAACGGGACACCCGGCATCACCAGAAATTCTCCTCCATTGTACCACACCCCGGTTAGCCTTTTTCCGGCACGATCTCAATAACCTGGTACCCGTAGCAGTTGACCACAAGGGTGTCAAGGAATCGTGTGGTGACATCCTGGGCTGAGCCGTAAAGGTGCACATGCCCATGGAGGTGGTACCGGGGGCGGTACTTTTTCAGGATGTGGGTGAAGGTGGCAAATCCCCGGTGGGGAGGGTCCTGCCCCTCGTGGACTCCTTTTGGGGGAGCATGGGTGACGAGGATATCGAGGTATCTCCCGTGCTTGAGGCGGGCAAAGAAGAGACGAGGAAGGAGCCGGAGGTACTTCCAGTACATCTCCCGCTCAGTGTACTGGTGGGGGTTTCCGTTGTACCAGTAACACCCTTCAAGCCCGGCGATGAGGACGTTCCGGTAGCAGATGACCCGCTCGTCGAGGTTGGTCCCCCCGGCGAGGGATTCTTGTTCCCTTGGGGCATCGTGGTTGCCGTGGACGAAAAAGAGCGGAACGTTGAGGGTGGACACCACAAAGTCCAGGTAGTATTCGGGAAGGTCCCCGCAGGAGATGATGCAGTCCACATCCCCGAATCGCTCTTTGCAGAAGGAACTGTAAATTCGAGGATCAACCCGGTCGCTGAGCGCCAGAATTTTCATCTTCTCTTCATTATACCCATTTCTGAAAAACGGCGGAAGGGGCTTTCTGCTATAATAGGAGGTACTTCCGAAATAAAACGCCGGGTTTCTGGTTATTCAGAAGGAAAAGGAACTTTCCAACAGGAGGAAGAAATAGCGAATGGGTGAGCAGTTTCAGGGTGTTGTGGACAATCTGGACAAGCTCTTCGAGGTCCTACCTCCCCACATTCGCAAGGCCCTGGAAGAGCAGGAGAACATCGATGACCTCATCGAAATCGTCATGGATCTCGGGAGAGCACCTGAGATTCGTTTCAGCAAGGGGTTTGCCGTGCTCTCCGAGCGGGTGGTGGAGCGGGAGGATATCGATTACGTGGTCCAGCGGGTGGGGATGTTCACCCGGGACAACCGGGCAGGTATTGAGCGAACGCTCCACCGCATTTCCTGTATCCGGAACCGTCTGGGCGACATCGTGGGCCTGACCCTGCGGGTGGGCCGGGCGGTGTACGGGACGATCGACATCATTCGGGACGTCATCATCTCGGGGAAGAACATCCTACTCCTTGGTCCTCCGGGAGTTGGGAAAACCACAAAGCTCCGGGAAGTGGCGAGGGTCCTGAGCGATGAGTTCCAGAAAAGGGTCATCGTCGTCGATACCTCGAACGAAATTGCGGGAGACGGGGACATTCCCCATCCTGCGATTGGCAGGGCACGGCGCATGCAGGTTTCGTCCCCGGAGCGGCAACACGACGTCATGATTGAAGCCGTGGAGAACCACATGCCCGAGGTCATCATTGTCGATGAAATCGGCAGAGAAGAGGAGGCCCGGGCTGCCCGAACGATTGCCGAGCGTGGTGTGCAGCTCATCGCCACTGCCCACGGAACGACGCTCGAGAACCTCCTTTTCAATCCCACGCTGAGCGACCTTGTGGGAGGGATCCAATCGGTCATTCTGAGTGACGAGGAGGCCCGGCGACGGGGGACCCAGAAGGCGATTCTGGAGCGCAAAGCAGTTCCCACCTTTGACATCGTTGTGGAACTCCGGGACCGGGATACTGTAGCCATCTACCATGATACGGCTCAAGCGGTAGACCTGCTCCTTCGGGGGTATGATCCGGAACCGGAAATCCGCCGGAGGACCAAAGAGGGAACCGTGCAGATTGCAGAACACCGTCCCCGGAGAGAAGAGCTCGTGGGAGTTCCCCGGGAGGAGGAACCATCCCGGAGGGTCCTGGGAATGCCCGAGGGCCGAATGCTTCGGGTGTACCTTTTCGCCATCAGCAAGAATTACATGCAGCGGGCCATAGCCCAGGCAAAGGCCCCCCTTGAGATTGTGGACGACCTCAACAGGGCCGACCTTGTTCTCACCCTGAAGAGCCGCTACCGCAAGCGGGGGAGCAAAATCCGCGAAGCGGAGAACCGGGGGATTCCAGTACACGTTGTGCGGAGCAATACCTACAACCAGATTCAGAAGTTCGTCCACGACCTCTTCGGATACTCGGAAACCTCCCCGGAGTCTGAGGATTCGGGGCTTCTTGAGGCTGAGCGGGCGGCACGCCAGGTCCTGAGGCTTGGGGAACCGGTTGAGCTCTCCCCGCGGAATGCCTTTGTGCGACGTCTCCAGCACAAAATCGCCGAGCGGTACAACCTCTTTTCCCAAAGCATTGGGGAGGAGCCTTTCCGGAGAGTGGTGATTTACCCGAGGTCTCTCAACAAGGACGAATGACATGGGGTTTCTTTTGACCTTTGAGGGCATCGAGGGCAGCGGCAAAACCACCCAGGCACAGCGGCTTTTCGAGTTCCTGCAAAGCGAAGGTCTCCCCTGTGTGCTCACGAGGGAGCCAGGGGGAACGCCCTTTGGTGAAGCACTGCGGGTGCTCCTCCTTCGCCCCGAAACGGGTTCTCTTGACCCCCTCACGGAGGCTCTGCTTTTTGCGGCTGCCCGGCGAGAACATGTGCTGCGAGTCCTTGTTCCGGCGCTCGGTGCCGGGAAGGTTGTCCTCTGTGTCCGTTTCACCGACTCCACGTTAGCCTACCAGGGGTGGGGCCGGGGAGTGGATTTCTCGTTCCTTCGTCTGTTGAATGAACAGGCCTCCGGTGGGTTGACGCCTCACTGTACAGTGCTCCTTGATGTGGAACCGGAGACTGGCCTTTCCCGGTCACTGGCAAGCCACGACCCCCGAGAGGTCCGTTTTGAGCTTGAGTTTTCGAAGGAGATCCATCTTCTTGAGCGGATACGGGAGGGATACCTTGAGCTTGCCCGCCGGGAACCAGAGCGGTTCATCGTGATTCCTGTCAACCGTTCTGAGGAGGAGGTCTTTCGGGAGATTGTGGAGAGGGTACTCCCGAGGATCAGGCAGTGGAAGGAGGGGAAGGCGTGACCCCAACGTCGCTTCTTGTCTGCGTTGTCCGTGACCAGGATGCCCTGCGCCTTGCCGATGTGCTGAAAGAGCGCGGTATTGCCTTCACGAAACTCGCCTCCACAGGAGGGTTTCTCCGGGAAGGGAACACCACCTTCCTCATTGGCGTCGACAGGGACCGCAGGGAGACCGTTCTTGCCGTTATCCGGGAATGCTGCGCCCGTCGTGAAGAGATTGTGGAATCCCCCGTCCCGGTGAACGAACCTATCGGTCCCTTTGTCCCCCAGAAAATCAAGGTCCTCAAGGGTGGGGGCGTCCTCTTCGAGATTCCCATCGAGTACTACGAGCGGTTTTAGAGCAATGTTCTGGCCCCAGATTCTCGGTCACGTGATGCAGAAAGAACTCCTGAGCCATGCTTTGATGTCCCGGAGGGTCCACCATGCCTACCTCTTTTTCGGTCCCTCAGGGGTGGGCAAGAAAACCCTGGCCCTTGAAGTGGCGAAGGCTCTGCTTTGCTCCGAATCCCCTGATGCGGGCTGCGGCCGGTGCAGGAGTTGTCTGCTCTTTGACGCTTCTCTCCATCCGGACTTTTTCCTGATTTCGCCGAAAACGGGTACCATTGGCATTGACGAGGTGCGTGATCTCATCGAGC
This sequence comes from Candidatus Caldatribacterium sp., assembly GCA_028275365.1. GTDB lineage: Bacteria > Atribacterota > Atribacteria > Atribacterales > Caldatribacteriaceae > Caldatribacterium. Next base: position 6,017 of record JAPWUU010000013.1, read on the forward strand.
GCCTTGCCCTCAAGCGCGTGCTCTCCCCCTTTCGGATTGGCCTCATTGATGAGGTGGAGAAGCTCACCGAAGAGGCGGCGAACTGCCTCCTGAAAACGGTTGAAGAACCCCCCGAGGGTGTGGTGCTTTTCCTTGTGACCTCTCAGGTTCTGGCTTTGCCCGGGACCCTGGTGTCTCGCTGTCAGAAGCTCGCATTCTCCGCACTTCCTGAAGAGCTCGTGGCAAGGTACCTCGAAGAGCACGAAGGCCTCAGTCCGGATCTCGCCCGTGCTCTCGCTTTTGCTTCCTCTGGAAGCATTGGTGAGGCGTTGCGCCTTGCCCGGGGGATGGAGGACACCCTCTTTGCCGTACGCTCTTTCCTTGAGACAGTGCAGGAGGGGGATATTTTCCGGGCTGGCTTCTGGCTCTCCCAGCACCGGGAGGAACTCCACCGGATTCTCCCTCTCCTTGCTGGGTATCTCCGGGACGCCCTTTTTGTCCGTCTTCTGGGAGACCGCTACCACAGGGTGACAGTACTCTCTCGGGAAGACCGGTGCCTTGTGGAACGGCTTGCTCACCTTGATTCTGGAGCACTCCGGCGGGCTCTGGTGGCTCTGGGAACATTTTCTGAGGACGTTCTTTCCAATGCCCAGTGGGACGTTGCCTGTTTTCACTTTCTGCTCAAGCTGCGAGGTGAACTCTCGTGATACCGCTTGTGGGTGTGCGCTTTGTGGGGAATCCCAAGGTCTACTACTTCGACCCCCGGTCGCTTTCCCTTGAGGTGGGGGAACAGTGCGTGGTGGAGACCATCCTGGGACTTGAGCTTGGAGAAGTGGTGAGGAAAATCACTGTTCCAGAGGTTGCTGAGTCTCCTAAGCCTGTTCTCCGGCGGGCCACGGAAACAGACCTTCTCCAGTGGGAAATCAACCGCGAGAGAGAACGGGATGCCTTTGAGGTCGCCCGGAAGCTCATTGCCCAGTACAATCTCCCCATGAAACTCCTCCAGGTCCACTATACGCTCGATCGGGGGAGGCTGGTGTTCTACTTTGGGGCTGAGGATCGGATCGACTTTCGCCAGCTCGTGAAGGACCTGGCGGCGATTTTCCGCACCCGTATCGAGATGCGTCAGCTCGGGGTACGGGATGAGGCTAGGCTCCTTGGTGGGTACGGCATGTGCGGTCGGGAGCTTTGCTGTAGCTCCTTTCTCTCGAATTTTGACCCCATCTCCATCCGCATGGCCAAGGAGCAGAACCTCGTCCTCAACTCGGCGAAAATCTCAGGAGTATGCGGACGCCTCATGTGCTGCTTGGCCTTTGAGTACCCCCTTTACCGGAGGTTGCTTTTGCGCTTCCCCAGAAAAGGAAGCAAGGTGATTACCCCCATGGGCTTGGCGAAAATTCTTGAAGTGAACGTCTTCAAGGATAGCATCCGCCTTGAGCTTGAGGATGGCAGAGAGGTGGAGATTACCGAGGAGGAATACAACAGGTACTTCCTGTAGGGGAAGGAACTCTGGGAAAGGAGCATTAGTATCCTCTAATGGGGTGATGCATATGGCCGAGGAACACGCTCTACCTCTTGGGAAAACCCTTGAGGAGGAACGGGCCTGGTTTGAGGCACAGGTGAAAGAGTGTGAGGCCCATCTCCTCCGGTTTGCCTACTACCTTACGGGGAACACCGAACGGGCAAAAGACCTCGTTCAGGAAGCCTTTCTCCGGGCTTTCCAGTACCGTCATAGCTTCGACCACCGGTACCCCTTTGAGAACTGGGTGTCTGCGATTCTCCTCAACATCCACCGCCAGCGGGAGAAAAAGGACCGCTTCTTGAAGTTTTTCTCCGCTTTCTGGCAGGCTGAGCAGGAGGATGAGGCAGAGGATTTCACCGAACAGCTGGAGGACGAGGGGGAAGGGCCTGAAACCATCGCCCTGAAACGGCAGGTCATCCGGGACGTCTACAGGTGCATTGAGGGGCTTCCGCCTAAGATGAAGGAGGTTATGGTCCTCTGCGACATCATGGGGTATTCCTATGAGGAAGCCAGTGAGGTCATCGGTTGCCCTATCGGGACGGTCCGGTCCCGTCTCCACCGGGCACGCCGGTATGTCAAAAAGGCCCTCGAGGCGGCGTACGGTGACGAGCTTCTTGGGCTTTGGGGATGAGAACATGCGGTGTCGGGAGGTCGTGAGGAAACTTTCTGCTTTCCTCGACGAGGAGCTTTCTCGGGAGGAGTACCTCAAGGTGCAGAGGCACCTTGAGGTGTGTGCTCTGTGCCGGAAAGAGTACGAGAAATTCGCTCTGGTACGGGCTGTGGCCAGGAAACTGGGGGATATCACCCCCCGGATTGTCCCAGAAGAAGGTTTTTCTCTGGAACGGGCCCTCCGTTCGATGCGGAGAGGCCGAGTACTCTGGGCCCTTGTGGCTGTCCTTGGCCTTTTTGTAGCGTTTCTCGTTTTTTGGGGGTGGCAGAGGGCTTCACTTGACGAGCAGATCCTCGACGTGGAGCATTTTGCCGCTTTCAGCGAGGATGTCCTTACGCGGAGCACGGTCAGGGTTGAGACGCTGGAGTTTCTCGCCGGTGAGTACCGATGAGGTTCCTGCTCTCTTTCGTGTTTTTCCTGGTTTTCGTCTTCCCGGGGTTTGCGCAGGTGCTCAGTCCTGAAGAGGCGCGTTCTGTGGTGGATAGGGTCCTTGAGGCGTCTTTGGCCCGGGATTACTGGGGAGTGTGGCGGCTGCGGGACTTTGCGAAGGGCAAGGAGCACTTTGTGGAGGTCCTCTTCCTGAAAGGTGTGGGGTTTGCCTGGAAGATGCTTGGAGAAGAAGAGATTGTGCACATGCGCTTTGGCCATTCCCGGTACGTGGTGAACCTCAAAAGTGGCGAGGTGGAGAGCGTTTATCCTCTTCTTGATTTCCCCTTTGTTCCTTTTGAGAGGGAGGACCTGCCGCTGCTTCTTGAGAACTACGTCTTCGACCTGCGGGAAGATGAGCTCGCCCTGATCTCCCGGTGGACGGGGAAGGTCGTCCGGTCTATTGTTTTTGGAGACGGCGGAGAGATGATTGGTCAGAGGATGTACGCCCCCTGGGGAGAGCTCCTCGCGGAGTGGAGGATGCTCTACCGCGATGCTTCTCCTGATTTCCCCTGGATTGCACAGGTGACCCGCCTTCTTGAGCTCTGGAGTGCCAGGGTGTCGGGTGCTGGATCCCCCGAGGAGAAGGTCCCGAGACCTTCTCCTTTTCCTCTTCCCGGTTTTGTCCCTCCCGGGTTCCAGTTACGGCGAGCCTATCTCCTCCGGGATGACGGGAAGAAGTTCTACGGCTTTGTGTACAGCGATGGTCTCCGCTCTTTCATCCTCTTCCAGAGTGCGTACCCTTTCAGGGTTTCTGAGTCCAGCACCCCCCGGTACCTGCAGCTCGTCCAGGAAGGGGGGATGGTCCGGGTGGCCGCAGAAAAGGGAGGGTTTTACTTCCTCCTCATTGGGGGGCTTGATCCCCGTGTGGGGCAAGAAATCATGCAATCACTTCTTCAAGAAGGAGGTCGAGAGTAATGCGAAGGGTCTTCTCTCGGGGCGTTTTTGGAGTGCTGGTCCTTGTGCTTTTGGCCGCAGTAAACATCGGGTGGGCCGCTTCGGCAATACCCGAAAACCCAGATATTGTTGCCGATATCGTAGAACGGGTGAGTCCTGCGGTGGTGAACATCGACACCCTGCGTATTGCTGTGTACCGTTCCCCCCTGGCTCCCTTCTTCAGCGACCCCTTTTTCCGTCGCTTCTTTGGGGACATTCCAGAGCTTGAGCGGCAGGTCCCCCAGAAGGGTATCGGCACGGGGTTTGTGTTTCGTTCCGATGGGTACATCCTCACCAACGAACATGTGATCCATGGAGCCAACAAGATCAAGGTCACGTTCATCGACGGGAAGGAGTACGAAGGAAAGGTCATCGGTGCCGACCCCCTCACCGATATCGCAGTGGTGAAGATTGACGCCGATAACCTCCCCACCATTCCCCTGGGGGATTCAGACAAAGCACGGGTGGGCGAGTTCGTCATTGCTATCGGCAATCCTTACGGTCTCTCCCATACCGTCACGGTTGGGGTCCTGAGCGCCAAGGGTCGGCCGATCTCGGCAGGAGACTCGGGGAGGGAATACGAGAACTTCCTGCAGACCGATGCCGCCATCAATCCTGGCAACAGCGGTGGTCCGCTTCTGAACCTCCGGGGAGAGGTCATCGGGATCAACACCGCTATCCTCCCCTATGCCCAGGGCATTGGGTTCGCCATCCCCATCAACATGGCCAAGTCCATCCTCGAGCAGCTCATCGAGAAGGGGAGGGTCGTTCGGGCCTGGCTTGGGGTGTACATCCAGGATCTCACGCCCGAGCTTGCCCAGAAATTCGGGCTTTCGGAGGCCAAAGGCGCTCTGGTTGCAGACATCTCCAAGGGGAGTCCGGCGGAGAAAGCGGGGCTTAGACGGGGAGACATCATCCTCAAAGTGGACGGGAAGGAAATCCCGACGGTGAGCAGTCTCCAGCAGGAGATTCGTTCTCGTCGTCCCGGGGAACGTGTGCGCCTTGAGGTGTGGCGGGATGGGAAGAGCATAGTCCTTGAGGCCACTCTTGAGGAGCTGAAGGAATCGGCCGCCGAAACGCCTGAAGTGCAGCAGGTGGACCTGGGCTTTGAGGTGGCCGAAATCACCGATGACCTGGTGGAGCGGTACAGTCTTCGGACCACCCGCGGGGTGGTGATCGTCAGTGTCCGGACGGGAGGACCTGCCGATGAAGCCGGTCTTCGTCCTGGGGACGTTATCCTCGAGGTGAACAGGACCGAGATCACCTCCCTTGCCGACTGGGAAGAGGCGCTGGCCCGAATCACCCCTGGGGACACGGTGCTTCTCCTCATCGACCGCGGTGGACGAACGTACTTTGTGCCTCTGAAGGCAGAGAAGCGCTGAGTAGTCCATGAGTCCAGAAAGGCAGGGGTGGGGCAAGGTGTACTTCTGCCCCACCCCCATTGGGAATCTCCGGGACATCACCCTCCGGGTTCTCGATGTACTCAAGGAGGCGGATTGCATTGCCTGTGAGGATACCCGGGTCACCCTGAAGCTCCTCAACGCCTACCAGATCCGCAAGCCCCTTCTGAGCTACCACGCCCACAACGTTCCCCAGGCCACCCGAGACATCCTGCGGCTTGTCAGGGAGGGGAAGGTTGTCGCTTTTGTCTCCGACGCCGGCATGCCCGGAATACAGGACCCGGGAATGGAGCTCGTGCTGCGCCTCCTTGAGGAGGGCATTCCCTTTGAGGTCCTCCCCGGCCCCTCGGCATTCCTCCTTGGTGTAGTGTACTCGGGGTTTGCGTTCTCCGGTTTCACCTTTCTGGGGTTTCTCCCCCGAGAAGGGAAGGAACGAAGGGAAACCCTGAGGAGGGTACTTCTCCTTCCCCAGGCGACGGTGCTCTATGAGTCCCCCAGAAGGCTTTTGAAAACCCTCGGAGATATCCGGGAAATCGCGGGAGGGGAGCGGCGTGTGCTTGTGGCTCGGGAACTGACGAAGCTCCACGAGGAAATCCTCCGGGGAACGGTGGCGGAAGTGGCGGAGATGCTGAAGGGGCGAGACATTCTTGGGGAGGTGGTCATCGTGGTTGAGGGGGCGCCGAAGAGGAAAGAGGAAGTTCAGGTGCCAAGGCGGCTTTTGGAGCTTTTGCGCGGGCGAGGACTCACGCAAAAGGATATCGTTACCCTTCTGAGCGAGGGTCTGGGGATTGAGAAGAACGCTCTGAAGCGGCAACTCTCCGCCTTAGAGGAGGCAGAGGACCTGGGGGAAGGTTGATTTTCTCCCCAAAGCCTGGTTTAATGGAGGGGGATGAGTGAAAGGAGGAAACGAGGTCTGGGGAAGAAACCGCAGGATACTGCCGGCCTTGTGCTGTTTTTCGTTGCGCTCTCTTCGGTGGCCTTCATTCTCGGTATCATCGCTGTGCTTTTTGTGGAGGGGCTTCCTGCGCTTTCTCACGTTTCCCTTTCGGAGTTCTTTTTGGGGCGGCGCTGGTACCCGGTTTCCTCGCCACCCCGGTTTGGCCTTCTTCCCCTCCTTTTGGGGTCGCTTTTTGTGACTCTTGGCGGGCTTGCCTTTGCCGTTCCCTTAGGGTTTCTGACTGCGGTGTTCCTCGCTGAAATCTGCCCTCGGGGCCTCCGGGAGTTCCTGAAGCCCGTCATCGAAATCCTTGCAGGCATTCCTTCGGTGGTCTATGGGTTCTTCGGGATGGTGTTCCTTGCCCCTTTCCTCCGGGATATCTTCACCCTTCCCACTGGTCTTACAGCCTTCACGGCCTCGACGCTCCTTGGTCTTATGGCCATTCCGGTGGTGGTGAGCGTGATAGAGGATGCCCTTACGGCCGTTCCCCGGGATTACCGTGAAGCAGCTCTGGCCCTGGGAGCAACCCGCTGGGAGACCATCAAAGAGGTGGTTATTCCGGCTGCCTCCTCGGGGATTGGTGCGGCCATTATCCTTGGGGCGGGGCGAATCATCGGAGAGACCATGACGGTCCTCATGGTGGCCGGTGGGGCAGCCCTCATTCCCCGATCCTTCTTCCAGCCTGTTCGGACGATGACTGCCACCATCGCGGCAGAGATGGCGGAAACACCTGTGGGGAGCCTGCACTATCGGGTGCTGTTTCTGGTAGCTGTGGTGCTTTTTGCCATCACGCTTCTTTTTGACCTTGTGGTGAACCTCTTCAGCCGGCGGGAATTCTGGAGGCGATAGTGATGGAGGCCAGACAGGTCAAGGAGAAATTCTGGTTTTTCCTCTGCGGACTGGCCATGGTGGTCATTGGTCTTGCCCTGGGAGTGTTGGTGGGCTTTATCGCCCTACGGGGTGGAAGGGTCTTGAGCCTTGAGTTCCTCTTCTCTTTCCCCCGACACGGGATGAGCGAAGGCGGTATCCTCCCGGCCATTGTCGGAACGCTCTACCTCGTTCTGGGGAGTACCCTGGTGTCCCTCCCCCTTGGGGTTTTCTCGGCGGTGTACCTTGTGGAGTATGCGCCCCCTCACCCTGTGGTCCAGGCAATCCGCAGTGCCATCCACTGTCTTGCTGGAGTGCCTTCGGTGGTTTTCGGGCTTTTTGGGCTCTCGGTGTTCGTCAAGTTTTTCGGTTTTGGTGTGTCCATCGTTTCCGGCTCGCTCACCCTCGGCATCATGTCGCTTCCCGTGGTGATTGCTTCCTGTGAAGAGGCACTGCGCAGTGTACCCCATGCTTTCCGGGAGGCCTCTCTCGCCCTGGGGGCTGACCGGTGGACGACGGTACGCAGGGTGGTGCTCCCTGCCGCGTTTCCCGGGATCCTCACTGGACTCATTCTTGCTGTTGGGCGTGTGGCGGGGGAGACGGCTCCCATCATGTTCACGGCGGCAACGTTCTACGCTCGGGGTCTTCCCCGCTCGCCCTTTGACCGGGTTCTTGCGCTCCCCTATCATATTTACGGGCTGATGACCGAAGGGACAAGGCCGGAAAAACAGATTCCCCTGGCCTATGGAACGGCTCTGGTGCTTCTCATCCTGGTGCTCCTTGTGAATTTTTCGGCAATCCTTCTGCGGAGGAGATTCCGTATGGCGAGGAAGTGGTAAAATGCTGGGGGAGAAAACCAAGCTGAGCATCCGGAATTTCAGCGTTTTCTTTGGCGAAAAACAGATTCTCTATGACGTCACCCTGGATGTTCCGGAAAACCGGGTCACCGCCATCATTGGCCCATCGGGATGTGGGAAATCCACGCTTCTGAGGAGCATCAACCGGATGAACGATTTCTACGAGAACCTCAGGGTGCAGGGAGAAATTCTCCTCGACGGGGAGAACATCTACGGGGATTCTGTGGATCCTGTGGCTTTGCGCCGACGTATCGGCATGGTCTTCCAGCGTCCCAATCCCTTCCCCAAAAGCATTTTCGAGAACGTGGCGTACGGCCTTCGCGTTCAGGGCTGGAGGAACAGGAGGGCGATTCAGGAACGGGTGGAGGAAAGCCTCAGGGCGGCGGCGCTCTGGGATGAGGTGAAGGACCGTCTCCATGCCTCGGCTTTGGAGCTTTCGGGCGGGCAGCAGCAACGGCTCTGCATTGCCCGGGCCATTGCGGTGGAGCCGGAGATTCTCCTCATGGATGAGCCGGCCTCGGCCCTGGACCCCATTGCCACGGCCCGCATTGAGGAGCTCATCAAAAAGCTCCGGGAGCGGTACACCATTGTCCTTGTGACCCACAACATGCAGGAAGCAGCGCGGGTGTCCGATTACACTGCCTTCCTCCTCATGGGTCGCCTCATAGAGTTTGGCCCCACTGCGCAGATTTTCACGAATCCCCGCCGGAAGGAGACCGAGGATTACCTCACCGGGAGGTTCGGATAGGGGGAACTTTCCGGGAAGTCCCGGGATATTCTCTCACACAGGAGGTAGCACCATGCAGGTCTTTTCCGTCATCGCCAAAGGTGGGTACGTCATGTACCCCATCGTGGCCTGTTCGGTCATTGCCCTGGCTGTCTTCATCGAGCGCTGGTACGTCCTGCGGCATCTCAAAGACCGTATCCGCAAGTACCTGAAGGCCGTCCGCAAAGCCCTTGCCCAGGAGGACCTCCGGGGGATCCTGGAGCTCTCCTCCCGTTCCCCCAACCCTGCCTCCCGGATTATTCTTGCCGGTCTCAGGAAGTACTTCAAGGGTCTTCCCCGGGAAGCCCGAGAGGCCATGGAGACCGCCGCTTCCTTTGAGCTGCCGCTCCTTGAGAAGCGCCTCTCAACCCTCGTCGTCATCGCCAACATCTCCCCTCTCCTTGGGCTTCTGGGGACGGTGACCGGGATGATCCGTACCTTTGCCGTCATTGCCGCCGTGGGTGTGGGGAAACCCACGGAGATGGCCGGAGGGATTTCCGAGGCCCTCCTCACCACCGCTGCAGGGCTGTCTGTGGCCATCCCTACTCTCGTCATGCACCACTACCTCGCTCATCTTGTCGAGGGCCTGGTCCAGGAGATCGAGCGGGTCTCCAGTGAGGTCCTGGAGCTCATCGAAAGCCGGGAGTATGCCCTAAAGGAGAAGGAAGCCGATGTTCCGGTTCCGGCGATGGAAGAAGAGAGCTGAACCCCAGATCAACGTCACCCCCCTGGTTGATGTCATCCTGCAGCTCGTCATCTTCTTCATCGTCACCACCACTTTCGTGAGCGTGGAGACCGGGGCCAGGGTGAACCTCCCATCGGCGAATTTCTCCCGGATTGAGGAGGCGAAAACCATCACCGTCACCCTCACCAAGGGGAACACCCTCTACCTCAACGGGAGCCTCACCGACTGGACGGAACTCCCCAGGCTCCTTGTGGTGGAGCTTCGCAAAAACCCCGATGCGGCTGTGGTCATCGAGGCGGACCGGGAGGTGCTCCACGGGAGGGTGGTGAAGCTCATGGACCTTTTGAGACGGGCTGGTGTGGAGCGAATGGCCATTGCCACCCAGCCAGGGGAGGAGAAGTAGGGTGGGTATTCGGGTGAAGGTGGGGAGTACGGTTTTCGTACTCATATTGCTCTTGTGGGTGCCCTTTGCTTTCGCAAAAGACGGTGTTCGTGTGGCCCTCTTCCCCTTTGTCCCCCGGGATGGGGAGAAGGCCTACCTGGGGTACCTCCTCCGGGACCTCGTGAAGCGCGAGCTTGAACGATACGTGGAAGTGCACGACGTGGTTTTGGGGGATAACCTGGTGCGGGAATCCCAGCTTTCCTGGGATACCATTCTTGTTCCGCTCACCGCCCAGACCCTGGGGCGGAACATGCAGTGTACCCACGTGCTCTCCGGAACGTTTCGTTTCCGGGTTCTCGGGGGCAAAGAACGGCTGGTGGTGAGCCCGCGCCTTGTTCGGGTTCAGGATGGGACGTCCTGGGATATCCCGAGTGCGGTCTTTGAGTGGGGGAAGTTAGGAGATTTCGCGGCGTACGTTCTCGAGCACCTCGGCCAGGAGCTCGGCATTGCCCCTGCCCCTTCTCTGCCGCTTCCGGTGGCCCTGGAGGATCTCCTCCCCCTCTATGAGGGTGTTGCGGTGATGGACGAGGCCATCCGGAAATACGGGAAGAACCAGTATCCTGACCTACCCCTCTGGCAGAAGGCCTTCGCCCTTGCCCGAGAAACCATACGGAGGGTGCCGGAGTACCCTGAAGCGTACTACTACCTCGCCTGCATGTACCGGATAACGAGGTGGTGGGCGAAGGAGATCGAAACCTGGGAGGAGTACCTGGCAAGGCTCAGTGGCGTCTACGGGACCTCTACCCTCCCGGTGGCCCAGGCGTACCTACGCCTTGCGTCTTTCTACCTCCTTGAAAAGCGGCTCGATGAGGCCCTGAGGTATGCGGAGCGGGCGGCGGAACTCGCCCCTTCGTGGGCCGAGGTGTACCTCCTTTGGGGGAAAATCTGGTATGAGCGGGGGAACATGGAGGAGGCGAAGTCCCTTTTCGAGAAGGCCTTGAGCCTCTCCCCGGGCCTCAAAGAGGCCCGGTACTTCGCCCAGCTTGCCGAAAAAGCCCGCACCTTTGGTAAAGAGGCCTATGAGGCCTACGTACAGGGGTACCAGAGTTTCACCATGGGGAATTTCCGTCAGGCGGCCACGTACTTCGCCGAGGCCACCCGGTGGAATCCTTCCATGAAAGAGGCGTACTACTGGCTGGGTCGCGCCCTGTACGAGGTGGGGGACCTTGAGGGCTCACAGAAGGCCTGGGAGAAGCTCCTTGAGCTCGACCCTCTGCACAGTCAGGGCCGGCGATTCCTGGAGCGGGTCCGAAGAGAGCAACAGTACGGCCGTGAAGCGGTCCGCGCCTTCGAAGAGGGGTACCGGCTCTACGAAGAGGCCCGGTATGAGGAAGCGGTGCCGTATTTTGCGCAGGCGGTGTCGTTGAGCCCGCTCTTTTCTGACGCCCATGAGTACCTGGCCCGGTGTTACTACCGGATGGGGAAGCGGGAGGCCTATCTCGCCGAGCGGGAGAAGGCGGCAGCCACTCTTCCGCACCCTGAGGACCGGGCCTGGTCGTACTACGAGATGGGCTTTGAACTTCTGGGCTGGGGGGAGAGGAATGAAGCCAAACGGATGCTTGAAAAGGCCCTGCAGAGTAACCCCTCTTTAGGCAAGGCCCACCTCCTTCTTGGGGACATTTACGCCGAGGAGAAGGTGTGGCTCAAAGCCTTTGAGCACTACCAGGAGGCCTCCCGGTACACGGAAGAGGAGGAGAAGGGACGGGCCCTTTTCGGCATGGCGCTTTCCCTCGTCTCCCTTTCCCGGTACGGTGACGCCCTGCCACTTCTTGGAGAAATTCTTCGGGACTACCCTTACGCCACCTTCATCGAGGAGGCGGAGGCGCTTCTAGTTGAGGCGCTGGCCAGGGAAAAGCGAGCGGAGGAAGCCCGGCGGGCGTTTGAACAGTTCTCCCTTCGTTTCCCCCAGAGTCCGTTCCTTGAACGGGCGATGTTCTGGTGCGCTTTCGCGCTGTACGAAGGGAAGAGGTGGAACGAGGTCAAGCCCCTTCTTGAGGCTTTCCTTGCCCGCTATCCTCAAAGCGAGTTCGCCCAAAAGGCGGTGGAGATGCTTGGGTACACCTGCCGTTTCCTCGGTCTTGAGGATGAAGCCGCAAAGCACTTTGGCCGTCTTGGGGGGGAAGACGGGGCGTTTCTTGTAGCCGATTCGTTCTACCGGAAACGGGACTGGAATGGTGCGGAAAAGGCCTTTCGGGAGTACCTTGCCAGATACCCCCAGGGGAAATTCGCCGATGAGGCGGTACTGAAGCTTGCCTCGGTGCTCCTTGAGGAGGGAAAGGTTGAGGAGGCGGCGACGGTGATTGAGGGGAGAAAGGAATCCGTAAGGCATAGCTTCCCCGAGGATTTCCTCCGCCTGTGGGCCAGGTTGTCCGGGAAGAAGGAACGGTGGGAGGAAGTGGTATCGGCCCTTCGCGAGCTCAAAGCAATAGCGGGGAAGCTTGAAAAGGAATACGCCCTTTTGCTGGCTTTAGCCTGTGAGCGCCTGGGGGATGAGGAGGGCGCCCGGGAGGCTGTGCTGGAAGCGGGGGAGGACCCCGATGCCATCCTTGGCCGACCTACTGCGAAAGAACTCCAGAGGGTCCTGGAGATGATGGAGAAGGGTCTCTACGAGGAAGCTCTGGAACGCCTTGAGGCCCTTGCGGGAAGGAGCGACCTTTCACCGGAAGAGGAAAAGCAGGTCCTTTTGCTCCTTGGAAAGGCCTGTTACCTTCTTGGACGTTTCGAAGAGGCCCGTACCTATCTTGAAGCATCTCTCGACGTTCCCCAAGAACTCCGCCAGGAGGCGCTCCTGTACCTTGTGGATATCGCCTATCAGGAGAAAGCCTGGAACGACGTTATCCAGTGGGCAAGCCTCCTTGAGGAAAAGCGGCGGAGGGACTTTTCCGTTGCGCTCCGTGTGGCGGTAGCCCAGTATCACCTCGGGAACGTGCGGGAGAGCGTGACGATCCTTGAGCGGCTCAAGGGTCAGGGTGATCGGGATGCGGAGGTCCGTCTTTTCCTCCTTGAGGGGCTCTCGGCCCTTCGGGAGCACGAAGCGTTCCTCAGGGAGGCAAAGGAGTTCCTCAGTCTGTATCCGGAACATCCCCGGGGAGAGAGTGTCCTTTTCCTCTCGTCGCAGGTGGCCTTCGCTTCCGGAAAGAAGCAGGAGGCAAAGGCGTTCATCAGGATGTACTTTGAGCGCTTCCCCCAGGGGGCAAGAAGGGGGGAACTCCTCAGGCTCCTTTCGCGCATCCTCCTTGAAGAAGGCAATCCTGAAGAGGCCCAGCGTATCCTTGAGGATTTCAGGGCACAGGGCGTATCCTCTGAGGACCTCTGTCCCCTCCTGTACGCTACGGGGACGTTGTTCCTTCAGAAGCAGCGTTTTGCGGAGGCCGCTCCATTTTTCCGGGAGGTGTTCTCAAACGAAGGGAGCGAGTTCTTCACCAGGGCAGGGTACTGGCTTGGGGTGTGCCTTGAGTACCTTGAGGAGGTCGAGGAGGCTCAGAGAGTGTACGCCTGGGTTGCCGAATACCCGAAGGAGGACGAGTGGGTGGTGAAGGCACGGGAACGAATGGCCGTGCTCAGAGAGGCACAGGAATCCGAAAACAGGAGGTAGCACCATGCAGGTCTTTTCCGTCATCGCCAAAGGTGGGTACGTCATGTACCCCATCGTGGCCTGTTCGGTCATTGCCCTGGCTGTCTTCATCGAGCGCTGGTACGTCCTGCGGCATCTCAAAGACCGTATCCGCAAGTACCTGAAGGCCGTCCGCAAAGCCCTTGCCCAGGAGGACCTCCGGGGGATCCTGGAGCTCTCCTCCCGTTCCCCCAACCCTGCCTCCCGGATTATTCTTGCCGGTCTCAGGAAGTACTTCAAGGGTCTTCCCCGGGAAGCCCGAGAGGCCATGGAGACCGCCGCTTCCTTTGAGCTGCCGCTCCTTGAGAAGCGCCTCTCAACCCTCGTCGTCATCGCCAACATCTCCCCTCTCCTTGGGCTTCTGGGGACGGTGACCGGGATGATCCGTACCTTTGCCGTCATTGCCGCCGTGGGTGTGGGGAAACCCACGGAGATGGCCGGAGGGATTTCCGAGGCCCTCCTCACCACCGCTGCAGGGCTGTCTGTGGCCATCCCTACTCTCGTCATGCACCACTACCTCGCTCATCTTGTCGAGGGCCTGGTCCAGGAGATCGAGCGGGTCTCCAGTGAGGTCCTGGAGCTCATCGAAAGCCGGGAGTATGCCCTAAAGGAGAAGGAAGCCGATGTTCCGGTTCCGGCGATGGAAGAAGAGAGCTGAACCCCAGATCAACGTCACCCCCCTGGTTGATGTCATCCTGCAGCTCGTCATCTTCTTCATCGTCACCACCACTTTCGTGAGCGTGGAGACCGGGGCCAGGGTGAACCTCCCATCGGCGAATTTCTCCCGGATTGAGGAGGCGAAAACCATCACCGTCACCCTCACCAAGGGGAACACCCTCTACCTCAACGGGAGCCTCACCGACTGGACGGAACTCCCCAGGCTCCTTGTGGTGGAGCTTCGCAAAAACCCCGATGCGGCTGTGGTCATCGAGGCGGACCGGGAGGTGCTCCACGGGAGGGTGGTGAAGCTCATGGACCTTTTGAGACGGGCTGGTGTGGAGCGAATGGCCATTGCCACCCAGCCAGGGGAGGAGAAGTAGGGTGATGTTCAACGAGAAGAAAGTGTGGTCGTGGTCACTCCTTGTGTCCCTGGGGGTGAACATCGCCCTCATAGCGGTAGCATCCGTCTTCTGGCTCTCTTTCCGGATTCCCAGGGAAGAAGAGAAGCCTATTGTGGTGGAACTCATGGAGCTTCCTGCGAAGGAGGCTCCACAGGCACTCTCGCCTGAAGCGGAATTCCCCCGGGCGGAGCTGAAGCCCCCAGAGAACGTGAGGTCAGAAGAGCCCCTAAAGCCCCAGGTGCAGAGTGAACTCGCCACCAGAATGCAACAGGAACGGCAGCAGGTTCGTATCCCCAAGCCTCCTGTGGACCTTCCCCAGGCAGAGAGCGTCTTTGAGCGAGCTGCTCCCTCAGGAGAGCGGGTATTCACCCCTGGGGAGGAACTCCAGGTGGAGGAGAAAATGCGGTGGGAGGGTCCGGAGGCGGAGGCCACCCTCCGGGGGATGCTTGAGAGAACCGGGCCGTCCAACGTCCTGGCTTCCCTTGCCGAAAAAGGCCTGGCAACAAGCGAGGGAATGGTTGGGGAAACCCTGGCAACGGGGGAGCTTGCGCCCCCTGCAGGGGTTTTTGAGCGGCGGTCTCCGTACGTTCGGAGACCCTTTGCCTTTGCCATCGAGAATACCCCTCAGGCTCGTCCCCAGCATGGCTTGAGCCGGGCAAGCGTGGTCTATGAAATGCTCACTGAGGGTGGTATTACGCGCTTTCTCGCCGTTTTTGCACCCCAGTCCGCAGGACGGGTAGGTCCAATCCGGAGTGCTCGTCCCTACTTCGTCCTCAAGGCCTTTGAGCACGATGCGATTCTCGTGCACAGCGGAGGAAGCGTTGAGGCTTACGCGTACCTTCGGGAGCTCGCCGTGGACCATATTGATGAGCAGAAGAACTTCCGTCCCTTTGAACGGGTACGGGATCGCCGCCCTCCCCACAACCTCTACGCCCTTTTCCCTGGTCTTCTTGAGGAAGCACAGCGTCTGGGTCTTGGCCGGCCAGCCCGCACCGCGACCTTTGCCCTCTTGTCTTCGGGGGAGAACCCCGAGGGACGGGAGGCGACGAAACTCGAAATACGGTACGGCCGGAACTACCGGGTCCAGTTCACGTACGATCCGGGCCGGCAGGTGTACCTCCGTTCGGTGAACGGTGAGCCCCACCGGGATGGGGAATCGGGAGCCCAGATCGCCTGTGGAACGATTATCGTCCAGGTGGCCGAGCACAAGGTGAAGGACGCTGAAGGCCGGGTGGAGATTCGCTTCGTTGGTCGGGGGCCCGGGTGGATGTTCCTCCGGGGGAAGGCAATCCCCATTGTGTGGGAGAAGAAGAGTTTCAGGGAGAAAACGCGGTACTACCTCCAGGATGGTCGGGAGGCAAGAATTGCGTCTTTTCCGGTCTGGATTGAGGTCATCGATTCCCAGGAAAAGGTGGTGTTCTGATGCATCGCATCCTCTTCACCATCGGGAACTTCCCAGTGTACTCTTACGGGGTGTTGCTGGGGTTGGCTTTCCTTTTCGGGATCCTCTTTGCCATCCGGCGAGCTCCACGTTTTGGCGTTTCTCCTGAGGCGGTAATTGAAGCGGCCTCGCTGTGCATCATCGGGGCGGTTCTGGGTTCAAGGCTTGCCTATGTCGTCCTCCACTGGGAGTACTACCGGCAGTTCCCCTCGCACATTTTCTCCTTCCGGGAAGGAGGGCTCACCTTCTACGGTGGGGTTCTCGGAGCGATTGTCCTCACCGTTCCCTACCTTCGCCTGAAGCACTACCCCCTGGCGGCGTTCTTTGACCTTTTTGCCCCGCCTCTCGCGCTGGGGTATGCCATTGCCCGAGTGGGGTGTTTCCTCAACGGGTGCTGCTTCGGACGGGTAAGTCCTTTCTCCTTTTTCCCTCTGGGAGTTCGATTCCCTCACCTTGAGGGGTTTCGCTACCCAACGCAGATCTACGCCATTGGGTATTCTCTCGTGATTCTTGTGCTTCTCCTTCGCCTTGAGAAGGGTTGCCGTTTCCAGGGAGAGCTCTTCCTGGATTACCTTGCCCTCTACGGCGTGGCTCGGTTCCTCATCGAGTACCTCCGGGATGAGCCCTTTGCAGTGTTTGGGGTATTCACCCTGGGACAGGTGGCCTGCCTTGGGATTATCCTTTTCGCGATGGTGCTCAGGGGAGTGTTGCGGAAACGTGTCGCGGCTTGAGGAGACCTTAGAGGCGTTTCTCAACTTCCTTTTCTGGGAGAAGCGGGCGGCGGAGAACACGGTTCTTGCCTATCGCCAGGACGTCACAAGCTTCATTCGTTTCCTTGAACGCCAGGGGATTGAAGACCTGCAGAGGGTGTCCCTTGATGTTCTTGAAGCTTTTGTGGCACAGGAATCCCAGGCAGGACTTGAAGCGACTTCGCTGGCGCGTCGCATTTCTGCCCTCCGGACGTTCTTCCGCTTCCTGGTGCGGGAGAAGGTGGTGAAGGAGAACGTGGCGCAGCTCCTTGACACTCCCCGTATCCGGAGGCACCTCCCGGAGGTCCTCACCCTTGAGGAGGTGGAGGCGCTCATTGCCGCCTGTGACCTGACGAAACCTTCAGGTATCCGGGACCGGGCCATACTTGAGCTCATGTACTCAAGTGGCCTCAGGGTGAGCGAGGTGGTGCTTCTGGAGTTCCAGCATGTGGACCTTGAGGAGAGAATGCTCAGGCTCTGGGGCAAGGGCTTTAAGGAGCGTATCGTTCCCTTTGGGGAACGGGCCAAGGAGGCGCTCCTTGCCTACCTCCACGGACCCCGGAGATTCCTTCTCAAAGGCCGAAAAAGCCGCTATATTTTTGTCAGTGGCCCTTCGGGGCGGCCTCTGAGTCGACAGAGCGTCTGGAACATGGTGAAGCGCTGTGCCCTCCGGGCAGGGATCACGAAGCGTATCACTCCCCACACGCTTCGGCACACCTTTGCCACGCATCTGCTTGAGGGGGGAGCAGAACTCCGGATTGTCCAGGAGTTTCTGGGGCACAGTGACATCGCCACCACACAGATTTACACTCATGTCGACCGGAGATTCCTGTGCGAATCGTATGAACGGGCGTTTCCCCGAAAATGACAGGAGGTGGTCTCATGGAGCTTCGCAGACACATTGAAGAGAGCGTTCACTTCATTACGGAGCGGACCCGCATCGTTCCGCAAATCGGGATTATCTTGGGGACAGGACTTGGGAAACTCGTGGACGATGTGGAGATCGACCGGGTCATTCCGTACGAAGAGATTCCCCATTTCCCCGTCTCTACGGTGGAGACCCACAAAGGGAACCTGGTCCTCGGGATGCTTTCGGGGAAACCCGTGGTGGTCATGCAAGGGCGGTTCCACTACTACGAGGGGTACACGCTGCAGCAGGTGACCTTCCCGGTGCGGGTGATGAAAGGCCTTGGGGTAAAGGTACTCATCGTGAGCAATGCCGCTGGGGGGCTCAACCGGAACATGCGCCGGGGAGACCTCATGGTCATTACTGACCACATCAACCTCCTTGGCGACAATCCCCTTCGGGGACCTAACGACCCGAAACTCGGCCCTCGCTTCCCGGACATGTCTCAGGTGTACGATCCGGAGCTACGGGAGCTCGCTCTCCAGATTGGCCTTGAGCACGGTATTTACCTACATCAGGGAGTGTACGTGGCCCTTCCCGGACCAAGCCTTGAGACCCCTGCAGAGTACCGTTTCCTCATCCGGATTGGTGCCGATGCGGTGGGGATGTCCACAGTCCCCGAGGTCATTGTGGCAAAACACGCTGGCCTGCGAGTTTTTGGGATTTCCTGCATCACGGACCTGGCTATTGAAGGGGTTGTGGCGCCGCTGAGTTTCGAAGAGGTGGTGCAAGCGGCCAACGAAGCACAGCCCAAACTCACCCTCATCATCCGGGAGCTTGTGCGGAGGATGTCCCCGTGAGCCTTCAGGGCGTGTTTCGGGTGGCGCTTCTTGCTTTCCTTCCGGTGAGCGAGGTTCGGGGAGCGCTCCCTTACGGAGTCTTCGTGGAGGAGCTCCCCCTCTTCCTCGTTGCCCCTCTCGCCTTTGTGGTGAACCTTATCCCCTTTTTCCTCGTGATGGGCCTTTTGCCCTGGCTTGTCCGCCTTTTCCAGTCTTTTCCCTGGTTTGACCGTCTTTTCAGCTGGTACACCACCCAGGCGCAGCATCGCTTTGCTGCCTACAGGAAGTACGGAAGGTGGGGAATCCTCCTTTTTGTAGGTGTCCCCCTGCCCTTCACAGGAGTGTGGACCGGAACACTTGTGGCGTTCCTTGTGGGTTTTGGTGTCTGGGAAATCTTTCCTTTTGTGGCTGGAGGGGCTGCCATGGCCACAGGCCTTGTGGCGCTTCTGGTGTTTCTGGGAAAGGGGCTGTAGAGAAAGGAGACGACGATGCTTCAGGCGCTTGAGTGGAAAGGAAGAACGCTTCGTTTTCTGGATCAGACCCGCCTTCCCCGCGAGGAGGTCTACATCGAAACAGAAGATTACCGGGATGTGGTGGAGGCTATAAAGACCCTGAGGATCCGGGGAGCACCCCTCATCGGGGTGGCGGCAGCGTACGGGGTGTGCCTTGGGGCTTTTGAGGCTTTGAAAAGCGATGACTTTTTCGCCTTCTTGCGCGAAGTCGATGCGGACCTTCGGGCAACCCGTCCCACGGCAGTGAACCTTTTCTGGGCTCTGGACCGGATGCAGCACATCTGGCTGCCTGGGGAAAGAGGAGGAGACTGGGAGGACATTGTGGAACGCCTCGTCGAGGAGGCAAAGACCATAGACCGGGAAAATGCCTTTCTTTCTGAGCGCATTGCCCGTTTCGGGGCTGGACTCCTCGAGGACGGTGACCGGGTCCTCACCCACTGCAACACAGGACCCTTAGCCTGCGGTGGGTGGGGGACAGCGCTTGGAGCAATTCTCTGGGCAGTACACCGGGAAGGGAAAAGGCTCATGGTGTACGCCGATGAAACCCGCCCACTTTTGCAGGGAGCACGGCTCACTGCCTTCGAGCTCCAGAAAGCAGGTATCCCCGTAACCCTGATCTGCGACAACATGGCAGGATTTTTGATGTCCCAGGGGGTGATTACCAAGGTCATCGTGGGGGCGGATCGCATTGCTATGAATGGTGACGTGGCCAATAAAATCGGCACTTATACGGTGGCGGTCCTTGCCCGGCATCACGGGATTCCCTTTTATGTGGCGGCACCGCTTTCAAGCGTTGACCCGAAGGCAAGGTCCGGCGCGGATATTCCCATTGAGGAGCGGGAGGCGGAAGAGGTGCTCTCCTTTGGTGGTGTGCGCGTGGCCCCGCAGGTTGCCGTCCGGAACCCGGCATTCGATGTGACCCCGGCGGAACTCGTCACTGCTTTGGTGACCGAGGAGGGCGTGGTGTATCCTCCCTTTGGAGAGAAGCTCGAGCGCTTGAAGGAGGGGAAGCGTCCATGAAGCGTTTCGTCGCTACGGGAGAGCTTTCTGCGCTCTCTGGAAGGCAGACGGAGCGGGGGAAGGTGCTTTCGGTGTACTGTTCCACTGGAGAGGGTTTCCCGGAGAGGGTTCTGACACGCCTTGAGGAGTTCCTGGAGAGGTACCGTGAGTTTGAGGACCGGGAGGATCTCCAAAGAAGCATTCGTGAAGCGGAGCATTACCTTGCCCACTCCGCTCCCAAAAAACAGGGTCTTGCCCTCTTCGTCGACGCTACGGCCGATTTTTTCGAGGTGTACGAGCTCCCCAGACCCTGGAAGTGCACGGTGGTGTACGGTCCTTCCCCCTACACCCGGCCCCTTGAAGTCCTCCTTGGCGAGTACCGCCGGATTTTCCTCGTCCCTGTGGACCGCCGGGAAGCAAGGTTCTTCGAAATCTTCATGGGAGAAATCGAGGAACACGAGCCCTTCTTCTCTGATGTTCCCTCGAGGGTGCGGGCCGGTGGGTGGTATGGCCTTGAGGAACGCCGTATTGCCCGGAGCATCGAGCAGAAGGTTGTCCATCACTTCCAGGACGTCGTCGACATCCTCCTTGAGCACTTCCGGAAAGGGCGTTTCGAGGTGTTCTTCGTGGGTCTTCGGGAGGAGGATTACGCGCTCTTTGAGTGGGTGCTCCCCTCATACCTGCGGGAGCGACTCAAGGGGCGGGTGACGCTTGACCCCAAAAGCGGTCTTGCAGAAATCTCTGAGGTTGCCCTGAGCCTTGAGCGGATGGTGCTTGAGGAAGAGGACCATGTTCTGATTGACCGCTTGCTCACCATGGTGGGGAATGCGGCTTCGGCGACCATTGGTCTTGCGAACGTCCTTCGAGCGGCCTCTTTTGGTGCCTGCCAGACCGTGGTCGTGGATGAGAGTTACCGGGAAGAGGGGTTTCTCTGCCCGTCCTGTGGCACCATGACCCTTGCGCCTTCTTCCTGTGAACTCTGTGGAGGAGAGCGAAGGAGGGTGGAGAACATCGTGGAGGAGGTCCTTGAGATGGTGGTGCTCCAGAGGGGGGAAGTGAAGTATGTGTTTGCAAGTAACCCCAGGGTCACCGAGATCCAGCGTATCGGGGCCTTCCTCCGGTTTCTGGTTTGAGGAGGGAAGAGGGATGGCGAAAGAGTACTTCCTTGTGCTGGACTGTGGCGCAACGAGCGTCCGGGCAGTGGCCATAAGCCCCCAGGGGGAGATTCTCGCCATGGCCGCTTTCCAGAATGCCCCCAGGTACCAGGAAGGCTCAGCGCACTATCTTGTCTGGGACCTTGAGGAAATCTGGGGGAAGCTCTGCCAGGCGACCCAGAAGGTCATTGCCTCGGCCGGTCGGGAAATCCGGGCAGTTTCGGTGACCACCTTTGGGGCAGATGGTGCCCCCGTAAGAGCAGACGGAAGTCTCACCTATCCGGTGATTTCCTGGCAGTGTTCCCGAACGGAGCAGTGGGCAAGGAGAATCGTGGAACTCGTGAATGCCCGGGAGATTTTCCGAATTACCGGGTACCAGGTTATTCCCTTCAATACCCTCCTGAAGCTCCTCTGGCTTCGGGAAAACGCCCCGGAAGCCCTCGATGAAGCCCGGTACTTCCTCATGATGCCCGGACTTTTCAACTTCAAACTCACCGGGGAAATGACCATGGACTACCCTTCAGCCTCCACCACCATGATGATGGATATCAGGAATCGCCGATGGTCAGAACGGCTCCTTTCCCTTGCTGGCCTTACCCCAGATTTCTTCCCCCGAATGGTGAAAAGCGGTGAAATCATCGGAACGGTGACAAAAAGCGCTAGCGAGAAAACCGGTATCCCTTCGGGTACCCCGGTGACCTCTGCGGGCCACGACACCCAGTTTGCCCTTGTTGGTTCCTTGGCGAAGGACGACGAGCTCATCCTGAGCTCGGGTACCTGGGAGATTGCCGCACTGCGGATTCCCTACTATCGGGATTCGGAGGTTGCCTTCACCACGGGGATGCTCGTTGAGCTTGATGCAGAGGAAGGGTTCTGGAATCCCCAGATGCTCATGATTGCCGGGGGTGTGGTGGAGTGGGTCCGAAGGCACTTCTTCGCCGACCTCAAGGACGCAAGCAATATCTACGAGCGTATTGTGGAGGAAGCTGCCTCTGTTGACCCTGGGGCTGATGGGGTGCTCTTCATCCCCGCCTTCATGCCCTCAGGACCTCTGAAACCCTACGGCACGAAGGGCACCATCTTGGGGCTTGGGCTCACCACGGGGCGGGCCCACGTTGCCCGGGCTGCCTTTGAGGGGCTTGCTTTTCAGCTTCGGCAGGCTGTTGAGGCCCTTTCGGAGGCCTTTGCGTTCCGTCCTCAGCGCGTGGTCGTCGTGGGTGGGGGGTCGAAGAATGTTCTCTGGAATCGCCTTCGCGCCGATGTGCTGAATCTCCCGGTAGTGGTCACCTCCTGCGAGGAGGCCACGGTTCTTGGAGCAGCACTCTTTGCCATGGTGGGGATAGGGTACGCGAAAGACCTCAAGGAAGCAAAGCGCAACATCATCCACACCACAAGGGTCTTCGAGCCCTCTCCGGAGCGGGCCATCTACGACGAACTCTACGAGCACTACGTGAAGGTTCCGCTTTGCCTCGAGGCCTACTACCGGGCGTGACTCCCCGGGGAACCCCCTACCTTTCGGGGTTCCCCTTCCCTGAAAGGTACCTCTTGGCAATCTCCTCCACGGTTGCCACGATACTGCGGCACCTCTCCCGGAGGTTTTCCTCCCGGTACCGCTTCAACCCCTCTTCGGTATCGAGGCGAACCCCAATGAGGCTGAAGCAGTCGAGGTGACCCAGGGCCTTTTCGACTTCCCCAAGGAAGGATTCTACAAGGAGGTAGAGCCTGTCCCGGGTTGCTCTGTCTTCGGGTTTTTCTCTCCCGAAGGCAATCCCCAAAGCCATGACCGCTCCACTGACCGCACCGCAGATATTCCCGGTGTGGCCTATTCCTCCCCCAAAACCTGTGGCAATCCGGGGGATCAGGGGGCTTGCCACGTGCATTTCCTCGCAGAGCCCAAGGAGCACCGACTCGGCACAGTTGAATCCCTGGGCATGGTACTCGGCAGAGGACATGGCGTTCAGCTCCTTTTTTGGGCAATGAGCCGTGCAGTTTCCCGGGCAACCATGAGTTCTTCCCGGGTTGGAATCACCCAGACCTCACAGGTGGACCGGCTGATTTTCCCCTCTTTTCCACCTACCATCTGGGCGTTGAGTTCCGGGTCAATCTCAATCCCAAGGAATGCCAGACCCTCGCAGATGCTCTCCCGGATGTAGGCGTCGTTCTCTCCGATGCCTCCGGTGAACACCAAGCTCTCCACACCCCCCATAAGGGCGGCAAACCCTCCGATGTACTTCTTCACCTGGTACACGAAAACGTCAATGGCAAGCTGAGCTTGAGCATTTCCCTCTCTGGCTGCTCGCTCAAGCTCCCACATTTCCCCACTGACTCCGGAAATCCCCAAAAGCCCTGATTCTCTGGTGAGTATCCGGTTGAGGTCGGCAGGCTGAAGTCCCGCTTTCTCCACAAGGTACAAAAGCACCTGAGGGTCGAAGTCCCCCGGACGGGTGGACATAATGACCCCGCTTTGTGGGGTGAAGCCGCTTGAGATGTCAAAGGATTTCCCGTCCTTTATGGCGCAGACGCTGCAGCCGCTGCCGAGGTGACAGGCCACGACTCTTTTGTGGTGGGGAGAGAGCTCGGCAATGCGCTCGGCGATGTACCGGTAGGAGTTCCCATGAAAGCCAAGCTTTTCCAGGCCGTACTCGGTGCTCAGAGACCAGGGGAGACCATAAACCCGATGGGCTTGCGGGATGGAGCGATGGAAGGTGGTCTCAAAGACCCCCACAAGGGGAATGTGGGGGACAATCCGGCGAAAGATCTCGATGGCAAGAAGCGCCGGGGGGTTATGCACAGGAGTAACCGAGGCGAGGTCCTCAAGGGCTGCGAGAACCTCGTCGTCGATGAAGCGCGTCTCCATCACCCTCTTGCCCCCGTTGATGAGCTTGATCCCTATGGCGTCAAGGGACGTGAGGTCCCTGAGGCATCCGCTTTCGGTAAGGGCCTCAAGCATGAGGTTCAATCCTCTCTCGTGGTCGAGGTTGGGGACGTTCCTTACCAGAGTACCTAAAGAGGACGTCTGTTCGAGGAAAGAATCCTGACGGTACAGGCGTTTGATGTTCCCCCGGAGGATTGAGGTTTCCCGTTCTCCAATCTCAAAGAGCTCGTACTTGATGGAGGATCCTCCACTATTCACGGCGAGAATGCGCATGGTTCTTCACCTCTTTGGCTTTCAGCCTCTCCACGGTGCGGCAGAAAGAGCAGACTTCCTGGGTGGTGGGCATGCCACACCTCTGGCATTCGCGGAGTTCCGGAGGGGTGAGGTTCCGAGCAAAGTACGCTTTGCCCTTTTCGAGGAACCCCAAAAAGAACATGTGTTTGGTCCCGGGAGACCGTTCCTCAAGAAGCGCCAGGGCTTCCTTGTAGTTGAGGCTTTTGGCCTTCTGGGAGAGGGGACACCGCTCAGGCACAAAGGGGATACGGTGGAGCTCAACGTACCGGAGGATTTCCTCTTCCGTGAGGGTGTAGAAGGGCTTGACCTTCCTCGTCATTTTCGGATGGGGGCTCGGGAGGTGAGGGTCCTGGTGGGCAAGGTAGTCAATATGCCAGTGCAGGATGTTGCCAAGGAGGGTGGCTGCTTCATCGTCGAGGTTGTGACCGGTGGCGTATACGGCAAAACCCTCTTCGAAAGCGAAACGATTGAGGATGTGACGCTTAATGCTCCCGCAGAGGGAACAGGGAGCCCGTTCTCTGAGCCTGCGGGTGGCTTCCGGAAGGGAACATCCAATGAAGTCCTGAACGTCGAGGACGGTCAAGGGGAGGTTGCGGGACCGGGCAAAGGTGGTCACAACCTCGCGGGATTTCTCCGAGTACTCTCCGATACCAAGGAAAACATGCACTCCGAAAACCCTGTAGCCGGCTCGGTGGAGGTAGTGCCACAGGGCCATGCTGTCTTTCCCCCCAGAAACTCCAAGGAGTACCTTTTCGTCCCTGGTGAACATCCTTTTCCGGCGGATGGCCCCTTCAACTTGGCGCTCGAAGAAAAGGTCGAAGCATTCCTCGCAGAAGGCGGCATTGTGCCTTTTGAATTTCACGAAAGCAGGCTTTCCACAGCGGCTGCATTTCATGATCCTCACGCTCCGCGTCTTTCCTCTAAGTATACCACGGGTTCCCAAGGTCTTGTGGGGTTTCCTGGCGGCCTTTAGAGGGTCCTGCGCTCTGTGAAGTGGTGCCGGGCGCGGGATTCGAACCCGCACGGGCGAAAACCCACTACCCCCTCAAGATAGCGTGTCTTCCTATTCCACCAGCCCGGCTTGCAGATGGAATTATACCAGGGTGGGTGAGGTTCGTCAACGAGGAGAGGTTTCCCCTTCGGAAATTTTGCCACCCTCCGTTTCCCAGGGAATCGTGATCTCGAAAACCACTCGATCTCTCTGGGGCCGCAGGTGAATCGTTCCGTTCCCCCGCTCCACCACTTCCCTGATGAGGTACAGCCCCACGCCTTTACCGCTCCCTCCCCGGGGAGGCGCCTCAGTGGGGTCGAAGAACCAGCGCAGGAACTCGGCATCAGGGGGTGAGGCGGTGTTCTCAAGGGTAAGGTATAGCCCCAGGTCCGAAGAAGCCACGGTGATGGCAACTTCTCCCCCGGGGACATTGAAGGAGAAGGCGTTGGTTATGAGGTTAGAAAGGAGCACAAAGGCCTCACCACGGGAGAGGGGGAGGAGATTCGTGCTCGCTTTCCCTGCGATGTCGACCCGAACCCTCAGGTCCTCGTGGTCTTCCCGGGCTTTTTCGAGAACCTCCTGGAGGAGGGCGGAGAACTCCTGGTCTGAAATCCTCTCCGGTTTTTCCCCAAGAAGAACGCTGAGTCGCTGGATTTCCCGGATTGTACCTTCAAGACGTCTGATCTGTCGCACCATGCGGCAGAGAATTTCTCCTTCCATGGGACGACCCTCTTCGAGGGTTTCCAGGTATCCCGAAAGAACTGTCAGAGGTGTCTGGACCTCGTGCCAGAGGGCGGTGAGGAAGTACCGGAGGCTCTGGAGTCTCTGGTCTTTTTTCTTCTCGTCCTCAAGGAGCAGAAAACATTCTCCACCCAG